>JBBRBN010000088.1:0-14760 GCA_038205755.1 Lysobacterales bacterium | reverse complement strand
CGTTGGGGAGCACAACCAGCAGCGGCGGGATCCGGCCAGCGGCGATCGCGGCATCGAACATTCCGGACACGGTGGCGATGCCCGCCAGCACACTGCCGGCGCCATGCAGCCAGTACAGCACTGGGAAGTGCCGTTGCGGCTGAGCGTTGTAGGCCGGCGGCCGATAGATGTGGTAACTCACCGGCGCGCCCACCGCAGCGCTGTTGAACAGTTGCCGGGTGACGCCGGGTGCAGTCACTGCAGGCGTGACCCAGACCGGACCGCCGGCGCCGGCGATGCCGGTCGGCACGGTGAATGCAAGCAGTGCGGCGCAGACAAGGATGGCGATTGATCGAACAAGTAACACGCGGCACGCCGGTCAGTTGTGGCGGATAGCAGACCCGACGCGCCACCGGGCGAACGGTTGACCGATCCGCGCTGTGCGCGGTGCGAACGTGCGACTGCTGGGGCCGGGTCGCCAAATCTGGACGCCCTGAAGCGCCAGGGCGAATCCGGCAGAACACTGGAGGGGACGTTCCTCAACTCGCCAGAGCTGGCAACCCAGCGGGGCACCCGGTCGTGGGCCGCACCCAGTGACGGTCAGGTTAAGCGTTGACAGGTGGCAGTGCAGGCACGGTTTGCGCTGACTTTTCGACCCGGTGAAGACCGTCGGCGCGGGTAGCGGCGGTAAGGCTGCAATTCCATCAGCGACTGCAGCCGCTGCACACCTGCGCGCTTGGCGAAGCGGCGGTCGAAGGTGACGACCGGCGCCGCTTCGCACCGAAGCGCGGGGTCAGATTGTCTTGCCCGCCAGAGCGTTGGGCTGTCGAGGGCGGCAACGATCGCCTCGCTGCGTGGCGCTCACTCGATTGCTGACGCCCGGTGTCGCTTCGCCCGTGTTTACGAGCGGGGCAGGACTGTCAGGCCTGATTGCCCCGGCCTGATTGCCTCGGCCTGATTGCCTCCGTCCGCGTTGACTGGACCATTCCAGCCGAACGGCTGCGCCGGAAATGCGTGTCAAGGCCAACCTCGCGCTGACGCGGGGCGATCAATCCAGCGAGCCGGATTGATCGCCTTCGGTCTCCATTTCCCCTGCGGCACCTAGCCCGCCTATTTCATGAATCTCACACGCCCTCGCTTGTCTCTTGTCCGCGCAAGGGATTTTCCTCAGTCGGTCGTATGGCCCGATACGCCGCTCCTTCGGTAGTCCCATGTGCGCACAATATCCTGCGCGATCATCGCGCGAATTCATGAAACATGCGGGCTAGCAGCAGGTGACGTAGATCGCAACGTAGCCGATGCCAACGCTGCCTATGTGCGGCTGGCGCCACGGCGCGCCAACCGCCATGTAAGTGCTGTGCGCCGAAATGCTCGTGCCGAACGAATCAGTGAAGTCGTTGAGCGCTAACCCTGTCCCCGTCGGCGCGAGGCTCAGCTCCTGCACCGAATCGATGTAACCGATGCCCGGGTGCCCGGCGAATGTGGCGACGCTGCCCACCTGCTGCTCGGAAAAATCCGGAGACGAGGCATAGAACCCCGTCGTACCGCGATCCGCCGCGACCGCTGTTCCGAACGAGGCCGAAGCGCCCGATGGCGGTGGGCAGGCGTCGCCGAGGGTGTTGAAGTTGCCGCCGCTGCGGTAAAAGACGCGCACCGCACGGCCCACCTGGCAACCGGTTTGGGGTGAGGCAGACATGATGTTCAGGGTGGCTAGGACCTGGTAGTGGCTCACGTCCAGCGAGCCGGGCCATAGAAATTCGGCGCCGGCGGGCGGATTGATCGTCTGACTGGCCTGCCAGCCACCCCATGCGCGCCTGGCGACATGAATCCTCGTCAGGTCACGGGAGACAACCACGTCCGCGAACGACGTGCAGGCTGGAAACTCGCAGCCGTTCGACTGCACCGCGACGCGTACGCCGTAGCGATCAGCACTGGCGAGACCGGCCGGCGCGTAATGCGGCTGCGCGGTGGCCACGCTGCCGGACATTTTCCAGGTACGAATACGGCCGCGGTGTGCGTTGAAGCCGGGCTCACCTGCGACGGCCAGGCCGCGGTCGATCGCCACACTCTGACCGAGATGGCCGCCGGTCACGCCCACGGTCGTGAGCCGGCGCGTCCATTGCTGCGTCTTGGAGTCGAGCTGGAACATCTCGATTGAACCCGCCATACCTTGGGCGGCACCGGGTGCGCCGACGATCATCCACGACTCCGAGACGTCCACCGTGTTGCCGTAGCGCGAGTGCTGCACGGGTGCCGACGCGCAGAACGACTGGTGGTACTGCCACACGCCGCTTACGCGCCTGTAGATGAAGATGCGGCCGGAGTCGGTGATGGTCCCGGACCCGCGCAGGTTCGGGCAGTCCGCCAGCGGCGCGCCGACCACCAGCCATGGCGTGGAGCCGACCGATACCGCGGCGCCGAAGCCCATGCGGTCGGTGGGATTCACGTCTGGAAGAACGGGCGGTTCGAGCAACGTGTGCAGGTCCCAAGTCTGCGCGTGCGCCGAGCTTGCAGCCATCACTAGACCGGCCGCAGCCAGTATCGCCGCGCCCAGGCCTGCGCGCCACCGGCGCTGTAGCGCTTCCAACGAAATTTGCATGTCCACGAAATTCTCCGGAGTCGTAGTGGCTTCCGCGACGCAAGCGGCGCGAAGCAAGCGGCGTCATTGCCGTCTCTGCTTCAACGGTAAGAGCACGGATGCGGGGCCACGTTGGGAGCAGGAAGGATGATCAAGGAATAGGGTGGTCACGCAACAAACGTGTCGGGGACGATTCCCGACGCCTCGAATCGGAGCGGACTGACGCGCGGTTGCGGCCGAGCGGATACGTGCATTCGGCGTGCTGTCGGGAGCGCGCGGCTGACTTGCGCTGCCGGCGGACGGCAGCGCGACGCTGCCGGCATTCCGCGTCGGTCAGCGTGGCATCAGCCTGCTGTGCTGGTGTTCGGGCTGGGGGCTGCGTCTACGGCTTCTCCGTGCCGGTGGTCGCGATCAAACTGCGCGGGGACGTGGCACATGCAATGGGCGACGTCGACTGGCTGCGTCGAGCTCGTGACCGAGACCCGCGCGTTGGTCGAGCCGTCCTGAGCTGCGGCCGCGCTGCGCGCGGGGGCGCTCCCCGCCGTGCCGTAAATGTGTGCACGCCGCATCGATGGCGAGCCCGCCAATGCCCAGTCGAACCCGCTGATAGGCGCGGCCTGCGGGAGCAAGGGCCGGCGGACTGCGGGCGCATCCATGCCGCCGATCCGGGGTACACGTGTGGCGCGTAAAGGCCGGAGCGCCGGCAACATTCGTTGCTCTCACGGCATCCGCACAATCAGCCCCCGCAACGCCGGCAGTCGACCCCGCCGGCAGGTCGGGATAGCGCCCGGCCAAGCCCTCAAGGCCTGCCAGCCTGGCGAGCATCATTCAGCGCCGGCTGTCTGTGGCCGCCGATGTCATGAACGTCGTTGCCGTGGCGGAGAACGTCTCCGGCCCCAATCCTTCTTCCGCTTCTGAATCTCCGGCGGAGCAACAAGCAGCTCCACCAAGGCGGGGTCGATGGCTGCGTTGGGCGCGGCCTCATCCCAATGCGTGATGCCGGCGCTGCCACAGCGGCAAAGCGGGTTGCCCAGCTGCTTGCCCAGCTGCTTGCCCAGCTTGGCCCGCCTATCGCTGCTGCCAGACAGATCGACGATCGTTGAGGTGATGTCGGCCTGAATGCTGTCCAGTGGGTCGTAAGCAATGGTCTGGGCGTGGAGTTCGAGCTCGGCGACGCCGGGCAGGTCGCTGCGCGGGTGTCGGGGCGTGCCCGGCAGTGTCGGTAAGCACCCACGCTGCCACAACCAGGCATTGTCTGGCTTCGTTCCAGGATTGTTCCGACTTGGGGTAAGTGAACCCGGACCCGAATGGCACGTATTCAAGGCTCGTCATCCCGGCAAACGCCGGGATCCAGTGCGGTTGAAGTGTTGCCGCGGGCCGGAAGTGCTGGATTGCGTCCTTCGCCGGAATGACGATTATTTGGCGCTTTCGCTTAATCAGTGCCATCCAACCCGGACCCCTTGCGCCGCCTTTCGGCAAAGGCTCAGTTGCCATTGTCGGCGGTCAAATCGACCTTAGCGGGGCGAACGCTGGCGGATGACCCCAGGAGATTCTCCCCTTCGCCCACCGGCTTGGCCTGTCGGGCCTGTTCCTCAAGCATGCCAGCCTCGTTTGACAGCCCCGCTTCGGCCTTGGTGGACACCGCGTCAAGTTCCTCCGGAAGCGGGGACTGGACGGCGGACTCGAGCGATCCAGGTTCCTGCGCAGCCTCCTGCTTCCCGTCGAGCAGCGTGATGGGGACGCCACGCGGAAAGACGACCTCGCGCGCTTCGTCAGGCATGCTGATGCCGTGTTGCTGATAGGCGCGCTTCACGAGCCGGATTACGGAAGACCGCACCTTCAGCCAGCTGTGTTCATGGCCGTTGATCCAAAAGTAGATCCGTAAATTGACGGTTGCTTTGCCCAAGTCGTCGGCCAGCACCCAGGGCTCTGGCTCCTTCAAGACCGCAGGGTGATCCACCAGCACCTTCAGGGCAACCGCCTGGGCTTCATCAATCGGGCTGTCATAACCGATGCCGACGACGAAGTTCTCGCGCCGGTTGGGGGTGGCCGTGAAGTTCTTGAGAGTGCTCTTGTAAACGACCGCGTTGGGGACTTGCACGAGATTGCCGTCGGTGGTCAGCAGCACCGTGGTGCGGATATTCAGCTGCTGCACGTAGCCGGTGACGCCGGCAATTTCTACCAGGTCGCCCGTTTCGAACGGGCGTTGGACGCTCAGGAAAATGCTGGCCAGGAAATTCTCGGTGATGTCTCGGAAAGCGATGCCGACCGCCAGGCCGACCAGGCCAGTGCCGCCAACGATCGTCAGTGCCAGTTGGGTCAGTCCGGAGACCCGCAGGACGACATAGGTGCCGGCAAGAAACACGATCACGCCCAGCGCCCCCGCAAGCACGCCACGCAAGAGTTTTGCCCGGATTCGCCCGCTGAGAAATTTCCGGGTGCCGCGCGCCGTCAACCAGCCGGCGCCCGCAGACATGGCCAGGATCAGCAGCGCGACGAGCAGGAACGGAAGGGAGCGGATCACGTCGCGCGACAGTCCTGACAGCCCGCTCCGCGCCCCGCTGAAGTCCCAAGCAGACGGCGTGGACACTTCGATCCGGTTGACCACGGCGACCACGTCCTGGGTGTTGCGCGCCAGGTCGCCCGCCCATTTCCTGATCTCCAAAGTTTCGGCTCGGCCGCTGAGAAAAACAACGCCGTCCGCCACGTTGACTTCCGGAGCACTGAACCAACCGGTTGCCTGCATGACGTTCTGCAGACGCTGGCGGATCTCCTCGTCGTGAGCGACTGGCTGCACGGCCACCTTTGCAGGCGCGAGAGAAAGCTCCTCCGTATCGGAAGCAGGCAGAATCTGTGGGCCGGCCGCGTCTGCCTGCGCCATGACTGGCGCAGTCAGCGCGCTCCAACAGAGAAAGCCTGCCAATGCGGTGCGCAGAACCCTGGAGTGGCGGCACGCCGCTCGGCGCGCCACTAAACGCAAGGGGCACAAACTCGACCGCAGATTTTTCGATCGCTGTTCGGGGCGAAGTCCGGTCCAGACGTTGCGCAACATCACGCGGCGATACTGACAGTATCGGGGGCGGGGTGTCACGCGGGGTTGCGGCCGCGACCTGTCGGCGACGAGGCTCCACGCGGTCCTGATGACGTTGAGCCCGATCTTTTTCATCGCACTGCCAATCGCCGTGCTGCTCGCGGAGAGGGTGTTTCGAGCGATTCCGCATAGACGTTGTCGCCGCGTCACAGCGACGCAAATTCCACGCTGTGCGGGGAGCGCTATTCACCGTGGGGCACGTGCGCGGTGAAACACCCAAGGCTGACCCGAACGATTGGAGCCATGCCATGCGTGCCGCAAATGGCCCGCAGCATTTGCGGGCTGGTATCGGTGGCCGTCGAACACGCTGTCCTCGGCATGCCGAGCAACGATGGCGTTACCCACAGCGGCCAGTGCCCGGCAGCGATCCGCGTACGCCGGTCAGCGGCAAGCGTGGGCCGCAGTTTGCGCCGCGACCCACGGGCGGGCGCACTCAGAAGCTGTAGCGCACGCTCAGCCGCAGGCTGCGCGGCTCGAACACGTGGTAATGGATGTCCTCGACGCCTTCGGCGGGCTCGCCGGGCAGCCGCGACGCGTAGAAGTAGTCGATGTCGTGGTCGTCGGAATCCAGCAGGTTGAGCACGTCCAGGCTCAGCCCGAGATCGCCCCAGTCCTTGCCCACGCGCAGGTTGACCAGGGTGGAGCCATCGGACTCGACGCTGTTGTCCTCAATCAGCGGGTATCGGCTGAAGTGGCGGACGCGCAGGGTGCCGTACCAGCCGCTGTCGAGCCGACCGGTGATTCCGGCACTGAACACGCGCGGGATCGAGCCGGGAATTGCGTTGTTGCCCGGCGCCTCATCGCTGAGTTCGGCATCGGTCCAAGAGGCTTCGAAGTCTCCCTCAAGCCAGCGGTTGCCGAACCAGTACAGGCCCAACTCGATACCGTCGCGGCGGCTGGCCCCGCTGGCTTCCGTGCTGCCGGCGTCGCCGACGAACAGCAGTTCCGAATCCAGATCCAGACGCCACAGCGCGGCGGTGGCGTGCACGCGCTCGCTGAAATACAGGCGCGCGCCGAGTTCGGCGCCTTGGGAATCGACCAGCGGATCGACCGTGTCGGCAGGCTCGCCGCTGACCGGATCGACACGGATCGTGGTGCCACGCGCGTCGTTGGAATGGAAGCCCTCGCCGGCGCTGGCGTAAAGCTCCAGCGCGTCCAGCGGCTTGTATATGAGGCTGGCCTTGAGCGAGCTGATGCTGTCGTCGGCGCGACCGGAGTTGATCGGCAGGGATTGGGCATCGACATCGAAATCGTAGCGGTCGTGGCGCAGCCCCACATAGGAGCGCAATTGTTCGCTGAAGCTGAACTCGTTGGCGACGAACAGGCCGAGGCTGGTTTCTTCCACCGCGTCCTCGCGCACCGTGCCGACCGGCTGCCGCGCGCGGGTGCGAAACAGGCCGACCCGGTCGATGTCGTCGAAGCGGCCTTCCGCGCCGATCCGCCAGTGGCTGCGGTCGATGTCCCATTGTTGCGACAGCGCAAAGCCGTAGATGCGCCGCTCGTCGACCTGGCGGAACTGGTCGCCGTCGTCCGGATCCTCCAGCAGGTAAGTGAAGTTGGAGAACAGGTTCATGGCGTAATCGATTGCGTACGCGCTGGCGGCGAATTGCCCGCCGAACGCCGCGCCTGTCCAGTCGGTCGACAGGCTGTAGCGCGAGGACTCGCCGCCGACGGTGGTATCGATCGAGCCAAGCTCGTCGATCAATCCGGACGCCACTGCGCGCTGCGGAATCTGGTCGGGCGAGTTCCACTGGTTGTCGTAAGCCATCACCGTCAGCGCGCCGCGGCCGCCGCCGAGATCGGCGCTGTACTTCAGCAGCAGGTTGAGCTTGCCGACGTCCTCCTTGATGTCGGTCCACGGGCCGTCGTAGCGGTTCAGCTCGACGGCGTAGAGGAAACTGCCGTCACCGCTGTCGACCGAGTCGACCAGCACCGCGCGCAGGTAGTCGTCCTCGCCAAGTGTGAGTTGCGCCAGGCCTCGATCAACGCGGTCGGCCAGATGGAAATGCGCTGAACCTGCGGAGGAGAAATCACCGACATCGGCGTAGTAAGTGCCCTTGCGGTAGTGCAGTTCGCCGACCGCTTCGGGGATCAGGAAATTGAGGTCGGTGTAGCCCTGGCCGTGGCCGTGAGTGCGCATGTTGACCGGCATCGCATCGACGGACGTCGAAAAATCAGTGCCGTGGTCGAGGTTGAAGCCGCGCAGAAAATACTGGTTGGCCTTGCCGCTTCCCGAGTGCTGAGTGCCGACCAGTCCGGGTACGAACTCAAGCAGGTCGCCGCTCCGCAGGAACGGGCGCGCGGCGATCTCGGCCTGGCTCACGGAGCCTTCCGAAGCGCTGATCGCCTCGCCGACCAGGTTATACCGGCGGCCGATCACGATGACGCGGTCAAGCTCAGTGGCGGTGACGGAGGACGGCATGGTGGTGCCGCTGTCCGGAGCGTTCGCGGCCGCCGGTAAAGCGATCGCCGCCACCAGTAGGGCGCTGCACCAATGGATGTGGCCGATGGGTTTGGACGCGCGGGCACGAAGCCCCGGCGTCCTGCACGCAACGGCGCGCGGGTTCATGGATTGCATGACAAAGTCTCCTGCGGCGGTGTCCTCGGACACCGCCTGGTGTGGGGTCTGGAACAGGCCCCGGATTCCGGCCGATCAAGAGCGCCAGTTGCCGGGTTCGATGGCGGGAGGACGCCGTCCGCTGATGCCTGCTTGCCAAAGGGAGTCTCGAACGGCCACAGGCACGCGCCGGTGGCAGCCTGTCGGACTTAGGTCGGCCGGGCTGCAAATCCGTCTGCGCGGTTCATATTTCCGCCGATTCTTGGCCCATAGCGCTGCTATGGGCCTGCGAATTGTCGTTGTCTGTCCTCACGCAGCCAGCAATCGGCTCGGCGGGCTACGTCCGGCAGGCTGCTGGTCGAGCGCGGGATGCGGCGTCCGGAGACGCCGCATTGGCTCACGCCATGACCCGATTGCGACCGGCCTGCTTGGCCGCATAGAGACGCTCGTCGGCGCGGATCAACATGCGCTCGTGATGCGACATTCCGATCTGCGCGGCAAGCCCAATACTCACGGTCACCCGCAGTCCGGGCGCGATCTCCTGCGCGTCGAGCGCCTCCACCTCTTCCCGGAGTCGCTCGCAAATGCGCACGGCGTCGCCCAATGGGGTGTCCGGGAACAGCAGCGCGAATTCCTCGCCGCCCCAGCGCGCCACCAGATCCACAGTGCGGCTGTTCCGCAGCATGATCGCGGCAAGTGCCTTCAGCAGCGCGTCTCCCGCCGAGTGTGAAAAGGCGTCGTTGACGCGCTTGAAGTGGTCCACATCCAGCAGCGCCAGGCACAGCGGTCGGCCGCTGCGCTGAGCGCCGGCAAACTCGCGCGCCAGCGCTTCGTCAAACGCACGCCGGTTGGCGAGTCCGGTCAGGCCGTCCTCACGGGCCTGCCGGGAAGACGCATCCGACTGGCGTTTAAGTTCCGCCAGAAGCGCCGACTTTTCGACATCGGCCGCCTGCAGTCGCTCGGCCTGGCCGCGCAGTTCGGCGGTTCTCACGTCCACCAGCGTGGCGAGTCGCTGACCATCTGCATGCAGCTGTCGCACGCGCCAGCGATACAGCACATAGGCAAGCAGCAGCAGTGCCATCGCCGCCAGTGGCCTGAAACCCTCGCGCTCCCAGAGCCTGGGCGTCACGACCACGTCGAACGCTGCCTCGCGCCTGCTCCATTCGCCGCTCCGCTGCGCCGCCGAGACGCGAAATCTGAACTGACCAGGCGGCAGGTTGGTGAACTGGGCGGAACGCGCTGATCCGCTGTCAACCCAGCCCGGATCAAACCCCTCAAGGCGATAGCGATAGCGCAGGTTGCGGGGCTGCAGGAAGGTCAGCCCTGCGAAGCTGACCTGCAGACGGCGGGCTCCCGCCGGCAGGGTCAGCACCTCGGTCGCAGGCACTTCGTCATCGTCGAGCCGGATGCGTTCGATGACCACCCGCGGCGGCTCGGCAACCAGGGCGCTGCGCGCACCCGGAAGCACCGCCGCGACACCCTTCGCGGTGGCGAACCATAGCGAGCCATCGCCACGGCGAACCGCCGACGGCCAACTGCCGCCATTGGCCTGCGGGCTGGCCATACCGTCGCCTTCGCCAAAGCGCTCGATGTCCAGTGGCGCAACCCCACCATCGGCCGCGGCATGCGCCTGCGCCTGATTCAGACGCAGCACGCCGCGATTGCTTGACACCCACAGGCCGCCCACTCCGTCCACCAGCACTGCAAACAGCGAGTCGTACGGGAGTCCATGAGGGGTCCCGACGTGCGAATAGCGGCCATTGCGCTGACGCAGGAGGCCGCGATCTGTGGCCAGCCAGAGGGTGCCATCGGGCTCCTCGGCAAATCCGAACACCCGATGCGCGCCGCCGTAAACCGCGAGGTCGATGGTCACCAGGTGATCGCCCTCGACCCGCGCCATGCCCTTGGTCGTGCCCACCCACAGGCGCCCGCCCTGATCCAGGTGCATGGAAATGACCAACTCCCTGGGCAATCCGTCGTCCAGGCCAAACCGGCGCACGCCGGAATCATCCACCCGCGCCAGACCGCGCGAGGTGCCGACCCAGACCACGCCATCCGGCGTTTCGACGATGGCTCGGATGCTGTTGCTCGGCAGTCCTTGCGCCTCATCCAGAACCGCCACCACGCGGTCATCGACGACCTTGGCGACGCCGTTGTAGTAGGTCCCGACCCACAGCGCGCCGTCGCGCCCCAGTGCCAGCGAGAGAATCGAGGTACCGGGCAGCCCGAGCCGGTCATTCATCGTCTCGAAGCGACCCTCCCGAAATCGCGACAGGCCCGCGCTGGTGCCGACCCAGGTGCTGCCAGTCCGATCCTCGATGATGGTTCGGACATAGTCATCGACCAGCCCCGCCTGCCGGGCGTAGGTGCGAAACGGCGCCTCGCGCAGGCGCACCAGGCCGGCATTGGTGCTAACCCACAGGCTTTGCTCGTGATCGCGCAGAATCGAGGCGACGCGTCCATTCGGAAGACCATCCTCGACGCCCAGATGGTCCAGTCCCTCGGCCGATAGCCGGTACAGCCCGCTGGCGATGGTTCCCACCCACAGGGTGCCGTCCCTATCAACGAACAGCGCCTGGGCCGCTTCCCGCGCCAGCCCCGGATGCACTGAACTGAACACGAGATCACTGCCGGCGACGAAGACGCCGCGCTCGGTCCCGACATAAACCTGTCCAGCCGGCCCGACCCGCACGCTCAGAACAGGACCGCGCGGCAGCCCTTGGGCCGTCGAAATGCCGTAGGCCCGGTCGCCGTCGACGACGCCCAGCCCTTCGCCGGTGGCCACCAGCATTCGACCTCCGGGCTCCAGCGCCATGCCATACGCGACATTGCTGGGCAGCCCGTCATCGACCGAAAAACGCTGCGGCGGCTTGCCCGCTGCGCGGAGCTCCAGTCCTGCGTCTTCGGTCAGTATCCACAGCGAGCCATCGGCCTGCTCGACCACCGACATGATCTGCGCGTCGTCCAGCCCGATATTCTGATTGACGAACGACCACTCGCCGGACCGCTGTCGAACGACGCCGCCGCGCGCGGTGGCCACCCACAGACTGCCGCTGGGCCCCACGTGAAGCGCCCGGATGCCGTTGTCGCTGAGCTCGGCTAGATTGGAGCGGTCAATGACCGTGAACTCGTGCCCGTTGAAGCGCACCACACCTTCCCAGGTGGCCATCCACAGGTAGTCATCGGGCGTCTGCGCCAGGTCCAGCACCAGGTTGTGCGGCAAGCCGTCGCGGGTGGTCCAGGTTTCAACGAACAGATTGGCCAGCGGCTCCAGGCGCGGCGCAGCGGCGGCGGCGGCGGTGGCGGCTGCGGCTGCGGTGGCGGCTGCGGTGGCGCAAAGCCACCCGAGCATCAGGGCACACAGGCAGCGGAACGCGAGGCGCCGGCGCATCGGTCAGTCGTCCGGCAATCCGCTCAGCGGACCCATGAAGCCACGGTAGTGGCGCAGCTCCGCCAGCGATTCGCGGATATCGGACAGCGCGGTATGCGCGCCCTGCTTGACCATGCCTGCTGCAACCTCCGGCGCCCACACCTGCGCCAGAACCTTGACAGCCGAAACGTCCAGATTGCGGTAGTGGAAGTAACGCTCCAGTCGCGGCATGCAGCGAGCGAGGAAGCGCCGATCCTGACAGATCGAGTTGCCGCAGATCGGAGAGCTGCCCGCTGCGACCCACTCGGCCAGGAACGCCAGGGTCTGGTCTTCGGCGTCCGCCATCCCGACCGGCGACTCGAGCACCCGCTGCCACAGTCCAGAGCGGCCGTGATGACTGCGGTTCCAGTCATCCATGGCCTCCAGGACGTGCAGCGGATGGCGGATGGCCAGTTCGGGCCCCTCAGCGAGCACGTTGAGCTGATGATCGGTGACCAGTGTTGCGATCTCGATGACCGAATCGGTCAATGGATCAAGACCCGTCATCTCCAGGTCAATCCAGATGAAGCGCAGCTTTCGCGGATCCGATGACCGCGCCGCCTGGGTTGATGCTGATTGACCTGACATCGCTGCCCCTTGGTTTGAAAGCTTCAACCTGCGCCGATTCCCGCCGAGGCGCAACGCAGTGCGTCACAGCTGCGCAAGGCGTTCAGCCGCCGCTGCGCGTCCGTTTGCGCCGAAAAAAGTCACGCAGGAGCGAGCTGGCCTCGACCGCCAGTACCCCTGTTGTGACCTGTATGCAATGGTTGTGCCGCGGATCGGCAAGCAGATCAAACACGCTGCCGCAGGCGCCGGTCTTCGGGTCGGTTGCGGCGAACACCAGTCGCTCGATACGCGCGTGGACCAGCGCCATAGCGCACATCGCGCACGGCTCCAGCGTGACGTACAGCGTGGTGCCCGGCAGCCGGTGATTGCCGGCGCTGCGACCTGCCGCGCGCAGCGCAACGATCTCGGCGTGGCCGCTGGGATCGTGATCGATGATATTGCGATTCCATCCTTCGCCCAGCGGCTCGCCGTCTGCACCCACCAGCACCGCCGCCACCGGAATCTCGCCAGCCTCGCGGTCTGCCCGCTCGGCCAATGCCAGCGCCCGCTGCATCCAGTACAGGTCGCGGGTAGATCCGGTCATTTGGCGGGCGGCTGGGCAACGGACGTCCCGGGATGGGTGGTCAGGATCACCAGATCCTCCTCTCGCGCTGCGGGATCGCAGCGGTGACGATGAAGATCCGCGGGCGCGGGTAATCTGCAAACGACAGGGCGCCCGCCGGACACAGCAGCGTCTTCAACAGGGTCAGACAGCGTTTCATGGAGCTTCGCGCGGCGGTCGGACCCGCAGTGTACGAGTCAAGCATGAAGAGCAACACGCCCGTCCTTTCCGCTGCGTGGCGGGGCTCGTTACGACGTCGTCGCACTCCGCGCAGTCCGTAAGGAGGTTGCGATCATTCCCATTCGATGGTCGCCGGCGGCTTCCCGGAAATGTCATAAACAACGCGAGATATACCGCGTATCTCGTTGATTATCGTTCTGGAAACGAGGTCAAGGAAGTCGTAGGGCAGGTGCGCCCAGTGGGCAGTCATGAAGTCGACGGTCTCGACTGCGCGCAGGGCGATGACCCACTCGTAGGCGCGCGCGTCGCCGACTACGCCGACCGACTTGACCGGGAGAAAAACCGCGAAAGCCTGGCTGGTCTTGTCGTACAGGCCAGCGTTGCGCAACTCGCGGATGAAGATGTCATCAGCGCGGGCCAGCAGTTCGGCGTACTCGGGGCGCACCTCGCCCAGTATTCGCACGCCGAGTCCCGGACCTGGAAACGGATGCCGATAAACCATCTCCCGCGGCAGACCCAGCGCCACGCCCAGCCGCCGAACCTCGTCCTTGAACAGCTCGCGCAGCGGCTCGACCAGCCCCAACTTCATGTGCGCCGGCAGGCCACCGACGTTATGGTGACTCTTGATGACGTGCGCCTTGCCGGTCTTGCTGCCGGCCGACTCGATGACGTCGGGATAGATGGTGCCCTGCGCCAGCCAGCGCACGTTGCTCAGCCGTGCGGCCTCCTCGTCGAACACCTCGACGAACAGGCGGCCGATGATCTTGCGCTTGACCTCGGGATCGACCACCCCGGCCAGCGCGGCAAAGTAGCGCTCGCGCGCATTCACCCGGATCACCTTGATGCCCAGGCCACCGCTGTCGGCCTCGGCGGCAAACATTGCCATCACCTGATCGCCCTCGTTGAGACGCAGCAGGCCGGTGTCGACAAACACGCAGGTCAGACGCGGTCCAATGGCACGATGCAGCAGGGCCGCGACCACGGACGAATCGACGCCACCGGACAGACCCAGCAGCACATCGCCGTCGCCAATCTGCTCGCGGACTCGCGCGACCTGATCGTCGATGATGTTGGCGGCGGTCCACAGCGTCGCGCATCCGCACAGATCGACCACAAAGCGGCGCAGCATCGCCGCGCCCTGCCGCGTGTGGGTCACTTCGGGATGGAACTGCACGCCGTACCAGCGGCGCGTCTCGTCCGCCATGGCGGCAATCGCCACCCGCTCGGTACGCGCGCTGACGACGAAGCCAGGCGGCACCGCGCTGACGTGATCGCCGTGACTCATCCATACGTCGAGCCGTGGCGGCGCACCGGCGTGATCTTTCAGCCCATCGAGCAGTGATTCCTGGGCGATGACTTCGACTTCCGCGTGACCAAACTCGCGCTGATCCGCCGCCTCGGTCGCCCCACCCAGCTGTGCGGCCAGCGTCTGCATGCCGTAGCAAATGCCAAGGATCGGCACACCGGCAGCAAACGCCTGCTGCGGCGCACGCGGCGCGTTGGCTTCGGTGGTCGACTCCGGCCCGCCCGAGAGAATGATGCCGCGCGGTGCAAACGCCGAGATCTCGTCCGGGTTGTGATCCCAAGCCCAGATTTCACAGTAAACGCCCAACTCACGAATACGCCGCGCGATCAACTGCGTGTACTGCGCACCGAAGTCGAGGATCAGGATTTTGTCGCTGTGGATGTCGTGCATCGGGGCTGGGGGCTGGGGGCTGGGGGCTGGGGGCTGGGGGCTGGGGGCTGGGGGCTGGCTGCTGGGGGCTGCTGGGGGCTGGCTGGTGGGGGCTGCGGCGGG
>JBBRBN010000087.1:0-14897 GCA_038205755.1 Lysobacterales bacterium | reverse complement strand
CAGCGCATGAGGTATCAGCACGCAGCTCGTCCGTTCCAGCGTCATGACTGACGCCGCGCTGTCGCCACCGTCCAGGCACAACTCACCGAACATCTCACCGGCACCAAGGATCTGATAGACCACATCGCGACCTTGCCTGGATGTGGCATAGGTCTTCACCCTGCCGGCGAGAATCACGAACAATCTGCTGCTTGCATCCTGTTCTTGGAGCACCAGTGTTCGGGCTGCAAAGCAACGCTCCGCGCCGCGCCGCTTGAGCACGGCCAGCATGGACTTTGAGATCAGTGGTGCAGGCATTGCGCCTGCATTCGAGACGACGGGCGCACCTTGCCTGCGGTTGCCTGACTGGCGCCGATCAGCGCCGTCTGCGGCGAAGTACCTGTCATCCGCATTGCCTTCGACGGGATGCACTTGCTGCAAATGCGTCATTGGCAAGCTCCGTACAGATGCCTGCAGGTGATGCCCTCTTCAATGTCCATGGACGACGCAAGACATCCAACCACTGCAGCGCTCGCAACGAGCCATATCCCCGTCCGCAACGGCCATTCGATCTGGCTGATGGAAACGGCCCTCCCCGAGCTGGCAAAGCTCATGGTCATTGCCGACGACAGCGTGCGTGACGACATGCATCCCCTCCCCTTTTGGCCACTCGGAATAGGTGTCGCGGCGACCAACAGTGCCGAGATTTTGATTCCCGCCTAAACCTAAGGTGTCGCGAGAGAGAAGGAGTTCGCACCCACTCGAGCGTGAAGTGTCGATCTCCGGGTGCTGCCAAGGCAGCGTGCGGCGAGCGGTCAACTAACGCGGTGGGCGGCTTACATCGCCAATAGGGGAATCACTATTGGCTTGTTGAGACATCGTCAGCGCAATCAGACACGAGCCGGAGCCAGCGTCGATGCGGAGAGCGGGACGTCCTGCCGCATCAAGCTCTCCAAGCTGATGAGCCTTACGTTGCCCGCCATCGGCTGCAAACGCTGAAATCCCGGATTCCCCTGTGATGGCTCTTTGAGCGATGGGCGAGACCTCAACTCCGCGAGGCCGACACATATCCCCAAAAAATCGGCTTCAGCCTGAGCGCGAAGGCAGGGGGTCCACCGACAATTGGAGAACTGCAGGCGATAGCAACGTCTGCGCCTGGCTTCCTTCCGGTCCCTTGGGACGCACCTACCCACCTCGGACACCTGCGTGCTCCTGCCTGGATCACCTACGCGAACACCATCACCCGGCTGCGAGGCAGAGACCCGAAGGCGGGACAGCATCGTAATTCGCGCGGGCCACAACGCACCGAAGAACACTCACGCCGGCCCTGTCGACGAGGCCGACCCGCTGGATCTTGTGCTCGACGCCATCGTCGAGCGCGAACATGCGCATGTCTACGACTACATTGTTCTGAGCTTGATCGATATCTTCCGTGCCTGGGAAACCGCTACGACGGTTGTCGACCGCGTTGCCCTTCAGCTCCGCGCAGATCAGTGGACGCTTGAGGAACTGATCGCCGTTCGCGAAGTCGTGCCCCTGCGCGCCGCTTGGCGTCTTTCAGCCGCGCCTGGTGTCTTGTGGTGCCTGCTGGGCGGAGAGCAGCTGATCCTCTGCCCATTGGAATAGCCACTCGCGCTCCGCCTGGAAGTAGGTGTCGTTCTCTTCCAGCACCTTGGCGAGAGCTGCGCGCTCGGCGAGGATGGTGGCTTGTGCGGAAAACTGCTGCGTCTGCACAGCGGCACCGCGACATGGATTTCCAGAAAACCGTTGTCTCAAATCGCTTGACACGTTCCGCTTCAAATCACTCCAAGTTCGACGCTACAGCTACCTGGGTAAAGTTTCTATCGAACGAATCGGCTGAGACCCGCTGAATTGAACTGACTGTCTTCGGGTGCTGGCTTCAGCGTTTCAGCTTCGTTGTTGCCAATCGCCAGGCCCTGAACGCTATACCTGCCCGACGACAGGTCGTGGAACACGTAGGCCGCCGGTAGCGTGCCAGGCAACTCGTAGAAGTTCTTCAGATAGGAAATGCTGACGCGCGAAAGCACGCCACGCTGATCGTACTGGTCAGCCATCACCACGCTCCAGCTGTCTTCGTCGACATAGAAAACGCGACGCGAGTAGACGTGGCGCCATTCGGGCTTCAGGGTCGCCTCGATGACCCAAACCCGATGCAATTCGAATCGGGTGCGGTCAGGATTCAGATGCCCAGGCTGGAGAAGCGTGTCCACCTCTCCGTCCTCAAGTCGATAGTTGTTGTACGGGATCAGCAGTTCCCGTTTGCCGAGCAACGTCCATGTGAATCGGCTGGGCGAGCCGTTGACCATGTCGGTGTCGTCCGCCGTCCGAAGCCCGTCGGCATCGCTGGGGCCCATATCGAACGCCAACAGCGGCGCACGCAGCACCCGACGACGACCACTGTCGTAAATCCAGGCCTGCCTCTCTTCTATGTCCTGGTTGATGGGCTCCTGAATGAGCGCCGCCGTCCGCGCCAATCGCGGCGGCGCGGTCACCTTGGACATGAGGGAGAAAAGACGATTCTGCAGGGTTTCCACACTCCCCTGCTCCTGATACCAGTGAAACTTGACCTGCGTCTCGCGAGTGATCAGGGAGACAGTCCCATTCGCGTAGACATTGGCGTCAACGCTGCGGCTCTCGATGTACTGTCCGCGCCAACGCGCGACGTGGTTCCAGTAGACCTCCAGCGCGCTGTCAGGCGTGGGAAACGGAATCCCGCCATAGGCACCGATGACGCCATTTCCATCGGGCGCCAGCGTCGCCCTGTCCTCGTTCAACCGGGTGTTTTCGTAGACCCAGTCGGGCGCGGAATGCGACCGGCGACTTGGATACACCGGGACGCTGAACGACTCCGGGTAGCGCTTTAGCAGGGCCCGAAGACCGTCGGTGAGGAATTCGTTGTGCGGCTCGAAATTCGCCGAATTGACGGTGTAAAGCGGCTCATCGTCGGCGAACGGGTCAGCGTGCAGGGTCCCTGGGCCCGCATAGCCGGGCACGGGCATCCGCACTCCACCGTCCCATGCAGGAATGGTTCCCGCCTCATTGCCGTTTCGCACTGCCCCAAATGGGGTCAGCGCGTCCCAGTCGGTTTCCGCCGCGACCGGTGTGGCCAGTCCCAGAAAGAGCGCACCGAAAACCAGGGAGGAGGCGAAATTGCTGGACCGAATGCGCATCAACGGCTCCTTGGAGGGCGAAAGTCTTGTTGCCGATCCTAGCAGCCTGTCGGACTTAGCCCGCATGTTTCATGAATTGGCGCGTTGATCGCGCAGGATGTTGTTCGCACAGGAGGTTTTGCGAAGGAGCGGCGTAGCGGGCCATACGACCGACTGAGGTAGTCTCCTGTGCGGACCAGAGACAAGCGAGGGCGCGCGAGATTCATGAAACATGCGGGTTAGGTGGTCGAGGCGATTGCTGGCCGCGTGAGGACAGACAACGACGATGCGCAGGCCCATAGCAGCGCTATGGGCCAAGAATTGGCGGCGTGCGCTTTTTTTGAACACTCGGGCCGCGCAGCCGGATTTGCAGCCCGGCCGGGCTCAGTCCGACCGGCTGCTAATGCAGCAGCGCCGCTGCGCCGGCAAGGCAACTGCCACTTGCCACCTGGGTCAGCCGCAATCGCATGGGCAGCCAGGCTTTCAGCTGGCAGCGTGGATACAAAACCCAATCCACCGCGTAGCAGGCCCAGAGCAACGCCGCCATCAGCAACAGGCCTGCTGCGTGTCCCAGCAGCAGTGCCACCCATCCCATCAGGCAGGGCATCACGCCCCACAGCAGCGACGGAACCGCGTGTGCAGAGCCCTCACGCATCACCAAGCCCCAATGAATTGCCCCAAGAAAGCTTGAGATGGCCGCGCCGTACCCCAGCAGTGCCATTGCTGCCGGCGACAGGTCATTTGACGGCGTCAGCCAAAGCGCCGCTGCCAAGCCCACGAACGGAACAAGCCCGCAAACACCCAGTCGTTGGGCCATAAGCGAAGGGGCGGCAGTCATCGGCATCCCGCTCTGGACCGGGGCCACAGAATCAATGCGCAGGCCTTGCGCGGCATGCGGGGCCGCAGTGCTGTGCAGCAACCCTTCTCCGCCGCTCTTGATCGCATTCACGCTGAGTGTTCCTGGTCTGAAGTGGGTGAGATCAACGAGAGGCGTTGTCGCAAGATTCTGTTCGGTCCAGGCGGGGCCGATCAAGACGCGAGGCCCAACGCTGCAGGGTCGGTCGCCAGCGCAAAAAGCGTCGGTAGGCGTGCTCCATTGCCCAGGCCGCGCCCGGCATGCGGCCGGCCAGTGCCAGCCAGCGCCAGCCGGGCAAGGCGGCCCACAGGGCCAGGAAGGCTTGCGCGCCGCTGAGCAACTGGCCGTCGCCGCCACGCACATGAAAGCGCGCCAGCAACTGCTCGCGCGTGGCGCCGGACGGCAGCGCCAAATCAGCGTCGCTGACATCCGCAAAACACACCGGCGAGTTGGGACGCAGACCGCGATAGACGCTGATCTCGCGGCGGCACAGGGGGCACGCGCCGTCGTACAGGACGGTCAGCGGCAGCGCTTGCTCGACGGCTTCGTTCACGGCTTCGTTCACGGGTTTGTTCACGGCTTTGTTCATGGGTTCGTTCACAGGTTTGGTCACGCTGCAGTCAATTCATTGATAGCCAATAGCTCGGCAGCCGAGTTCAGGCCGCGCGAGGCGCGCGTCCACCAAGGCGAGAACGCATCGCAGCGCTGCTCGACGGGTGGGAACAGCGCCGGCGCGGGCGTGCACTCGGCCCAGCCGGTCAGCCAGGGTGCGAGGTGCGGTTCATCGATACTGCGCACGCTGCGGGCACCCTTCAGTGCGGCAGCGATAGCGGCCGCATCAGCATGCCAGCGCTCGGCGGTAAGTTCGGCCATGCGCCTGCCGACGAAGCGCCAGCGCCGCTCGCTCCAGCGCCAGGCGCGGTGAAAGTCGGCCACGAAGATGCCGATCACCCGCGTGTTGGACGGCAGCGCGTCCGGCAGCTCGCCCAAGCTCCAGGCGTGCACGAGCCAGACGTCTGTGCCTTCGATGGCTGCGGCGTCGGGCGCGGTCAGACCGAGCTCGTCGGGTGGCTCAGCGGTCAAGCGTGGCTCGATCAACGCTGCGCTGTCGAGCAGCACGCGGGGCTCGGTTCGACCATGCGCACCCGGCTCGCGCGCCATGCGGTCGAGCGCCTCGTAGGACGTGTCGATCACGCTGCCCGGGCTGTGCCAAGGCGCTGGCGCGTAGCGGGCCACGTTTTCGGCATTGAACAGGTAGGGCTTGCGGCTGCCGGTGCCGGCCACCCACTGCCAGCTAAGGTGATTGCTCGCGAGGTCGCCGTCGAGCAGGTGGCCGTATAGCCAATCAGCGCCCGCGCGCCAGTGCGCTTTGCGCACGTGCACGACATAGCTGGCCAGCCACATGCGCGCGTGGTTGTGCAGCGTGCCGCTGGCATACAGCGCGCGCACTGCCTGGTCGACCACCGGCACGCCGGTTCGGGCCTCACGAATGTCGGCCGGCAGTTCATCGGCGTAAGCGTCATCGGGCAGCGGGCCCGCGTGCAGCGAGTGGAGAATGCCCTCGCGACGGTGCTGCCAGACATGCCGAAAGTATTCGCGCCAGCCGAGTTCGTAGACAAACTTGTTCTGCACGTCCAGCGGATGCCGCGCGGCGACGCCGGCCAACACGTCAGCTAGCGTCACCAAGCCATGGGTGATGTAGGGCGACAGCGTGCTGACCGCGCCGTCGAGCGCGTTGCGCGTGCGTGCGTAGATGGCCGGCTGCACGGCAGCGATGCGGGCATGCGCGGCAGCTAGCGTGGGCGCGAAGACCTCATTCATGCGCCACGCCAACCTCTCCAAGACGAATAGCGGCTGCGCGTTCGATCACCGCCTGCTTTTGATCGTCGGTGAGACGCAGCAGGTTTTTCACCTGCAGCGCCATGCGCGGGTTCCTCGCCAGCGTCGCTTGATGGCGCATCAGAAAATCCCAGTACAGGGTGGTGAACGGACACGCGCTGTCGCCACTGCGCTGCGCGGGGTCGTAGCGGCAGCCCTTGCAGTGCGGGCTCATGCGCTGGATGTACTTGCCGGTGGCGATGTAGGGCTTGCTGCCCATCACGCCGCCGTCGGCGTACTGGCTCATGCCCAGCGTGTTGGGCAGCTCGACCCACTCCACCGCGTCGACGTACACCGCCAGATACCACGCGTGCACCTGCTTGGGCTGCACGCCCAGCATCAGCGCGTACAGGCCGGTCACCATCAGGCGCTGGATATGATTGGCGTAACCGTGCGTCAGCGTCTGCGCCAGCGCGTCGCGCAGGCAGGCCATGTCGGTGGCGCCGGTCCAGTACCACTTGGGCAGATCGTGCTGAGCGTCGAGTGCGTTGCGTTCCAAGTAGCTCGGCATCTGCGTCCAGTAAACGCCGCGCACGTACTCGCGCCAGCCAAGGATCTGGCGGATGAATCCTTCGACGCTGGCCAGCGGCGCGTGCCCATCACGGTGCGCTGCTTCCGCTGCGGCGACCACTTCGCGCGGGTTGAGTAGTTTGAGATTGAGCGCCGCCGACAGATGCGCGTGATACAGCCACGGGTCGCCCGGCCACATCGCGTCCTGAAAGCGACCGAACAGCGGCAGCCTCTCTTCAATGAAAGACTGCAAAGCGTGCAGCGCCTGTGCGCGGGTGACCGGCCAGGCGAAGCTGTCTAGCCGGCCAGGGTGATCTGCGAAGCGAGTGTTGACAAGCGCGATCACCTCGCGGGTGATCGCATCGGGCTCAAACCGCGTGCGCGGCGGCAAGGCGACCGGGCCAGCCGCCCCGAAGGATTCGCGATTGTCGGCGTCGAAGTTCCACTGCCCGCTGATCGGCTCACCGTCATCCAGCAAAACCTGATGACGCTTGCGCTGCTCGCGATAGAAATATTCCATGCGCAGCGACTTGCGGCCTTTGGCATGCGCGGCACAATCGTCAATGCTGCTGAAGAAGTGACGATCCGCGCGGATATCCAGCGCCAGACTGTTGGCCTCGGCGACCGCCTTGATCGCCTGCAGCACTCGCCAGTCGCCCGGCGCGGTCATCACCAGCCGGGCCGGCTTCAGGCGCAGGATGTCGGCCTGCAGCTGCGCACCCAGACTGCCGCTGTTGTCCAGCGCATCCAGCTGCGTGTAGTGCAGCGGGCGACCCGCATCCTGCAGGGCGAGCGCGAAGTGGCGCATCGCCGCCAGGAACATCGCGGTACGCGGCTTGCTCGACCATACATGGGTCGACTCCTCGGCCGCTTCGGCCATCCACGCTGCATCAACGGCCGCATCGAAGCCGTCGAACGCCGCCGCATCCAGATCCAGCTGGTCGCCCAGCACGATGATCAATGAGCGCAACTCAGCCACGTGCGACTTTTTTACGTCGACAAGCGTCGGAGCAGTACTTCACCTCAGCCCAGTTCTTGGCCCAGCGCCGCCGCCAGCTCATCGCCAGGCCGCAAGCCACGCAGGGCTTGCTCGGCAACGCCGCCTTGTTGCCACGAAAACCCGTGCTGCCCGGCTTCATCGTGAAGCCACGCTGCCGCAACGCGAGTGGAATGGAAGCCTGTTCATGCGACGCGGTGCAAAGCCGCGTGATCAAATTGATGGACAGCGAATGGGGTGGTCTCGGCGGACGCAGCCGACTCCCGTTGTAGCAGCGCCGCGCACAGCGATTGCGCAGACAACCAGGCCCCCTCGACACCCGCGCCGCCGAGGAAGTCGCCGCAGACGCCTAACCCCTGAGTGGCATCCCACCAGCACGACTCGGACGCGGCGGCCCTGAGCGCCGGCGGCAGCGCATAGCGCCAGCGGTGCACCATGCTGCGCTGCCAGCTAACGGTCCGACCCAGCCAGTCCTCGAGTGCGGCCTGCATCTGCTGTTGGACCCACGCGGCCGGTTGTTCGAGGTGCAGGTGGCTCCAGTCCGCACGCGCATGCACGACCCAGTGCGCCTGAGCATGCGCAAGCTCACGGCCGGGACGCGCGTCATTCCGCATCACCCACGCCAACGGTCCCGTTGGCGGCCGCGCAAGCTCCCAGGTCAGCGCCGGTTCCGGCGCATCTGCGATGCCCATCAAGGTCCAGCACGGCTGCATCGCGGTGGCAGACGCGTGCCCCGCCCAGTCGCGCCGGTGCGGGCTGAGCAGAGGTGCAGCCTGGGCGGGCGGCAACGCCAAAACGACTGCGTCAAACTGCACCGGGTAGCGCTCGCCAGCGGCCTCGACCTGCCAGCCCAGCGGACGTTTGTGCAGACCGTCAACGGCGAACGACCACGTGGCAGGCACTCCTACCAGTAGACGGCGACACAACGAGGGCATGTCCGGCGTGGGCACATACAGCCAACCGTCCTCGAGGGGCAAGCTGCCAACGGCCAACTCCGGTTTCCACTGAGCCAGCCAATCTGCCGCTACGGCAAGGTCTATGAACCCCTGGAAAGCCGCAGAGCGGACCGTGATGCCGACGGCGCCGTGGTCGAACCGCGTTGTGCAGGCTTGCCCGAGCGGGTCGACCCATTCAACGCGGCGCGTGGCAAGCCGACCGCCCGGCCCACGCGATTTGTCGAACACGCGCACCGAGTGACCGGCCAATGTCAACGCGCGTGCGCAGGCCGCTCCCGCAACGCCGGCACCGATCACCGCAACCGCCTGAGCATTTTCGAAGGACATGCCGCAGATCATACCTTTTTTGGAGTCATTATGGATTCGTAGATCAACAAAGGCGCGTCTATCACCCTATAATCGGCGTCAAACACGAGTCATGTGAGAGTATCGATGGAACGTAACGAGTCAGCGTCGCCACCAACCCGACAGCCGGCGGGCACCGGGGACCCCTTGCTTCACCGCAGCGGCGCCGTCGCAAAGATGCTGCGAATGCCGGTAGCAACGCTGCGCGTCTGGGAGCGTCGCTACGCAGTGACGCAGCCGCTGCTATCCCCCAGCGGCCAGCGCCTTTACTCGGAGGAAAACGTGCGGCGCCTGGCGTTGCTCAAGCAGCTAACCGACCTCGGCCACGCCATCGGCAGCCTGGCGCCGCTGGATATGTCGCAGCTGCAGCGCGTGGCCTCGACCCACGCAGCTGCGCTGGCATCCACTCGCAAGGCCGAGCCCGCGGACGCAGCCCGCTCAGCGCCTGATCGAGCCTGGCGGCTTGCAGTGATCGGCACTGCACTTGGCGCCCGGCTGCAGCGGCCCGCGCTGTTGCGCCGCCTCGGCCGGTTGGTGGATTTGCTGGGGCCGTTCAGCGATGCCGCGCAGGCCGCCGCCGCATTGAATGGGTCTACCGTTGACGCCTTACTGATCCATGCGCCGCAGCTGCACGAGGGCTGGATGGCGTCGATCAAAGCCACTGCGCCGGCCTTGGCGGCGGTGCCGATGGCGGTGTTCTATCGTTTTGCTGCCGACCCCGTGTGCGAGGCATTGGCGACAGCCGGCACAGCCTTGCTGCGCGAGCCGCAGCCCGACGCAGTGGTGGCGCAATGGCTGCAGAGCCTGGCGATGGCGACGCCGCTGCGGCAGCTCGCGGCGGACCAGGCCGAGCCGTTGCCAGAGACCGTGCCGCCGCGTCGCTGGGACGACGCAGCCCTGGGCGAATTTGCGAGCCTGTCGTCAACCATTGCCTGTGAATGCCCGCGACACGTCGCCGAATTGCTGGTGCAGTTGTCGCACTTCGAGGCCTACAGCGCCGAGTGCGAGCAGCGCAGCGCGGACGACGCCGAGGTGCACGCCTATCTGCGACGCGTCGCAGCCGTTTCGCGTGCCCGTTTCGAGGCTGCACTCGAGCATGTGGCTCTGCACGAAGGTCTCATGCTGCCGTCATCCCTGCAGTCCAGCAGGGCGAAGGAGCCGAAGGTGCGGGGTCGTTAGCCCATGACTGCCGGGAGACCTCACCGGCAGCCATGCGCTGAACCTGTCGCGCCGGAGACTGATTTCGACAGCAGCGTTTGATGCCTTGCTTGCCGCATGACGAGATGTCAGGCGCACGACCCGCTGTTTTCCAGTCGATCACATTGCCCGGCAGCCTGCTAGCGCCACCGCGGCTGAATCTCCCGCTCCCGTGGGGTCAACGGGGTGGCGCGAGATGCAGCCAGATCTCGTTGCGGCGCATGAACCAGGGCGTGAGCGGTGCGTTGTAACGCGCGTACACCGGCTCGCCCATCCACGCCAGATCGGCATCGCGCAACGCCGTCCGCAGCCGCGCTAAATGCTTCTCGTAGTTCGACACCGACCACAAGCCCGAATAGCGGATGACGGCCACCTGCGCGGGCACCACATCGCGCAGTTGAACCCGCGCGTCCAGCGGTTCGGGCGCACTGGCCGCGGACACGCCCGCGGGCAGCACGAACTGCACCACGAAGCCGCCCGGCGCAGCACTCTGCGTGACCGGCGCCGTCATCTCCAGCTTTACCGGGGCCGCAGTCTGGGTGACTGGCGATGTCATCGCGAACGTCCGCTCGCCCTTGTTCTTGCCGAAGATGTAGCCCGCAAGAATCGGGAATGCCTGATTGCCGGCCGCACTCGCCGGGCCGGCAACCACGACCTCGGCGACCGCATAGCTGCCGTACTGGCGGATCTCGATGTTCGCAAGCGCCCGAACGATCTGGAATTCGGGCTCTTCGGTGGCGTGGCTGGGCATGGCGAAGGTGCTCAAAAAAAGGATCAACGAAATGGCAGCACCGAACGCGACGGCTTGCCTGCGAGGCTGCTGCAAGGGGAGGCTTTTCATCGCGTCAGGTTTCATCGCGTCAGGTTTCATCACGTCAGGTTTCATCACGGCAAGCTCCAGCACGGCAAGTTTCATTGGATCGGGCTTCATCAGGTTCCGGTTTGATCGGTTCCCGAACTTATCGTCGCGTCATTTTTGCTTGGTTGGCGACATTCAAGCGCGCCGCCGCAACCGCCACCCTGGCAAGGCAACCCATCCCCTCTCCGGCTCAGGTGCCCATGAGATGCTGCGGGCCGGCCGGGTAGACAGCATGGCGAGAGGGTCGGAACCGCGTGGACGCGCAGGTGCGGCATTCCGAGTCCGACAAAAAAGCGTGAGCATTGGCAGTTCCCTTCATCGGAGGCGATGAGCGTGGCAGATTGAGCCACTGCCTCGCGTCTCGCGTCGGTCCGCCGCCGCACAGACCGGTTGATTCCCTGTCTGCACAGTGTCGGCATGAATCTCCTTCACGCTGCTGCCTTGATCGACCATCACCTCGCCCAGGTGCTTCATTTCGACGCCTATCAGGTGGAGGAATACAAGGCCCGTAAACATCTGACGTTCGCGCGTCAGCATCCCAACGGAGTGCGCACCGAACTGAACACCCGGAGAGCGCCATCCTGCCCCGGCTGGCTCTGCTTCGGATGAGCAGTTCAGCAGCCGAAATGCAAAGCACGTCGTCATGAGCGAATCGACCACCGCCCTACCCCGGCTCAACGAGCCAGCCCCGGACTTCAGTGCGGATACCACGCGGGGTGATGGTCGCATTCGTTCGCCCGCTGCAACGCAGCCAAGCGACACGAATGCTGCAGCGACCCCCAAGGGATGGTTGCCGGGCGACGACGTGATCGCGCCGCCGCTGAAGTCCGCGGACGCCGCTGGCAGGCGGGCCAGTCAGGGCTACAACACGACTGATTGGTATTTTTCGACCACACCACTTTGAAGCGAGGGCTCCTGTCATGTACGGATTCACCACCACACTCACCGGCGAGTCATTCGACCAGGTGCTCGCGAAGACCGTTGAGGCGCTGAAAGCCGAGGGCTTCGGCATCCTCAGCGACATCGACGTGCAGCGGGCCATGCAGGAGAAGCTGAACGTCGACATGCCGCCCTACCGCATCCTCGGCGCGTGCAATCCCCCGCTGGCTCACCAGGCCCTGCAGGCGGTGCCCGATATCGGCCTACTGCTGCCGTGCAACGTCGTCGTGCGCGAGGAAGCGCGTGATCGCGTGGTGGTCGGATTCCTTGATCCGCAGATCATGGTGAACCTGGTCAACAAGCCTGAGGTCAAAACCGTGGCCGATGCGGCGGAGCAGCGTCTGCGCCGCGTCTGCGACGGTCTCGGCGGCAGCACGAGCGAGCTCACCTGACGCCAGTGTTGAGGTGTCCGTCGGCCACCGGCGAGTTCTGGGTCTGCCCCGCCTGCATGCCATTCGTCCGAGCACCTGCGCCACCAGGCTCCGCACCTGGCCCGCATGTTGCATGAATCTCGCGCGCCCTCGCTTGTCTCTTGCGCGATCATCGCGCGAATTCCTGAAACATGCGGGCTAGTCACAGCTAGCAACAACGGAGAAAACCATGTCCAGTGTCACCACCAGCTTTCGTGAACTGACTCAAGGTGTCTCCACCGCCTTGGCTTCGCTGCGAACCAGCACGCCAGAAGTCATGAAGAACTTCGGCGAATTGGGTCGGGCGGCCACCGCCGATGGCGCAATTGACCGCAAGACGAAAGAGCTGATTGCGCTGGCGCTAAGCGTCGCCGCGCGCTGTGACCCGTGCATCGGGTTTCACATGCAGACGCTGGTTAAGCTGGGCGTGACCCGCCAGGAAGTCGACGAGACGCTGGGCGTGACCACCTACATGGGCGGAGGGCCATCGCTGATGTATGCCGCCAGTGCGATTGCCGCCTTTGAGGAGTTTTCCCGGCCAGCGTCCGCGTAGGCACCCGTCGCACGCTCCACTGCATCGGATTTGGGCGGAACCCTGTCCTGGCCCAAGGGTTCATCGCTCGCTGCGGGCCTTGCCGCCAACGCGTCACAGGCGCCGTCCGCGCCAGCCCATCACGCTCGGCTTCACGCCGTTTCGGCATCCGGCAGCACCGCGTTGACGCCCCTGCCCGCAATACGCCTCGCGAGATCAGGACAGATGCAGGGCGATTGTCCCCACATCGTCATCCGGCTGTTCGGCGACAGGTTCGAAGCAGCGGACGGGAAAGCATTGCCCGGCTGCCGGCAACGAAATGGTGACCCTGGGATGACTGCAGCTCAGTGAGGGATGCATGTTGCAATACAAGACCTGACCCCGTACTTCCCTGATCGCACGGGGGATTCTCCGAAGCAGCGATGTCAGGATGCCGTTCACGGTAGGTGTTTTGACGTCGTGGCAGCATGCGGACTCCCCTGTATCTGCTGCCCTCGGCTGGTGCGGGCGGTTTTTCTGAACTTCTGGAGCATCCAATGCGCAAGGCACAACGTTCTTTTCGACTGTCGTTCCTGGTCTTTCCTGCGCTCATGGCGATGGTGCAGGTGGCAAGCGCTGCCGGTGCCGTTGCGCCGTTTTCGCTGCCCGCGCTGCCCTATGCCGCCAATGCGCTGGAGCCGGCGATCGACGCCCAGACCATGGAAATCCACCACGGCCGCCACCATCGCGCCTACGTCGACAACCTCAACGCCAAGGTCGCCGATTTCCCGGCGCTGGCGACCACCCCGATCGAGGAAGTCCTCGCAACGATGTCGAGCTACGACGCGGCGGTGCGCAACAACGGGGGCGGTCACTACAACCACGCCCTGTTCTGGGAGCTGATGGCGCCCGTCGGCAAGAACGGTGAGCCTTCTACCGAGCTGGTCGCCGCCATCGACAAGGCGTTCGGGTCGCTGGATGGCTTCAAGAAGGCGTTTTCGGACGCTGGTGCCAAGCAATTCGGCTCAGGCTGGGCTTGGCTGATCATCAAGGACGATGGCTCGCTCGCCGTGACCTCAACCGCCAACCAGGACAACCCGCTGATGGACGTGGCCACGATCCGCGGCACGCCGCTACTGGCGGTCGACGTGTGGGAGCACGCTTACTACCTGCAGTACCAGAACAAGCGCGCCGACTATCTCGCCCAGTGGTGGACGGTGGTGAACTGGAAGGAAGTGAACAAGCGGTTTGCGGCGGCCAAGTAGACCTGTCGACGTCCAGCGCGGCCCGCTCCGCGCTGGCGTTGCCTTCCACCTCACGACCTGCGGGGCGCGTACGTGGGTCAAGTCGCCAGCATGAGCTGAGTCTATCGGCGCTTGCCGCAATCAGCACCGGCCGGGCAACCGGCGCATCCGGCGTACGGGCCGGCAGCGGGCGGCACGGCTGTTCCCTTCGCTGCTGCAGGCGGCTGCAGGCGCTGGCGCCATGAGCGCGGCCGCAGCCCCAACTTCACCGCGCTGAAGCCAGCGGCGCCGATGACGATCAGCACAACCAGCAGCGACTCGATCATCCGAGGCCCAGCATGACAGCCACCTGGTAAGTGGCGAATGAGGCGAGCCAGGCCAGGATGAAAAGGTAGCCTGCGGCGGCGAGCGGAATCTTCCAGCCCTGCGTCTCGCGCTTGATCACTGCCAGCGTGGACAGGCACTGCGGCGCGAAGACAAACCAGGCGAGCAACGACAGCGCCGTTGCCAGACTCCAGTCGGCGGCGATCAGTGTGCCCAGCTGCGCGCCGACCTCGTCCTCGTTGCCGGACAGGGCGTAGACGGTTCCCAGCGCGCCGACTGCGACTTCGCGCGCCGCCATTCCGGGAATCAACGCGATGCAGATCTGCCACCCGAATCCAAGCGGGGCGAACACCGGCTGGATCGACTGGCCAAGGATGCCAGCCAGGCTGAACGTGATCGGCGCTGCGGAGGCGCCGGCCGGTGCGGCCGGGTAACTTGACATCGCCCAGACCAGGATAGTGAGTGCGAGGATGATGCCGCCAACCCGACGCAGGAAGATCGTCCCGCGCTCATGGAGGCCAAGCAGCAGGTTGCGCGGATTTGGCAGTCGCCACGCAGGCAACTCGAGCAGCAGCGGGTGATGCGCATTGCCGCGCTCGCCCAGGCGCATCACCAGCGCCACCACCAGCGCCGCGAGGATTCCCGCGACGTACAGGCTGAACAGGACGATACCCCGCAGGTTGAGCACGCCAACATCGCGCGCGGGGATGAAGGCGCCGATG
>JBBRBN010000086.1:0-15591 GCA_038205755.1 Lysobacterales bacterium | reverse complement strand
CAGCCATCGATTGCCGGCACTGGCCAGCATCCCGATGCTGTCCAGATAAAGGAGTTTCACCACCGCTAGCGAGGGGGGGGCGATGGCGCGCAGCATCGTGCGGTTGTAGCGGCGAAAGTGCCCGATCGCTGCGTCAAAGGGCGTGTAGAGCCTTTGGTGAGCTGGCGCGAGAACGACAAGATGGCCACCAGCGTTCAGCCGACTCGCGGCGGCTTCGAGCTCCTGCCGGTCGTCTTCGATGTGCTCGAGCACATCAATGTACAAAATCGTGTCAAACGATTCGCCTGCTGGTAGGTCGGGCAGAACCCCGTTGATAATTCGAGTGCCGACGGGTAACTGACGATCATCAAGCGATTCGCACATTCGCTTGGTTAAGCCCGGATCGGGCTCCAGGGCAGTCCATTGACAGTCCACCTTTTTGCTCAAGGTCTGAATGGTGGCGCCGAGTCCAGCGCCAACATCCAGCACTTTGCCCCGGACGAATGGCGCCACCCGTCCTGACCAGTAGTCCTTCCGGTTGTGTGCGTGCGCAAACACCTCCCGTTCACTGCCGGCGTCGCCCGTTTCGCTCATTCCGCGCCGTCCTGTTCCCTCTGCGCCCGATCTGGATCGGGTGCCACCTGCTGCTGGTCGGGGAGCGGGCATGTGTACGGCGCCTCTGGCGTGCTTCTGCGAAACGGATCGATGAGGTCATCGGAATAGATGCCCATCAAGTTCCGCTGCTTGGGCAGAAAGTGAGCCCTGATGAAGCGAGAAAACGCTGCAGTTCGTGCCCCCCGTGACGTAAGCCTTACGCACCCATCCTGAATCACGATGGTCCCGGAAGCCAGCTGCTCGGTGATACGTGCATCGAGAACCCGGTACTCACTCATGTACTCAGACCTGATCACGGACTCCATCGCATCGTGTCGAATGCCGCCACCCCGCTGATCCAGCTTTTCCAGCAGGTAAAAAGACAGCGAGCGGTCAATGACTGTAGGGACTGAAATTGCGAAGGCGTAGCCGGCGAGAAGGCAGATTGCTGCAAGTTGCAGCTTCTCAACCAGTTCAAGCACCGCAAACACCGGCAAGCGCCAAAGCGCCAGGCAGACCAGGCCAGTTGCCACGACGACATCCTGCAGCGCTGCGTACAGCACGACTCCAACGGGCAGGAAGCGCGCATGGATCGCGTAGACGATGAGGAGCAGACCGATAAAGCCCGAGATCGCCGCTCCGCTGGCGATCAGCTTCTTGCCTTGAACACCCAATGCTTTCCTCCCTGGTAAGTGCACAGTGCCTGGATGCCGGCTGCCATCAGAAATCCGATCCGGTAGTCGAGACTGGCCAGATCCGTCCAGACGTAGAGAAACACGCCGTGGAAGATGGCCATGACCGTGTACAGGGCCGAGAACCGTCCAAGCTGTGTGGCGATACGTTCTCCGGTGGCCGGGAATACGAAATTCCGTCCGCCAAGAAACGAGGCAGAAATCCCGGCAATCGCAGCGAGCAAGTTCGCCATGCCAGCGTTGCGAATGCCAACGACTTCAATGAAGAGCGTGAGCGCGGCGAAGTGGACGGCGGCAGCCATGAGTCCGACGACCACAAAGCGCAGCGGCTGAGCACTTGGCACCTTATTTGGGTCCGGCGGGCGGCGTGGAGAGGATTTCCTGAATCAACTGCCGATAGTCCTGCGCGAGTGGACTGGCGCTGCGCACCACTCCTGTCAGCATCAATGTCATCAGCGTGATCGCGCCGGTCTGCAGAAACACGAGGAGCAGAATGCCGAGTGCAACCGAGAACCAGCCCGGTGTTGCGTAGTTGATCGACTTGAGGAGGATGGCTGTCGACATCCCAATCATCGAGAGAAAGGCCACTGCTGCGCATGCCGCACCCACTCGGACCAGTACATCTTCAGCAAAGATCATCAGACCTTTGAAGCCGTGGAGGGCAAGTCCGACGAAGTTCATCTTGCTATGGCCCGCGAATCGCGGTCCGCGATCCAGCGGCCTGCTGGTCCAGCGGAGCCGCGAAAGCAGGACGGTACCCGCTACATGGGTTGACAGCTCACCCATCGATGCGAGCCGAGTGACTGCAGCAGCATTCATCGCCATGAAGTTTCCGAACGCCATGGCGCGCCCTGTCACCAGGCGGAACAACCCCTTGTAGACGACGTAAGACACTTTGAAGCGTAAGGACTCCACTCGGTTCCGACGCTGTGCCACGACCACATCGACACGTTCCTTGGTGAGGTCTTCAAGCAGCATGTTGACGGTCGATGGAAGATCTTCTCCGTCAGAATCCATGACCACGGTGGCCGTGGCGTCCGGGAAACGGTCGGCGACGAAGCCCAGGCCGATCGCGATGGCCCGCTGGTGTCCCACGTTGCGCTTGAGTCGCAGGACGACACCCTCCAACCCCGCCTGAGAGATCGCTTCAGCAGACAGCGGCTGTTGTACAGAGCCATCGTCTACGGCGACCACATAAACATCCGCCCCGCACGCCCTTTCAAGTTCGGCAAACAAAATGCTCGCGGATTCGGTGTCCTCAAAGACAGGCGTCACGACAATGAGGTCCGGTCGTTTCATTGATCCCGCCCTCCAGGTGCGCGCGGCATTCCGTTCATGGCGGCGTTGAAAGGATCCGAGCCCCGAGTCGGGTTGCCCAAGGATACCTGCCGCAGCGCATGCCTCCGTAGTGTCAGAGCGACCACCCTCAATGGACTCGTGAAATCGGGACTTCCCCGCCTTGCTCACTGGGCGCGGTTCGGTTGGGCGTATTGGCGTCGGCAGGGGCGTTCATTTCGGTCAGCATCGCGTTAGCGCTGTCCACCAAACCCTGGTTCGCTGACGGCACATCGAGCAGCAGGCGCTTGATCAACGGCAGCGGCGTGCTGTTGCTTTTTTCCAGATATTCCAGCGCCTGCTCAGGAAGGCCCGCCGACAGGAGGTGGATAGCCTGCTCTCTTGGGAAGCTCGGAAAGGGGTTGTACTGGTATGCCAGATCAAGTCTGTGCATCAGCCCGTCCAGGTCGCGTTCGCGGGCACTGATTCGCGACAGCTCATAGTGAATATGCGACAGGGCATCAGGATGCCGCTGATAGGCGGGATTGGCCAGCAGGGCTTCTGCCAGGTCGAACGTCATCGCTCTATCCAGGGTGCCGTGACAGGCAGGGCCAAGGTGCTGAGTGACGAAGGCACCGACAAGCACCGGGTGCAGATGGCTGTAGGCGGCGCTGCGCATCGTGTTGAGTGCGGCGTTCCATTGCTCTGGGCCGATGCCCCTGCTGATGCAATCCAGCAGCACGATCTGCAGCCGAAGGTCGTATGCATCAGGGATTCGCTCTATGCCGCTCTGCAGGGTGCTGCGGCCCAGCTCTGTGTCGCCCGACTCGAAGTGGTAAGACGCAGCCCACTGCACGGCGCGCTGTGACTTCGGGTGTTCCGCCAGCCAGACTTGCGACTGCAGGCCGCGGCTACCCCAGGTCTCGGCGTTGAGTCGCGTCAGGAAGGCGCTGGCGAGAAGCCAGGCGGAGGCGGCGAACACGGCGACACGGAGTCCAGCCCCTTGCCGCCCCGCAGCGAACACAGCGACGGCAAACAGTGGCCCAACCATGGGCAGATAGTTGCGGTGCTCGAAGTAGAGCTCCAGCCCGACGACGCTGGATTCGATCAAATGACCGGCAAGAAACCAGAGCACCGCAAACGCCGCCAGTGGCGCTCGCCTGCGGGCGAGAACGGCTGCAGCCATTGCCGCAGCAAGGGCAACGATTGCGATCAGCGTGGCCGGCGGGTCCAGCAGCCCCCGCGAGAAGGGGTAGTCGTCGTGCAGAATCCCTTGGCCGCCAATGCGGGGCAGGAAGATGTTGCCGAGATAGTCGAACAGGATGCGCGGCTGGGTGATCACGCGCTCCCAAAGCGTGAAGCTGCGAATCTCGTAGGGCGCCCGAATGGCGTCCCAGTTCAACAGCGCCAGCGCGATGAGCAGGACGATCGGGGCGGCGGCGCCCGCCAGCAGGCAGCTGCGGGCAGCGACCGGAAGCGCTTTGACTTTGCTGCGGAGCAGGGTGACATTGAGTGCCGTTGCGAAAGCGAAGATCAGAACGCCATTCTCTTTGCACAGGACGGCGAGCCCGCCAAACAGCGCCAGCGCCACGCCGGCGAGCAGGACGCGCGCCAGCGGCCGGACACGCTGCATCTCCAGGCAGGCCAGATAGGTCAGCAGCCCGATCAAAATAAATAGCGTGGACAGGATGTTCATCCGCTGCACCACCAGCATGGTGCTGGAGAGCTGCATTGGATTGATCAGCCACGCGGTCGCGCAAAGCAGCGCCGCCCAGGTTCTGCGCGACTCTGTCAGCGCGGTGAGCTTTGCCAGCTTGAGCGCCAGCCACAGGATAAGCAGCCCAACCAGCAGGTGCAGGAAGAGGTTGTTGCGCTTGTAGTCAGCGGGGTAGGCGGGCCAGGCTGAGTCTTCGATCAGAAAACTGAGCATCGCCAGCGGTCTGCCGGGTACGCCCTTGGCCGAGACGAGGTACTGCCCCAGCGATTCCCGGGTCACGCCGGCATTCAGATGCCGCATGTTTTGGAGATTGGGGAAATCGTCGAAAATGAAGGGGCCAGTGAGTGCGGGCCACATGCAGTAGGCAGTGACCACCATGGCGACCAGCAGAGCCATTCCTTGAGCGCGCTCTGAGGGTTGCCAGAATGCGGTCATTGGCTTACTCGCGCCTGCCGGCGGGATGTTGGATCTCAATGGCAGCCCCTATGGCAGGTCAGATGCAGCGCCCCGTCGAGATTTTGCCCGTTGGGCCGACGCTTGTCCTGCAGAACTTGACGCAGGGTGCGAAAACTGTATCCAAAAAAAAACAGCCCTCGTCGCCGAGGGCTGTTTGCCCGCTGTCAAGCGGGGAGAGGCACGTTTCCGTTCCCGGAAATTACGGGCGGCAGTTCGACGGACGGAATTTGGCGAGCACGCTTCCCCCCGTGCAGGTCCAGGAGACCGAACCCTGCGTGCCGAGCGTCGGCGTGAGGATCAGATCGGAGCCCTGGATGTTCGAGTCGTTGCTGTAGGCGATGGTGATGATGCCAGCCGCGCCAATCGTGACGCTCGCGACGTTGTTGCCGCGGATGCTGGCCGCAGTCGGTAGGCCGTAGGACGCGTTTTGAGCAGCCTGGAATGAACCGCGGGTCTGACGGGTCTCCGCCACAGCCAGCTTCGCTGCACCCGCAAGGTTCATGCCTTCCGAGATCTTCGCGCGGACGGTGTAATCCTGATATGCCGGGATGGCGATGGCCATCAGGATGCCGAGGATCGCGATGACGATCATCAGTTCGATCAGGGTGAAGCCTTTCATGTTCTTCATGGTGTAGCCCTCTAGAGGTTGGTTTTAGCGGATCACGCCGTTCTGCGTCGCCATACGATCCGTCGTTCGGAGTACGAAGCGGCGTGCCCACCCATCTGTGCACCTTTCGTGCCATCGCCCATCAAGGTCGACGGTGCGGGTCAGTTCACAGCTGGAATTACGCTTGAACCGTCAGCAGGATGCAAGTCCGATCTTTGACTTGTCCCTTAGCGTCACTGTATGACCTTGCGCGTCAGTGAAGCCGAAGTGAAGCTTTCGTCGTGAACGCCATGGTCAGCTCAACCACCGCGACACTCGGAGTCTCTCTATTGATGATCACGACCACCAACAGTGCGTGCCGCCTGTGTCGCGCTGGCGCGCGCGCGCTCAGCGGTTGTCCTCCACGCTTCTACGCTGCACCGGCTACTCGATTCCCAGCTTCTTCAGCTTGTAACGCATCGCGCGGAAGGTGATGCCCAGCTTGGCTGCGGCTCTGGTCTTGTTGTAGCGGCATTCCTCCAAGGCCTTCTGTATCGCCTCGCGCTCCATCTGTTCGATGACATCGGGGAGCGCGTCACCGTTGCCTCCCGGCAGGGTCATCGCTACTGACGGGACGCGGGGTTCGGGTGCCAGGCGGTCGGCGTACGGACTGCCGCTGGGCAGGCGCAGGTCGGCCTGCTGGATGACGCCTGCTTCGCTCAGCGCCACGGCGCGTTCCAGAATATTCTCCAGCTCGCGGATGTTGCCGGGAAACGGGTAGTGGTTGAGCGCATCCAGCGCCTTGCCGCTGAGCCGATACGGGTCGTCGCGGTTTTCCACCGCCAGTTTGGCGAGCACGAAGTTCACCAGCAGCGGAATGTCGCTGGGGCGCTCGCGCAGCGGCGGTACGCGCAGCTCGATGACGTTGATACGGTAGAACAGGTCGTGGCGGAAGCGACCGTCGTTGACCAGCTGGTTGAGATTCTTATGGGTCGCCGAGAGGATGCGCACGTCGGTGGGCTGCTCGACATTGGCGCCGACCGGTCGCACCGATTTTTCCTGGATCACCCGCAGCAGCTTGACCTGCATGTGCAGCGGCAGTTCGGCGACTTCGTCGAGGAACAGCGTGCCGCCGTTGGCCGCCTGGAACAGCCCGTCCTTGTCCGAGACGGCGCCGGTGAAGCTGCCCTTGCGATGGCCGAAGAACTCGCTTTCCATCAGCTCAGTGGGGATGGCGCCGCAGTTGACCGGCACGAAGGGGCCGTTGACCCGCGGGCCCTGTTCGTGGATCAGCCGCGCCACCAGCTCCTTGCCGACGCCGGATTCGCCAGAGATGCTCACCGGCGCCTGGTTGCGCGCCAGCTTGCCGATGGTCGCCCGCAGTTCCTGCATGGCGGGCGACTCGCCGAGCAGCTTGTTGTTGCTCAGCTGGGTTTGCGCCCGGCGTTCTTCGCCAAGCTGCAGCGCGTGCTGGACCAGCCGCCGCAGGACGTTGATGTCGACCGGCTTGGACACGAAGTCAAAGGCGCCGGCCTTCAGCGCATCAACTGCAGCATCGACATTGCCATAGGCCGTGATCATCGCTACCGGCGTGTTCGGAAAGCGGTTGGCGATATGCGCGACCAGGGTCTGACCCGAGCCGTCGGGCAGCCGCATGTCGGTGAAGCAGAGGTCGTAGGCGCGCTCGGACAGCCGGCGGCGCGCGCTGGCCAGGTCCTCGGCCGTGTCCACCTGCAGTCCCATCCGGCCCAGCGTCAGCGACAGCAGTTCGCGGATGTCGCGTTCGTCATCGACGATCAGGGCGGAGCGCAGCGGCGGGCGAGGGCTTGTCATCTGCTACAAGTAACGCCGGAACAGGGATGAGCGCAAGAGGATTACGCCTGGGCGGTCCGGGAACCTGGCTCGCGCGCGGCGTCGGCACGCAGCGGCTGGGCTCTGGCCAAGGTAATCCGGAAGCAGCTGCCGCCGGCTGCCATTGACACATAGTCCAGCCGCGCCTGGTTGGCTTCACACAGCTGGCGGGCGATGTACAGGCCAAGCCCGCTCCCGAACTCGCTGGTGGTGTAGAACGGCTCGAAGATGCTGGCCGCGACCGACGCCGGGATGCCCGGTCCGCGATCAATCACTTCGACCAGCGGCGGACCGCCTTCGCCAAGCTGCCGGGTCGCGATGGCGATGCGGGCAGGCTGGTCCGGCAGGCGGCCGTAGGTAAGCGCGTTCTGCACCAGCGCGCTCAGCACCTGATGCAGTTGGCGCGCATCAACCACCGCGTGCAGCGGCCGCTGGCCGGCGGCCGTCAGCAGCGCGCTGCGCTCGATGAAGTGGCTGGTCTTGAACTCTTCCACAAATCGGTGCACCCAGTGGCTGAGCTCGATCGATTCGGGCCGCGAGCGCTCGCGGCGCGACAGGGCGAGCACGGTCTCGACTATGTCGTTCATCCGTCCGCAGTGGTTGACGATGATCTCGACCAGCCGCAGGTCGGTGGCAGGCAGGTCGGTGGACTCCTCCAGCAGCTGGCCGGCGTGGTGGATGGCCGCGAGCGGATTGCGGATCTCATGGGCAATGCTGGCCGAAAGCCGTCCCAGCGTAGACAAAGTCAGCTCCTCGGCGCGACGCGACACCAGCGAGCTGTCGTCCAGAAACACCACAAACAGCTCGTCGGACAGCGTCAGCTTGGCGAAGTGCGGGCTTACCAGCGGTCGCTCCGGCACCAGCGCCAGCGGCCCGGTGTCCTGCTGCTGATCGGCGCGCCAGCGCTTCCAGCGCTGGTGCAGCCCTCCCGACAGCGCCTCCAGCTGACGCTGCTCGGGTTTGGGCTCGCCCAGCAGCATCCAGGTCGCCTCGTTCATCAGTCGGATCTCGCCTTGCGTGTCTATCACCAGCACGCCGGTGCGCATCCGGCGAATGATCAGCTCGTTGAGCTGCGACAGGCTGGCCAGCTCCGCGCCGCGCTGGTCGGCCAGCTCGGCGCTTTCGCGCATCTGTCGGCCGAGCAGGTGACACAGCAGGGTGATCGCCAGGTAGGTGACGGCATACATCACCACCGCCGGCAGGGCGCGCTCGTCGGCCTGCGGTCCCAACTGGCTGTTCACATACTCGACCAGCGTGCCAGCAGCAGCGGCGATGGCGAAGGCCATGCCTGAGCGCAGTGAAAGAATGACCGCGCCGGCCCCCAGGTTGACCAGCAGCAGCAGCGAGACGCCGGCTTCGATCCCGCCGATCGCGTGCTTCGCCAACAGCGCGACAACGATATCCACCGCCAGCGCAACACCCACCTGCAGAGGCAGAGGCCAGCTTGACCGGCGCCCCAGGAACAGAAAGACCAGCGCCAGTCCGAGGTATGACACCGCCAGCGTGTGCGCCAGCAGCGGATGATGCAGGGTGACAATGTTGCTCAGCGGTGCGAATGCCACCAGCGTCAGCAGGGCAGCCTGCAGCACCCGGTACAGGGTGAAGAAGTACAGCTCCCGGCGATGCGCGACAGCGATGCCGGTCGGAAGTGCGGGATTGGCCTGCATACGCGACCGGCAACTCCGGTGGGGCGGGATACCGCACGAGTATAGTCGTGCCCAGCAAGCGCATGGCTTTTGCCTTTGCCACCTTGCTTGCCCACAATACGCCGGCCCGCAGCGTCACTGCGCGCTCGATGATTTGAGCAGACCCTGCCGGTCGTCGGCTGACTCTTCCAACAAGGTGGTCCATGAACTTTCACGAGTATCAGGCGAAGGAACTGTTTGCCGAGGTCGGCATCCCAGTGCCGGCTGGGCGCGTTGCACGCACCGCTGAGCAGGCGGTTGAAGCCGCCAAGGCGATCGGTGGCGAGATGTGGGTGGTGAAGGCACAGATTCACGCAGGCGGCCGCGGCAAGGCCGGCGGCGTCAAGCTGGTCAAGTCGCTGGACGCGGTGAAAGAGGCCGCGGCGGCAATGCTGGGCACCCGCATGCAGACCTATCAATCCGGCGGCGTGGCGCTGCCGGTCGACTGCGTGCTGGTCACCGAATGCACCGACATCGTCAAGGAGCTTTACCTGTCGATGTTGATTGACCGGTCCAGCAAGTCGATCAGCTTCATCGCGTCGGCCGAGGGCGGCGTCGAGATCGAGAAGGTCGCCGAAGAGAATCCGGATGCGATCCAGACGCTGGAGGTCAACTTCGTCCAGGGCCTGCAGCCTTTTCAATGTCGCAAGATGGCGTTTGCGATGGGGCTCAACGCCAAGCAGGCCAACCAGCTGACCAAGATCATGCTGGGCCTGTTCAAGCTGTTCAACGAGAAGGACCTGTCGCTGGTCGAGCTCAACCCGCTCGCCATCGTCGGCTCCGGAGACCTGATCGCGCTGGACGGCAAGATCAACTCCGACGACAACGCCACCTTCCGCCAGCCCAGGCTGTTGGCCATGCGCGACCGGGCGCAGGAGGACGAGCAGGAGGCCGAGGCCTCCGAGCATGACCTCAACTACGTCACCATGGATGGCAACATCGCCTGCATGGTCAACGGCGCCGGTTTGGCCATGGCGACCATGGACGTGATCAAGCTCAACGGCGGCGAACCGGCCAACTTCCTTGATGTGGGCGGCGGTGCGACGCGCGAGCGGGTCACCGAGGCGTTCAAGCTGATTCTGGCCTCGGACAAGGTGCGGGCCATCCTGGTCAACATTTTCGGCGGCATCGTGCGCTGCGACATGATTGCCGAAGGCATCATCGCTGCGGTCAAGGATGTTGGCGTCAAGATCCCTGTGATCGTGCGGCTGGAGGGTACCAACGTTGAAAAGGGCAAGGAGCTGTTGAAGAACAGCGGACTCGACCTGATTCCGGCGGACGATCTCAACGACGGCGCCAGAAAGGCCGTCGCGGCGATCGCCTAGAACACACGCTGATCCTCGCGCACGGTCGTCTGACCGGCACCGTTGTTTCGACAATTTGCGCAGGCCGCAACACGCTTTCGACTAGGGTAGGAAATTCATGAGCGTTCTGGTCAACAAGAGCACCAAGGTCATCGTGCAGGGCTTCACCGGCCAGCAGGGGACATTCCACGCCGAGCAGATGCTCGAATACGGCACCAAGGTGGTCGGTGGCGTAACTCCGGGCAAGGGCGGCAGCGAGCACATCGGCCTGCCGGTCTACAACACGGTGCAGGATGCGATCGACGACACCGGCGCGGACGCCACCGTCATCTATGTGCCGCCGCCGTTCGCAGCCGATGCGATTCTCGAGGCGGCCGACGCCGGCATCCGGGTGATTGTCGCGATCACCGAGGGTATCCCGGTGCTCGACATGCTGCGCGTCAAGCACACGCTGGCGCAGTTCGACGACTGCTGGCTGATCGGCCCCAACTGCCCGGGCATCATCACGCCGGGCGAGTGCAAGATTGGCATCATGCCGGGCCATATTCACAAGCCGGGCAAGGTCGGCATCGTCAGCCGCTCCGGCACGCTGACCTATGAAGCGGTGCATCAGACCACGCAGGTTGGGCTCGGCCAGTCGACCTGCATCGGTATTGGTGGTGATCCGATCAACGGCCTCAACTTCATCGACTGCCTGCAGCTGTTCCAGGACGACCCGCAGACCGAGGGCATCATCCTGGTCGGCGAGATCGGCGGCAGCGCGGAAGAAGAGGCCGCTGAATTCATCATCGAGTACGTGACCAAACCGGTGGTTGGCTTTATCGCTGGCGCATCGGCACCCGCCGGCAAGCGCATGGGCCACGCCGGCGCTATCGCGTCTGGCGGCAAGGGCACCGCCGCCGGCAAGTTCGCCGCGCTGGAGGCCGCCGGCGTGACCACCGTGAGGTCGCCTGCCGATCTGGGCAAGACGCTGCTGGCGAGGATGCAGGGCAAGTGATTGAGGATGCCGGCAAGTAATCGCTGAGCGATTCGGCGCGCCGCCAGCGGTAAAGCTGGCGGCGTCAACGATGCCGCCGTAGGAGCGCCGCACGGCGCGATGATCTGAAATTTTTCTGATAGGGCATCGCGCCGAGCGGCGCTCCTGCATCGGGTGGCGAGTGGGGCGGCCGCTACAGCGCGATGCTGCCGCTGATCACCGTCACCGAGCTTCCGCCAACCCAGACGTCGGTGCCTTCGATGCGCAGATCGAGGCGTCCGTCGCGACCCAGCTCGCGGCCTTGGCTCACGCGGTAGGCGCGCGCCGGCAGCCGGTCGTGCCGGTTCAGCCACGCGGCGATGCAGGCGTTCGCGCTGCCGGTGACGGGGTCCTCAGGAATGCCGTCGGCGGGACAAAAGCAGCGCACCGCCAGCGCGTAATCGCGTTCCTGGCTGCGGGCAAACACCGCCACGCCCACCGCCCCGCGCGCGCGGCATAGCGTGGCCAGCTGGCCGAGATCGGGGGTCAGTCCACGCAGCGTGGGCTCGTCGGCCAGTTCGGCCAGCCACCACCGCGGGCCATTGTCGACCACCTGCGGTGGCGGTGCGGCCAGCGGCGTGGCGCCCAGCGCGGCGGCCAGTTGACCCATGTCGTCATGTACGAGCGGCAGAAATCGCGCGGCCGGCGAGCGCACGGCAATCTGCCGCACGCCATCAATCCATTCGATGCGCAGCGGCAGAAGGCCGGCGCCGCACTCCTGCACCAAGGCGGTCGTGTCGACGGGCAGCAGACCGGCATCGAGCACTGCGTGTGCGGCGCCGACGCTTGGATGGCCGGCGAAAGGCAGCTCCTGGCGCGGGGTGAATATCCGCACCCGGTAGCTGGCCCCGGCCTGCGTGGCGGGCAGAACAAAGGCGGTTTCCGACAGGTTGGTCCAGTTCGCGATGCGCTGCATGCGCTGGTCATCGAGAGCGCTGGCGTCGAGTACGACCGCCAGCGGATTGCCGGCAAAGGCGCGCGCGGTGAAGACGTCGACCTGCATGAAGCGGGCATACCCGGGGGCAATTGGTGGCATAACGACCCGTAGCGGCGGATACAGCCAACCATCATGCCGCAGCGCGTCCGTGTGCTGGCGTGGCGCGTGGGCTTTTGTCATGCTGCAGCGCAACGAAAGACCGCCCCGCGCGGTCTCTGACGGAATCCCGAATGGCCTCTTCGACCCCGACCTCGACGCACGAGGACTGGATCGTGCTCAAATTTGGCGGTACCAGCGTGTCGCAGCGCGCGCGCTGGGATGCGATCGCGGCGCGCGTGCGCGAGCGTCGCGCCGAAGGCTGCCGGGTTCTGGTGGTGGTCTCGGCGCTGTCGGGAGCCACCAACGCGCTGCAGGCAATTGCCGACCAGCGCGACGATGCCGTAATGCGCAGCAGTCGCACGGCGGCGCTGGCCAGGCGCCACGTCGAGTTCGTGCAGAGTCTGGGCATCGATTCCCGTGCCTGTATCGGCGATCTGCTGGCTGAACTGGCAGCGCAGGTGGAGCGCGACGCGCATGCGGCGGCCGTCGACAGCGACGCCGGTCTGGCCTGGGAGGCCGAGCTGCTGGCTTTTGGCGAGCGCCTTTCGAGCAGCATCGGACAGGCCTATCTGGCCTCCGCCGGATTACCCATCGCTCTCAGCGACGCGCGTCGCTGGCTGCGCGCGGTGGCCCTACCGAACCAGTCGCGCTGGGCTCGGCGGCTGTCGGCCTCGTGCCGTCTCGATGCCGATGACGCCTGGCGGAGGGAGTTTTCCGCGCAGGGCGAGGTGCTCATCACCCAGGGCTTCATTGCCGGCGACGAAGACGGCGCCACGGCCATTCTGGGTCGCGGCGGATCGGACACCTCGGCGGCCTACTTTGGCGCCCTGTTGCGCGCCCGGCGGGTCGAGATCTGGACCGATGTGCCGGGCATGTTCAGCGCCAATCCGCGGGCGGTAAAGCAGGCACGGCTGCTGAACCGACTCGACTACGAAGAGGCGCAGGAGATCGCCACCACCGGCGCCAAGGTCCTGCATCCGCGCTGCATCCAGCCGTGTCGGCAGGCGCGCGTGCCGCTGTGGATCCGTGACACCGAGCATCCGCAGATGGTCGGCACGATGATCGACGACAGCGCCGTCCCGGTGCCGGGCGTCAAGGCGATCAGCTCGCGGCGCGGGATCGTGCTGGTGTCGATGGAGTCGATCGGGATGTGGCAGCAGGTCGGCTTTCTGGCCGACGTGTTCGGCATCTTCAAAACGCATGGACTGTCGGTGGATCTGATCGGCTCATCCGAGACCAACGTCACCGTGTCGCTGGATCCGACCGATAACCTGGTCAGCTCCAACGTGCTTGATGCGCTGTGCGCCGAACTGGCGACGATCTGCCGTGTAAAGGTGATTGCGCCCTGCGCGGCCGTGACGCTGGTCGGCCGCGGCATGCGCTCGCTGTTGCACCGCCTGTCCGGCGTGTTGGCGACCTTCGGGCGCGAGCGCGTGCATCTGATCTCGCAAAGCTCAAACGACCTCAACCTGACCTTCGTGGTGGACGAGTCGCTGGCCGAGGGGTTGCTGCCGCACCTGCACGAGCTGCTGGTGCAGTCCCAGGCGATGCCGATCTCCGAAACCAGCGTGTTTGGACCGACCCTCGCGCAGCTGCACCAGCCGGCGCAGGCCGCTCCAGCCGCCTGGTGGCAGGACTGCCGGCCATGGCTGCTGGAGCGCGCGCAGCGCGCGACGCCGCTCTATGTCTACCACCTGCCGAGCGTGCGCCAGCGGGCTCGCGAGCTGAACGCCATCCGCGTCATCGACAGACGCTTCTATGCGCTCAAGGCCAATCCGCACCCGGCCATTCTGGGTGCGCTCGCCGACGAGGGGTTTGGCTTCGAGTGCGTCAGCCGCGAGGAGCTCGACCACCTGTTTGGCGTGCTGCCAGCGCTGGAGCCGGCGCGCGTGCTGTTCACGCCCAGCTTTGCGCCGCTGTCCGAATACGCAGCGGCGTTCAGTCGTGGGGTGCGGGTCACGGTCGACAACGCCGCGCTGCTGCGCACCGCAACCGATCTGTTCGCTGATCGCGAGCTGATTCTGCGCATCGATCCCGGCTTCGGCCAGGGCCATCATGAAAAGGTTCGCACCGGCGGCCGCGAGGCCAAGTTTGGGCTTGCGGTCGGGGCGCTGGCGGACTTTCTCGATGCCGCCCGCGCGATCAACGCGCGAGTGGTCGGCCTGCACGCCCACATCGGCAGCGGGATTGTTGATCCGGAGCACTGGCGCAACGTCTATGCGCAGCTTGCGGCGCTGGCGGATGGCATCGGCACGGTGTCCAGCATCGACGTTGGCGGAGGTCTTGGCGTCGCCTACGAGCCGCAGGCCGAGGGACTGGATCTGGCCGGTTACGCCGCCGCGCTGGCGGAGGTGAAGGCGGCCTACCCGCAGTACGAACTGTGGATTGAGCCCGGCCGCTACATGGTTGCCGAAGCCGGCGTGCTGCTGCTGCGGGTCACCCAGGTGGTCGAGAAGGCCGGGGTGCGGCGGGTGGGTGCCGATGCCGGGATGAACGCGCTGCTGCGGCCGGCGCTGTACGGGTCCTGGCACGAGATCGTCAATCTCACCCGACTGCAGGACGCGCCCGGTCCTGCGGTGGATGTGGTCGGGCCCATCTGCGAGACCGGCGACGTGCTCGGCCGCCGCCGCCCGCTGCCGTTGACCACCGCAGCGGGCGACGTGCTGCTGGTCGCCCATGCCGGTGCCTACGGCGCGGTCATGGCCAACCGGTATAACCTGCGGACGCTACCCGCCGAGGACGTACTGGAATGACCGCACCACGCTGGCTGCAGCACGCTTCCGCCACGCTCGCATCGACCCCGGCGGCAGCCGCTGCGCTGCATGCGCGCCGCTGCTGCGCAAGGCCAGCGCCCGGATGAGCTCCACCTTCCACCGCGAACGTGTCGGCTGCTTCCGCTTTACTGCGGCCAGTCTGGACCCGACGACAGGCGTGGCCCGGCTCGGTTACGCGTTCGATCATGATGGCCCCGAGCTGGTCGAAACCATCCGTGTGCCGGGCGCGCCATTTGTGCTGTGCGAGTCGCGCGCCGCGTCAGCGCTGGCCGCGCTTCGGCTGCTGCATCTGATCGCCGGCGTCAGCTACTACAAGGCGGCGGTGCCGGAGGAGATTCGCATCGAGGGTCACAGCATCGATGCGCAGACCGCCGCGTTTCTGACCTCGGTGTATGAGAACGGGCTGGGCGAGTTCGCCTACCGCAACGGGCTGCAGCTGCGCGGCCGAATCCGTTTTCCGGCGGCGCAGAATGATTCAGACAGCACCTGCAGGAGCGGCGCACCGCGCCGGGCCTCGCGGGACGCGCAACACACACTATCGCCCAACCGCGCGACAACCGGAGGGCAGTGTGACAAACCCCCCAGCCGCGCGCCTCCAATAGCTCACCGCCGTAAAGCGCCCACCGG
>JBBRBN010000085.1:0-15788 GCA_038205755.1 Lysobacterales bacterium | reverse complement strand
TCGAAAGGACGGGTACGCGGTGACGGCGAAGAAGTTTGCTGAGCTGTATGCGCCGGCGGGCTGAGGTCGAGGCGAGCGGAGTTCAGGAGCGCGCATGACCATACGCCTCTTCATCAGCTATCGCCGCAGCAAGGCATCGCGCGTCGATGCCTTGGTGGCCGCACTCGAAGCCGAGGGCGTCGAGGTCTGGCTGGACCGCGAAGAGATAGAAGACGCCGCCAGCATCCAGCGGCGCATCGATGAAGGGCTGGCGGGTTGTCACTGAGTGCTTCGTGGGACGAAACCCTCACACTTTGGGACCGCGACAGCGGCCAGTGCCTGCGCAGCTTCCGCCGGTCAAGAAGGCGGCCTTACGTGAGTGGTGTCACCATCGGGGCTGATTTCGCACCCCATTTCGAAAAAGTTTTCGCGCCCTGCGTGGGAGCCTGGGTCGTACTGCGCAGCGCTCCGCCGGGGATCCACGTCAGGGGTCGGAACGTTCGGCACTCTTGGCGCTGATTGCGGCGGTCGGGCTCGTCGCGAGGTAGGATCTGCCGGTGATCTCTCCGCGCTGCCGCGTCCCTGCACTCATCCGCCGCCGTCCGGCTGCCGCGTTGGTTTGCCTATTGGTCGGGTCGGCGCTGTTGGTTGCACCGGGGATCGCTGGCGAGGCAGAGCTGGCGGCTGCGGCAGCCCGGCAGGTCGGCGTTACGACTGGCTACGACGGCAGCTACCGTCGGCTGGCGTATCCGGGCGGTGACGTGCCGGCCGAGTCCGGCGTCTGCACCGATGTGCTGATCCGTGCTTACAGGGCGCTGGGGATCGATCTGCAGGTGCGGGTGTACGAGGACATGCGCGCCCACTTTCGCGACTACCCGTCGCTGTGGGGCCTGACGCGGCCGGATCGCAACATCGATCACCGGCGGGTGCCCAACCTCGAAACCTGGTTCCGCCGCCATGCCCTCGTGCTGACCGGCGGCGCCGACCCGGCTGCCTATCGGCCGGGTGACATCGTCAGTTGGCGGCTCGACTCGGGCCTGCCGCACATCGGTATCGTGGCCGAGCAGCAGGTCGCGGGTCGGCCGCTGATCGTGCACAACATTGGCGCCGGAGTGCAGATCGAGGACGTGCTTTTTGCATGGAAGATCGTCGGGCACTTCCGTTACCCGCGGCCCTGACAGCCGGTCTGACTCAGGTCGGCCGGGCTGCAAATCCGTCTGCGCGGTCCCGGTGTTCAACGGGATCAGGCTGGAATGGGATCAGGCTGTAATGGCACTTGCTTAAGGCTCGTCATCCCGGCCAAAGCCGGGAGCCAGTGCGGTTGAAGTGTTGCCGCGGGCCGGAAGTGCTGGATTCCGGCTTTCGCCGGAATGACGATTATTTTTTGCGCTTTCGCCTAACCCGCATATTTCATGAATTCGCGCGATGATCGCGCAGGATAGTGTTCGCACAAGGGATTTTCCGAAGGGTCTGCCGAACCGAGTCCGACAGGCTGCCGGGGGCGCGTCATTTCGCCTCAGTTGCCTCGAATCCGTTCAAGAACACGCTGGGCGAGCGAACCGCAATCACCTCGCTCCGGAACTTGGCCAGCGACCTGCTCGGCAGGTCTTTGGCGATCACGCCGTCGGCGTAATAGACGAAGTCGCCGTTGTCGATCAGCAGTTCGACTTCGCCGCCGCTGGCTGCCAAGTCGGCGCTGGCCGCCAGCAGGCTCTCGAAGCTGCCGCCCAGGTCAGTCGAGGACAACTCGGCGGGCAGCTCCTGGGGCGACTCGGCGCTGTTGCCGCTCCAGACGAACAGGCGGAAGTTGGCGGGTGCGACGTCGGTCGACGCGGCGGCGGGGCCGGCAATGATCAGGTAGGCGCCGTCGCTGCCGCGCTGCATGCTGCGGATCGCGCGACCGCCAAGATCGAGCAGGATCGGATCGCCGAACACGGCCGAGCCGGCGGCTTTCGAGCCGGCCTGAGCATCTGCGATCAGGCTGTTGAAATCGGTTACCGGAACGATCAACGCGTGGCTGCGCGCCGCCAGCGGCAGCAGCGGGGCGCGGAAGCCCAAGAACGCGCTGCTGCCGTCGGGGGCGATCTCAAGTGCCTCGATGTTGAATCCGTCTTCCGAGTCGGCCTCGATGCCGCTGGCGGTGCTGGCGAACAAGCCCAGCGCATCGGCTCCCAGGCCATGGCCGTTGTTGCGGTCCCAGGCCACCAGGTCGGCGCGCAGGTGGTCGTAGCGATCAACGTAGGTCAGGCTGAAGCCCGCTTCGCCACTGACAAGATCGGTGGCGAACACTCGGCTGCGGTTCGGACGCAGGCCGCCACTGGTCGAGTTGCCGTGCGAGCCGGCCCAGTAGATGCGGTCGCCGATCCGCGCCGAGGCTTCAATGTCCACTTCAGCCGGGTTGGCGCCGCCTTCAGGCAGCTGCAGCTCCGCGCTGAAGTCAAAGCCGTTCAGCGGCGCGCCGGAGAAATCGCGGGCGTAGATCCGCAGCAGCTGGTCTTCGTCATCGGCGACCAGCATCAGATCCTCGTCCAGCGCCTGCACGGTTGATGCATCGCTGGCGCCGGTGTGGAAGCGGCTGATCGCGGGGGTGACAGATGCCGCCGAGGCGGCATAGGACAGCACGTACTCGGAGAATGCCGAGGTCTGGTCGGTGACCCGCACGCGGACGCTGCTGTAGCCAACGCCGCTGGGCACGATCCGCAGCTGGCGGGTCAGCCCGCTGCCGCTGAGCAACAGGCCGTCGACGGCGACGACCGCCGGATTGCTGCTGCTGACGGTCACGACCAGCTCCTGCGCTTCGCTGTCCTGATCGGCGACCACGAACGCCACCCCTTCGCTGGCGGCAGGATCGGTGGGATCGTCGATCACGCCGCTGATGGTTGAGCCAGCCTGCGGGTTGAGCAGCAGGTAGGGGCTGCTGGCGGTGGGATCGACCGCGATCTGCGGCGTCGAGGGTGGCGTGACGCACGGGTCGAAGCTCACCGTCGCCCGCGTGCTGCTGCCGGGGCTGCCGACATCGCCGCCCGTCGATGCCACCGAGGTCTCCGCGTCGGCCGGCGCCGACAGCGTCCAGGCGCTGTGAAGGTTGGCCCCAAGGCCGCTGGCACTTACCCAGCCGCTGGCGTTCTGAGCGCGCGGGCCACCCAGCGCCTGATCGTTGTAGGTGAGCCGATCCACCCGTCGACCGGCGGCGTCATACAGGTTGATCTCGTCGGAGCGGCCAAGGTTGACGGTCAGTCCGCCCTGCAGCTTGCGGCCGGCGCACAGCGCCCAGGCCAGCCGGAAGGCGTTGGCGTCGGCTTCGGTCAGCACCACCGACTCGCCCGCCTGCACCGAACCGAAGCTCGACAGGCTGACGGCAGCGGGCAGACGCGCGCTGTCGGAATAGCTCCAGCCGCTCATGTCGACCGCCGCACCGCCAACGTTGGTGAACTCCATGAACTCGCCGTTGCCGCCGCTGTACATGTACTCGGTCAGCCGCAGGCGCCCGCGGTCGGCGTCAAGGCAGGCCTCAAACAGCACGCTGGCGCGGGTGCTGCGGCCCGGGCTGGCCGGGAAGCCGGTGGTGGAGAGCTGGCTGGCTTCGGCATCGCCGACGCTGGACAGAGTCCACTCCGTGGCCAGGTTGTTGCCGAGTCCGGCCGCGCTGACGAAGGCGCTGGCGACGTCGGTGCGCGGGCCACCTAGCGTCTGGTCGCCGTAGGTGAGGCGGTCGACCAGCACGCCGCCGGCGTCGAACAGGTTGATCTCGTCGCTGCGACCCAGGTTCTGGGTGTTGCCGCCGATCACCTTGGTCGCTACACACAGGCCAAAGGCAGCGCGGAAGTCGACTGCGGAGCGCTCCGACAAATAGACCGTCTCGCCAGCGGCGACGCTGCCAAATCCGCTCAGGTCGAGGCTGCCGGGCGTCCGTGAGCTGTCGTCAAAGCTCCAGCCGGTCAGGTTGATCGCCAGCTCACCGATGTTGGTGAACTCGACGAATTCTTCGCCGCTGTAGGCGAACTCGGTGATCCGCATCTGCGCCGAAACAACACCGCTCAGGCCGACGGAAAGCAGCGCGATGGCGCCCAACCGCGTGTACGTGCTCTGCATGACCAGACTCCGTCGTTCAAACGGCGGAGTCTGGCTTGACTGCGTGACAGTCGAATGAATGGGTCCGGCCGGCGGCTACTCCACCGTCACCCGCCGACGGTTGTCGTCCGACACGCGGTCAATCAGCTTGTTGTAGGGGTCGATGCCGGCATCAAACGGCTCTTCATCGACCACGATCTCGAGCGTGGTGTCCTGCTGGGTGATGCGGTGGCGCTGCAGGTAGAGCACGGTTTCATCGTTCTCCTTGCCGCCCTTGGGCCGGGCGAACACGCCGATCTCGATCTCGTCGTCGAGCGCAACGTCGGTTTCCTCGCCCTTGCCGGCGGCCTCGATCTTGCCGCTGTGCAGGGTCAGGGTCACCGCATACGTGCCGTCTTCGCGCTTGACCGCCTTGGCTTCTTTCACCCGGTTGTCGAAGAAGATGATCTTCTCGAACAGGTCCTCGATCAGCCGATGGTGCTTCGGGTCGGTGCCTTCGCGCAGGTACGCCAGCAGCTCGCGGCTGGTGGTGTAGGGCGGCTGCTGGAAGCCCTTGTCCTCCAGAAAACGCTTGAGGATGGCGTTGAGCGTGTCTTCGCCAATTGCGTCGCGCAGCGCATAAAAAACCAGCGAGCCCTTGTTGTAGTGCACGTACGGCTGGTTCTCGACCAGCGCCAGCGGCAGCTCCTCGACCAGCTCACCGGCGCGCGAGCGCAGGTAGGTGTCCAGCTCGTACTTGAGGAACTTGCGCATCCGCTGCGGGCCGTACTCCTTCTCCATCACCATCAGCGCGGAGTACTGCGAGAGCGACTCCGACAGCACGGTCGAGCCCTGCACGTCAGCGCCGATCACCTGGTGCGCCCACCACTGGTGCGCGGTCTCGTGGGCGGTGACGTAGAAGACATAATCCACCGCCTCCTCGTCGCGCAGGTCAGCAATAAACCCAATCGCTTCCGAGTAGGGGATGGTGTTGGCGAAGGCTTGCGCAAAGCTCGAGTAGCCGGGGAACTCGAGAATGCGGAACTGGCGATGTTGGTAGGGCGTGAAGTTGGCGTTGAAGTAGGCGAACGACTTCTGCGAAGCCTCGATCATCCGATCAACATTGAAGGCGTGCTTGGGGTCGTAATAGACCTCGATCGGCATGCCCTCGAAGTCGGCCTTGCGCACCTCCCAGCGGGCCGACAGCCAGGCCGCGAACGGCAGCATCGGCGCGTCCATCTTGTAGTGGAAATAGCGCCTGCCGTTGTCAGTCCATTCGCGCTGCAGGTAGCCGGGCGCCAGCGCGATCTGATCGGCCGATGTCGAAACGATGGTCTCGAAATCGACCCAGTCGGCGTCGTCGCTCAGATAGTGGTTGGCACGCGCCGCTTCGTCATCGATCTTGGCCATCCGCGGCACCTCGCCCAGTTCGCGCTTGCGGCGCTCGTTGCGGTCGACGATCTGACGGCTGGACTGGTAGCCAAAGCTGGGAAAGAAGCCATTGTTGATGAAGGTGCCGTTCTCCACCACCTGGGTCAGGCCGACGCCATTCTGGAAGCCCTGCGGCACATAGGCGATCTCCCAGTCGAACGTGCGCTCCTCACCCGCCGCCATCGGCGGCGTCAGCCGGTAGATCGAATAGCCGTGCAGCGTGTCTTGTGAGACCACCTCGTGGGCGCCGAAATCCAGCCGGCGCACGTCAAGATCATCAGACAGACTCAGATGCAACTCGTTGATCGGCTCGGCGTGTCGATTGATGATCCGATAGCTGCCGCGCACCACCACATTTCGGGTCTCTGGAAAAATGTCGACGTCGGCGCGGATTGCGCTGATTCGCGGCTGCGGCAGATCCTTGTACTTGCCGTAGGTCCGCTCGTAGTCGGCCTGGCGATCCAGCGCGGTGTCGGGCGAGACGTACTCGTTGAGCACCTGGATGTTGTAGTAGACCCAGCCGCCCAGACCGACGAAGCCCAGCACCAGCACCGCGGTGGCCGCCGGGTAGGCGCCACGGAATCGACGTCGTGCCTCGTTCACGCGCTCACGCCAGCTGCTGCGTCTGCCGCGCACCCAGAACAGCGCGGCGGCAATCAGCAGCAAGCCGGCAAAAGCGCCCCAATAGGCGCGGAACCAGGTCCAGCCGACCCAGAAGTGACCGTAGCCGTTCATGTCCGAATACGGCATGCCCGGCGAGCCGAAGGGCAGGTAGAGGTTGTTGTTGAAGTCGAGCAGGCCCAGCGTGGCGCGCGCCACCAGATACACCAGCATCAGCAGGTAGCCGATGAACTTGTTGTTGCTGATCACCTGGAAGAAGATCGCCAGCACCGCCATGAAGGCAAACGGCACGCTGCCCAACAGGATGCGGCTCACATAAAGACCAGGCTCCAGCGCTGTGTAGCCGCGCACGAGCTGGTTGATCACGGTGACGATGACGCCGCTGGCGTGGAACAGCACAACGACGGAAACCAGCGCGACGACCTTGGCAGCCAGCGCGATCCAGTCGGCGTTCGGATACGCGTCTGTCACTTCGGCGATACGCTGGCTGCGCTCACGCCAGACCAGCTCGCCGGCATAGAAGGTGACGATGATGATGAGGAAAAGCGCGTAGGAGCCCTGGATCAGCTGGGTCATCCGGTAGGTGGTCGGATACAGCCTGGTGCCGAACATCTGGTCGCCAAAAATCAAGTTGACTACCAGAATGAACACGCCGATCAGCAGCATCACCAGCAGTGGTACGCCGGTCAGCACGCCCTTGGTGTCAAACCAGGCCTGGTGCCAGAACTGCCGGAACTGCGCGCCGGTGCTGGTCTGCATGGTGACGTTGGGAACCGGGCCGGCAACCGTGGCGACGGACGCGGTGCCGCCCGCCGCCGCCTTGGCCTTGCGCCGCCACCGCTTGAGGCCCTCGCGATCGGTGCGGAACAGCCGGTAGGCCAGCGCCAGCAGACCGATCGACACCGCAGTCCAGAGCAGGCGGTTGAGCAGCAGAACGCCGTCGAGCGGCGGCAGCAGGGTGTTGCGCTCGGCGGTCGACCAGTAGCGGGTGGCGACGTCAATCGCCTGTTGGCCGAAGGGATCGATCAGCGCGCCGATCCACTTGGTGTCGAGGTCGGCGGTGAGCACGCCAGTAGCCGTGCTGATGGCGAAGAAAGCGATCACGCCGATATAGGTCACCAGCATCGAGCGCGTTGCCACCGCCAGGCAGAACAGGAAGGCGGCGATGAACAGCAGATTGGGCAGCAGCAGCACGCCCAGGCTCCACAGGTAAGGCGTGGCGCTGTGCGGGCCGATTCGGACCGGATCCAGCCACGGCATGAAGTAGCCGATGAACAGGCCGGCAGCGCTCGCTGCGACGACCGCGATGCAGGCCACCAGTCCGCCGCTGAAGCGGCCGAACAGGTAGTCGCGCTTCTTCATCGGGGTGGTGAAAAACAACTCGGCGGTACGATTGTCGAAATCGCGCAGCGCGCCGCCGGCGACAAAGATCGTCACCAGCAGCATCGAGAACACGGCAAGACCGTTGAGCAGGCCGATGATCACGATCGGTGCGTTGCGCAGCACGTTGCCGATGCTGCCGCCGACCTGCACCGCATCTGAGCTGCTGGCGCCAAAGGCGAGCAGGGCGAACACCAGGGCGACGACCCACAGCACTGGATTGCCGAACTGCTGGCGCAGCTCGAATCCGAAAATGGCGTTGAACATGAGGTGCGCTCTCAGGCCGCGCGGGCGGCGGCGGGTGCGCCGGCGGCGTGGGCGCGCAGGCGGCCGAAGTAGACGTCCTCCAGATCCGGTGCGATGGCCTCGAACCCGGCCTCGGGCTGGGCGTCGCTGAGCACGTGGATCACCGGCTGGCCGGAGACCAGGCGCGTCGAGAGCACGGTGAAATTCTGCTGATACTGCGCCAGCGCGCCCTTGGCGACGGTGCGGCGCCAGACCCGACCCTCAAGCGAGCGCATCGCCTCGCGCGGCTCGCCGGCCAGCAGCACCTCGCCGCGCGCGATGATCGCCATCTGCGGACACAGGTCGGTGACGTCTTCGACGATGTGGGTGGAGAGGATCACGACCACCTGTTCACCGATCTCGGCCAGCAGGTTGAGGAAGCGGTTGCGCTCTTCCGGATCGAGGCCGGCGGTCGGCTCGTCAACAATGATCAGCTTCGGACTGCCGATCAGCGCTTGGGCAATGCCGAAGCGCTGCCGCATGCCGCCGGAGAATCCGCCCAGCTTGTGGCCGCGCACTTCCCACAGGTTGACCTGCTTGAGCAGGCCCTCGACGACCGCGCGGCGCTCCTTGGCGTTGACCACGCCCTTGAGCAGGGCGAAGTGGTCGAGCATGGTGTACGCGGCTTCCTTCGGATACACGCCGAACTCCTGCGGCAGATAGCCGAGCGTGGAGCGCGCGGCCTGCTTGTCGCGCAGCAGATCCAGATCGCCCAAGTGCGCGCTGCCGCTGTCGGCGTCCTGCAGGGTCGCCAGCGTACGCATCAGCGTCGACTTGCCGGCGCCGTTGGGACCGAGCAGGCCGAACATGCCGGTAGGAATGTCGAGGCTGACGTTCTTCAGCGCCTGCACGCCGTTGGCGTAAGTCTTGGAGAGATTGCGGATGGTCAGCATGGAGAAGGTCCTGGGACGGCGGCGTTGCGCGCAGCCTACCCGGCTGGGAACCCCTGCGGATGGGCGGATAGTCACGACGCGGGGCAGGACGCGGCGGAAGCGCAACCGTGACCTGTCAACGCGGCGGGTCTCGCGCCCGCCCCTCAGCGCGCGCAGGATCACGGCCGCGTGGCGACGAATCGTGCCATCTGGGTAGACGCCCCCAGTTCCGGATCGCATTCACCGACGTCGAAAAAGCCCACCTGGTAGCGGTTTCGTGATGCGACACCGCGGGCCCATTCGCGGAAGCGCGCGCGGCCCCATTCGAACTGGTGGTCCGGATGGCGACGCGCGTTCGGACGCATGCCGTGCAGCGGGTTGTAGTCGCGGTTGGGCGTGGTGAGCAGGACGCTGCGCGGCCGGAAGCAGCCAAAAACCGCGCGCTCCACTTCGCCCAGCCGCTGCGCCGGAAGGTGCTCGATGGTTTCGACCAGCAGGCCGATGTCGTAGCCCTGCAGGGCAGCATCGGCGACCGCAAACGAAGCCTGGCGCAGCGTCAGGCGCGCGTCGTCACCAAGTCGCGCACGGGCCTGGGCCAGCACCGACGGCGACAGGTCGATGCCCAGCACGTGCTCGATTTGGCTGCTCGGCAGCAGACGCTCGATCAGCTCTCCCGGCCCGCAGCCCAAGTCCAACACCGAGCGGGCACCGCTGGCCAGCACGTGGCCGGCGACGATGTCGAGCCGCTGCGCGTGCAGTTCGCTGGCCATCAGTCGCGCAGGCGCGGCAGCGCGGCACGACCGGGAAACTCGCAGAGCCGCCCGTCGCAGCGCATGAACGGGTCGGAGCAAAGCAAGCCGCACGCCAGGCAGCGCCCGCAATCGGCCTGCCCCGCCCAGGCGCTGTGCGCCCTCTTTACCGCTGGAGATTCGCCAGCCGCCACGGCACGTCTCGTCCTAGCCCGGTTGTTTCATGAGTTCGCGGGATGATCGCGCAGAACAAGCGAGGGCGTGTGAGATCAATAACAAGAGCGGGAGCCACACTCTTCGCGTTGCCCATCTTCAAGCCCTTCTCCCTGCGGGAGAGGGGTTGAGGTGAGGGGCCGGCCTTGCCGCGTCCTGCATGAAATAAAAAGCGTACAGGCGGCGACCGCAAGCCCGGCCGGCGCGCAGCAGTAACCAGAACGCCGCCCATGGCCGGCACACCGGCTCACAGCCATCCGGCTCGCGGCGCAGTGGGCTCGCGACGATCAGCCGGTGCAGCCGGGCGCCGCACAGCCGCGGCCGCTGGCGTGTGGCGAGGTCAGCAGCCAGCGCATCCGCAGCGCGGAGCGCGCGAGCGCCTGAGCGGCGGCGTCGCTGACCGCCTTGGCGCTGACGTCGGACGCGTCGCAGTCGGCCTGCACGGGCAGCTCGAAGGCGGTGCCGCGCAGCCGCTCCACGGTCAGCGGAACCCGCTGCAGCGCCACCGTCACCACGGCCGGCGCCTGGCTCAGGGTCGGGGTTGGCGGCGGTTGGCCAACGGCGGCCAGCACCAGCAGCGCGCAGCTCAGCAGGGCCAGCTGGGTCAGGGCGCGTCTCAGGGTCTTGATCATGGCTTCATTCCTCGTTGCGGGGCTCACGGCTGGGAGATGCAGAAGCTGTGCCAGTTGGTTGCACCTAAAGAAATCAGTCGCTTGGTCAATGTTTCATGGCTGATCGGACTGACCAGTTCCGATTCCGGGCGCCCGCATCCGGACATCGGCACATGCGGGCAGGCGAGGAAACCAACGACCCGCGAGCGTGCGACACTTCGTGCCGAGCATTGGTTTATCCGTTGACGGCGCTGGAGCAGGCTCCGTTCGACGCGATCAACGCGTAACGTGTGACGTAATCCACCGGTTCTCAACTTCGCCCTGGGGAGGGCTCATGGCACTCAAGGAAGCGCGCGTTCCCGACATTGGCGACTACGCCGATATCCCGGTCATCGAACTTCTGGTCGCGGTTGGCGACCGCGTGAAGATCGACCAGGGGCTGGTGTCGCTGGAGTCCGACAAGGCGACGATGGAGGTGCCCTCATCGGTGGCCGGCGTCGTCCGCGAACTGAAGGTGAAGCTCGGCGACAACGTGTCGGAGGGCAGCGTCGTGGCGCTGATCGAAGCTGAAGAGGCAGCGGCTGAGGATGCGCCTGCAAAGCCAGCGCCGGCAGCCAGCACAAAGCCAGCAGCGCCGGCAACCAGCAGCGCGGAAGCTGCTGATTCCAGCGCGAGTGCCACCGCCAACGTGAGTTCCGTGGCCAAGGAAGAGCCGGCAGCGCCGGCGGCGCCCGCGCCAAGGCCAGCGCCGGCAGCGACCGCGGTGAGCGGCGAGACGCGCAGCCCGCCGGTGACCTTCGGCGCCGACAGCGTGAGTCCCGACAAGGTGCCCTACGCCAGCCCCTCGGTGCGCCTGTTTGCCCGCGAGTTGGGTGTCGATCTGGCCAAGGTCAGCGGCAGCGCGCGCAGCGGCAGAATCGTCAAGGAAGACGTGCAGTCTTTCGTCAAGTCCGCGTTGGCCGGCGGCGGCGCCGAGCGCAGCGCTGCGGCACCGGCTGGGAGCGGCGGAGGGCTCAACCTGCTGCCGTGGCCGAAGGTCGACTTCGCCAAGTTCGGCGCGGTGGAGCTACAGCCGCTGTCGCGGATCAAGAAGATCTCCGGCGCCAACCTGGCGCGCAACTGGGCAATGATCCCCCACGTCACCCAGTTCGAAAGCGCCGACATCACCGAGATGGAAGCCTTCCGCAAGAAGCTCGGCGAAGAGAATAAAGACCTCAAGCTGACCCCGCTGGTGTTCCAGATCAAGGCGGTGGTCGCGGCACTGAAGAAGTTTCCCAGCTTCAACGCATCGCTCGACGCCGGCGGTGAGAATCTGGTGCTCAAGCGCTACTTCCATATCGGCATCGCGGTCGACACGCCGGACGGGCTCACCGTGCCGGTGATCCGCGATTGCGATCAGAAAGGCTTGCTGCAGTTGGCCACGGAACTTGGCGAGCTCTCGAAGAAGGCGCGCGACAAGAAGCTGGGGCCGGCCGACATGAGCGGCGGCTGCTTCTCGATATCGAGCCTGGGCGGAATCGGCGGCACCGCGTTCACGCCGATCATCAACGCGCCTGAAGTCGCCATCCTCGGCGTATCGAAAGCGGCGATCCAGCCGGTCTGGAACGGCAAGGAGTTCGCGCCGCGGCTGCTGCTGCCGCTGTCGTTGTCCTACGATCACCGGGTGATTGATGGCGCCGAAGCGGCGCGCTTCACCGGCTTTCTGGCGCAGCTGTGGGCCGACGGGCGCCGCCTGCTGCTGTAGTACGCCGTGGTGTCGGGCGGACCGTCGCCCACCGGCGAGGGTTCGCCGCTGCCGCCATGGATCACGGAGGATCAATGCCACGCACTCCCGCACGCCGCGAAGCACATCTCACCATACGCTCTGCGCGCAGCTCCGATGTCGCGGCGATCGTCGAGCTGTCCAAGCGCGTCTACGGCGCTGACTTCTGCTACATCCCGGAGATGGTGGCTGGCCAATTGGCCGGCTTTCCGCTCGGCCAATTTGTCGCCGAAGTCGACGGCACCGTGGTTGGCTACTGCTCCACGTTCCGGATCGAGGAAAGCATTGCGCTGGCAGCGCACACCTGGCGCGCCATCACCGGTGGCGGCTACGCCTCGCGGCACGATCCGCGCGGCGACTGGCTGTATGGCATGGAGGTCTGCGTCGACCCTTCGCAACGCGGCCTGCGCCTGGGCCGGCGCTTGTACGACGCACGTAAGAAGCTGTGCGTCGATCTTGGACTGAAGGGCATCGTGTTCGGTGGTCGGTTGCCTGGCTACAGCCGTCGCCGCAAGCAGTTCGCTACGGCGCAGGACTACGTGCAGGCGGTGCAGCAGGGCCAGCTGCGCGATGCCACGCTCAGCTTCCAGCTGCGCAACGGCTTCGAGCTGCTCGGCGTGCTCGAAGCCTACCTGCCCTCAGACCGCGAGTCGCTGGGCTTCGCGGCGCATTTGGCCTGGCGCAATCCGCAGCAGGCTGAACATCCGGTGGTCGCTGCGGCGCAGCAGCGGGGCGAGCTGCCCGCCGTCGTGCGGGTGGCGACGGTGCAATACCAGCAGCGGCGGATCGACAGCTTCGAGCAGTTCGCCACCCAGATCGAATACTTCGTCGATGTCGCGGCCGACTACAGCGCCGATTTCGTGGTCTTCCCCGAGCTGATCACACTGCAGCTGCTCAGCGTCGAGAACCGACCGCTGTCGCCGGCAGATTCGATGCGCTCGCTGACCACCTACACCGAGCGCTACTGCGAACTGCTCACTGGCCTGGCGGTGCGCTACAACATCAACATCATTGGCGGCACCCACCCGACGCATATGCCGGATGGCGACATCCACAACAATTGCTACGTCGCGCTGCGCGACGGTGCGCTGCACGTGCGCGAGAAGCTGCACCCGACGCCCAACGAGCGGCACTGGTGGAAGATCAGCGGTGGTGAGGGCGCGCAGACGATCATGACCGACTGCGGGCCGATCGGGATCATGATCTGCTACGACAGCGAGTTTCCGGAGCTGGGTCGGCATTTGGCTGACCAGGGCGCGCTGATCATGTTTGTACCGTTCTGCACTGACGTGCGCCAAGGCTATCTGCGGGTGCGCTACTCCTGCGCCGCGCGGGCGATCGAGAACCAGTGCTATGTGGTGCTCTCGGGCAACGTCGGCAATCTGCCTGGCGTCAACAACTTCGACATCCAGTACGCACAGAGCTGCATCCTGACGCCTTGCGACTTTCCGTTTGCGCCCGAAGGTGTTGCCGCCGACACCTCGCCAAACGTGGAGGCCGTCGCGTTTGCCGACCTGCGGCTGGATTCGCTGCTGGAGGCGCGCGCCTCAGGTACCGTGCAGAATCTGAAAGACCGCCGCCATGACCTGTATCAGGTCAGCTGGCGTCGCTGAGACCTGAAGCCCCAGTCAATCCTGAAGTTGAGCAAGGAAACCCGCATGGCTACGATCGAAGTCAAGGTCCCGGACATCGGCGACTACGCCGACATCCCCATCATCGAACTGCTGGTGAAGGTGGGTGACACCGTAGCCAAGGATCAGGGCCTGGTGACGCTGGAGTCCGACAAGGCGACGCTGGAGGTGCCCAGCGCCGCGGCCGGCGTGGTTCGCGAGCTGAAGGTCAAACTTGGCGACCTGCTGTCGGAAGGCAGCGTGGTGGCGGTGCTTGAAGCGGCAGCTGATGCCGCTGCTTTGCTCCCCGCTCCGCCCGGGAGAGGGGTCGGGGGTAAGAGTGCGAACTTGCCTGATTCCAGCGTCACGCCGGTCAACAAGTCCTCCTCCAAACCCGAACCCTCTCCCCCAACCCCTCCTCCAGCGGCGGAGGGGAGCAAAGCAGAGGCCGTCGCCTCCTCTGGCCGTAAAGCCGACGTCGAGTGCCGCATGCTGATTCTGGGTGCCGGACCCGGCGGCTATACCGCCGCCTTCCGCAGCGCTGATCTGGGCATGGACACCGTGCTGGTCGAGCGCTACGCCAACCTTGGCGGCGTCTGCCTCAATGTCGGCTGCATTCCGTCCAAGGCCCTTCTGCATGCAGCCGCCGTCATCGACGAAGCCGCACATGCGAAGGACTATGGGGTCAGCTTCGGCGCGCCAAAGATCGAACTTGACGCCCTGCGCGCCTATAAGGAAAAGGTGGTCGGTCAGCTGACCAAGGGCCTTGCCGGCATGGCCAAGCAGCGCGAGGTGCGAGTCGTCACCGGCGTTGGCAAGTTTGTCTCCGCCAACGAAGTTGAAGTTGCCACGGCCGACGGCGCCACGCTGATCCGCTTCGAGCACTGCATCATCGCCGCCGGCTCGCAGCCGGTGAAGCTGCCTGGCTTTCCGTGGGACGACCCGCGAGTGATGGACTCCACCGACGCATTGATGCTGGCCGAGATTCCGAAGCGTCTGCTGGTCATCGGCGGCGGCATCATCGGGCTGGAAATGGCGACCGTGTACCGCGCGCTCGGCAGTCAGGTCGCCGTGGTCGAGCTGCTTGACCAGCTGATGCCGGGCGCCGATCTGGATCTGGTCAAGCCGCTGGCGGACCGCTTGAAAAAGCTCGGCGTTGCCGTGCATCTGAAGGTCAAGGCGAGCGAGATCAAGGCCGAGAAAAAAGGCATCAAGGTCCGCTTTGAGGGCGACAAGGCACCCGACGCCGGCCTGTTTGATCGCGTACTGGTGTCGGTCGGCCGCACGCCCAACGGCGGCAAGCTGGATGCCGACAAGGCCGGCGTACAGGTATCTGATCGCGGCTTCATCGCGGTTGATCGGCAGATGCGCACCAACGTGCCGCACATCTTCGCCATCGGCGACCTGGTCGGCCAACCCATGCTCGCCCACAAGGCGACTCACGAAGGCAAGCTGGCCGCCGAGGTCGCATTCGGCGCGAAGAAGGAGTGGGTGGCGCGGGTGATTCCGTCGGTCGCCTATACCGACCCCGAGGTCGCCTGGGTCGGCGTCACCGAAGGCGAGGCCAAGGCCAAGGGCATGAAGGTCGGCGTCGGCAAGTTCCCCTGGGCGGCCTCCGGTCGCGCCATCGGCAACGGCCGCACCGAGGGCTTCACCAAGCTGATCTTCGACGAAGCCACCCACCGCATCATCGGCGGCGGCATCGTCGGCGTGCACGCGGGTGATCTGATCGCCGAAGTCGGACTGGCCATCGAGATGGGCTGCGAAGTCGCCGATATCGGCCACACCATCCATCCGCACCCCACGCTCAGCGAATCGGTGGGCATGGCGGCCGAGGTGTTCGACGGCACCATCACCGATCTCTACATCCCCAAGCGCAAGTCGGGCTGATGCCAGACGGCTGAGTGGGGGCTGCCGGCGGCCATGGATCGTATGATCCTGGTCAACGCGGGACGTCGCGCGTCACCGTTGAATCCGCGAGGGCTTGCGGCTGGCATCCACCGCACGATCCGGCGCACGCCAAGCCCACCCTTCGACATCGGTCTGCCGGAATTCGACGCTGTGCAGGCGCTCGACGTTACCGGGTCGATGGATATGTTCGCGGCAGCGAATGAGTTGGCCTGCGGCGCGCCGCCCTGCCGGCTGCACGCCATCGGTCGGCGGCTGCCTCCGGTGCGCTGCGAGTCCGGCCTACGGGCCGCGTTTTGCACCGCGCGCACCGCGCA
>JBBRBN010000084.1:0-15818 GCA_038205755.1 Lysobacterales bacterium | reverse complement strand
TCGGCTCTACGACAGCAACGGCCACTCGGCTCGCTTTGGTAGAGCGGAGCTTGCTCCGCTGTGCGAAAAGCTGACCAGCAGCCGAGCAAGCTCGGCTCTACGACAGCAACGGCCACAGCAAAGGCAACGACGCCGCAGCCTGCCGGCTGTTCGCTCTCGGGGCCCCTGTGCAGCGGCGGCGGGCGGGAGGAAAAGCCCGAAGGGACGCGCACACGATGCGCGCGCGTTTGCATCAGGACATGGATGTCCTTTTGAAAACCGCTCCCGCCCGACGCGAACCTGCGGCTTCATCGCCGGCGCGAACCCGGGGTCGCCTTTCTTTTGGTTACTTTTCTTTGGCGAAGCAAAGAAAAGTGACCCGGCCGCCGCGTAGGCGGACGAAACCGTGCCAAGCCGCAGCAACAGGCGAAGGAAGCCAAAACAAACCCCACGCGCACTCCGGCGCCAAGCACCCACCCGGCAAAGACATTGCCACCAGCCCCCGCACCCCCAATCATGCCCAGCAACCAGCCCATCCGGCGACCCTGCCTGGAACCAACATGACTGCCCGCATAACCCTGACCGGCACCACCCTCACCCGCGATCAGCTGATCTCCATCGCTCGCAGCGGCGTCGGCGTAACCCTCGCGACGGACGCGCTGGCGCGCGTACAGCACGCCGCCGACTTCCTGGTCGAGCAGGTTCGCCGGCAAGAGCCCATCTACGGTGTCAGTACCGGTTTCGGTAGTAACGCCGACCGCCTGCTCGGTGCGCATCGGGCGCGTGAGGGCTTGCCGGGGGCGCCGGTTGAATCGATGAATCTGCTCGAGGAGCTGCAGCACAACCTGATCGTCACCCATGCGGTGTGCGTGGGTGCGCCATTTGCGCCGGAGGTGGTGCGGGCGATGCTGGCGATCCGCATCAACACGCTGCTGCGTGGGCACTCGGGCATCCGGCCGGGCACGCTGATGGCGCTGGCGGAAATGTTGAATCGTGGCGTGGTGCCGTTGATTCCGCAGAAGGGATCGGTCGGTGCCAGCGGCGATCTGGCGCCGCTTTCGCACCTGGCAATTGTTTTGCTGGGTGGCGGCGAAGCGTGGTTCCAAGGTCAGCGACTGGCGGGCGCCGAGGCGCTCAAGCGGGCGGGATTGGTGCCTATCCGGCTGTCGCACAAGGAAGGGCTGGCGCTGAACAACGGCACCGCCCAGATGCTCGCCACCGGCGTGCTGGCGCTGGATCGGCTGGAGCGATTGGCCGACACCGCGGATCTGGCGGCGGCCATGACGCTGGAGGCGTTTGCCGGTCGCGGCCGGGCGTTCGAGGAAAAGGTCCACGCGCTGCGTCCGCATCCTGGACAGGTGCACGCCGCCGAGCGCCTGCGCTCACTGACCGACGGCTCGTCACTGGTCGACATCGCCTATCACCTGGTGCCGAAGTTCCGTGCCTGGCAACTGAACGCCTGGAGTCAACCGGAAGACCAGGCGCAACACTTCGACATCTGCTGGGACTACGTGCCGCCGGCGCAGCGTCACGGCCGCGAGGCCTTTTACCGTCGCTTCCTGCCGTTCAAGGGCGGCAAGAAGCATCAGCCGCAGGACAGCTACAGCCTGCGCTGCGTTCCGCAGGTGCACGGCGCGGTGCGCGACGCGCTGGCGCAGGCGGCCCGCGTGCTGGATGTCGAGCTCAACGCGGTGACCGACAATCCGCTGCTGTTCCCTGACGTGGCCGATGCGCAGGTGATCGAGGATCAGGTGATTTCGGCGGGGCACTTCCACGGCATGCCGCTGGCGCTGGTGATGAGTTACGTCAAGGCGGCGATTCCGGTGCTGGCCAGCATCTCCGAGCGGCGCATCAACAAGCTGGTCGATCCGGCCACCAATGACGGCCTGCCGGCGTTCCTGATCGGCAACGAGGACGCCACCGATTCGGGCTTCATGATCGTGCAGTACACCGCGGCGGCGCTGGTCAACGATCTGGCCAGTCGCGCGCATCCGGCTTCGGTGTATTCGATTCCGACCTCGGCCAACGCCGAGGATCACGTTTCCATGGGTGCCAACGAGGCGCGCCACGTGCTGGAGATGTGCGAGGACCTCTCGCACGTGCTGGCACTGGAGCTGTATACCGCCGCGCAGGCGCTGGACTATCGCCGCGACATGATCAACGCCGCGCGGCGGCTGGCGCGACGCGGCGATCTGGATGCGCTGTGCGCCAAGGTACAGGGCGCGCCGCTGCCAGGCTCCGCTGACTACCCGCAGTTCCGCGAGGATTGCGCCGCGCTGCTCCGCCAGCTGGCGCTGTCGGGCGAATTCGCGCCTGCCGCGCCGGTGGCGGCGGCGCAGGCGCGCATTCGCAGCGAGATTCCTTTCATGCAGCGGGATAGGGCGATGGATGGCGAGGTGCAGCGCATGTGCGAGCTGGTCGCAACGGACGCCATCCTCGCCGCGGCGCTGGCAAGGTGAATGGCAAGTCGCAGTCGCTGAGACGCCGAGCCGGAAGCGGCAGTCAAGCACCACGCGACCACTGTCGGAGCGCCGCCCGGCGCGATGCTCTCCGCTGACCGTCCAAACGAATCCCCCCAATGCTGCAGCTGATCGCCTCCAACCGCCTTGAAGCGCTCGCCGATGCTCTCGCGCAGCGGCTGGAGGCACAGCCGCTGCGCGACCCGCGCGCCGCCGAGCGGATCGTCGTCCCGCATAGCGGCGTCGGTCGCTGGCTGCAGCTGCGGCTGGCGCAGCGCTGGGGCGTGGCGGCGCAGCTGCGCTTCGAGCTGCCGGCGCAAACGATGGGTCAAATGCTGGCCGCGCTGCCGGCGCTGCAGGGCGATTCGTCGCTGCAGGCGGCGTGGGAGCGGCCGGCGCTGCGCTGGCGCCTGCTGGCGCTGCTCGGCAAGCTGCCGACGACCCGCGAATTCGCCGTGCTGCGTGGCTATCTGACTGACGCAACCGGCGACTCCGACCCGCTCAAGCCGTGGCAGCTGGCCGGCCGCCTCGCCGATGTGCTGGATGCCTATCAGGTCTATCGGCCGGACTGGCTGTTGACCTGGTCGGGCAATCGCCGCGCGCTGCCGGTGCCGGCCGATGGGATCAGCGACGACGAAATCTGGCAGTCGGCGCTGTGGCGGAGGCTGCTCGCCGAGCTGCCGCTGGCGGATCGCGGTACGCGCCTGCTGGCACTGATCGATGCGCTGTTGGCGGGTACGCTGCCGCCGCATGTGCTGCCCACCCGCCTGAGCCTGTTCGGAGCGCTGCCGCTCAGCCCGCTGCAGATGCGCTGGGTTTCCGCGTTGGCGGCTCGCACCGACGTGGCGGTCTATCACTGCGCGCCTTCTGCCGCGTTCTGGGGCGACCTGCGCTCGCCGCGAGAGCAGGCGCGTGGGCGCGCAGCGCGTCGAACCCGTCCGGCTGCGAACGAACTGGCTGACCTGCTGACACCCGCAGCGGCGCTGCTCACCTCACTGGGCAGCCGCGCCCGCGAGGCGCAGCAGCTGCAGATCGAGCATTGGCTGGACGGCAGCGTCGAAACAGAGCGCTGGGTGACGCCCGATACCCAGCAGCCGCTGGGCTGGCTGCAGGCGGCGATGCTGGATCTCGACGAGCGCGCGCCGCCGGACCCCGGTCAACACTCCAACCTGTGCATCCACGCCTGCGCCAGCCCGCGGCGTGAGGTCGAGGTGCTGCTTGATGCGCTGCTCGACTGCTTTCAGCGTGACCCCAGCCTGCGGCCACACCAGGTCGCGATCATGGCGCCCTCGCTGGATCGCTACGCGCCGCTGATTGAGGCCGTGCTGGCCAGCACTCCGCCGGAGCGGCGCATCCCGATCACCCTGGCTGACGGCCGTTCGGATCGGCTGCATCCGCTGGTCCAGCGCTACCTGTGGCTGCTGCGGCTGCCGCAGGCGGGATTCACCCGTATCGAGGTGCTGGGTCTGCTCGAGTGCGCCCCGCTGCGGGCGCGCTTCGAGCTCAGCGATGAGGGATTGGAGTGGCTGCGCACATGGGCCGCCGAACTGGGCGTGGTGTGCGGTCTAAGCGCTGCGCAGCGCGAGGCGCTCGGCGAGGGCGCGGCATCGGCACACACCTGGGCGGCCGCCGTCGAGCGCCTGCTGATGGGGCAGGCGGCGGGCGATGCGGGCGGTCTGCTCGACGGCGTTGCGCCATTTGCGGCGGACGATGGCGCCGCAGCGGCGCTGGCGCTGGGCGCGCTGTGGCGGCTGCTGCGTGAGCTGGAGCGTTGGCGTTTGCGGCTCGCGGCGCTGCCCGCGGGCGGCGATCCGGTCGCGCCGCTGCGGCAGCTGTTCGATGCGTTTTTTCTGCTCGACGACACCGATTCCGATGCGGCCGATGCGGCAGCAGCGGTGGCTGATGCGCTGCAGGCCATCGCCGAGCAGCTGGCCTTGGCCGATATCGCGGGATCGCCCGGTATTGATGCGCTGATCGCGGCGGTCGAGGACGCGCTTGCCCAGCCCGCCCGCTGGCAGCGTTTTCTTGGCGAGGGCGCCACGGTGTGCGCCATGGTGCCGCTGCGCAGCGTGCCGTTCCGGGTCATCGCCGTGCTCGGGCTGGATGACGGAGCGTTTCCGCGGCGCACGCCGCCGGCCGGATTCGATCTGATGCGGCAAGCGCCGCGACCGGGTGACCGCAGTCCGCGCGAGGATGATCGGCAGCTGCTGCTCGATACCGTGCTGGCGGCACGCGAGCACCTGCACCTGAGCTTCGTGGGCATGGATCCAACCGACGGCGCAGCGCGCCCGCCAGCGGCACCGCTGGCGGAGCTGGTCGACACCTTGCGCCTGGCCTACGCGCAGCGCTGGGCCGGGGTCGCCCAGCGCATGCTGATGCGGCATCCGCTGGCGCCGTGGGCGGCGGTCAGCTTTGCCGGCGACGCGGGAAGTTTTGCCCAGCAGTGGTGGCCGGCGCGGCAGGCCGAGCAGGATGGCTGGCGTGCGCCGCGGCCGTTCGTTGCAAGGCCGATTCTGCTGAGTGAAAGCAGTGCCGGACGCCTGGATGTCGGCCGCCTGCTGCGCTTCTATCGCAATCCTGCGCGCGCCTTTCTGGGCGATGTGCTGCGACTTTCGCGCGCGCGCTGGATCGAGGATCAGGCCGGTGACGAACCGCACAGCATTGACCGCCGCGCCGCACGCGCACTGCTGGCGCGGATGCTGGATGCGTCGGTGCGCGGCATGGCGATCGGCGACTGCGTGGCCCGCATCGCGGCGGAAGGCCAGCTGCCGGCGGGGCTTGCCGGCCAACGCGCGCTGCAGGACCTGAGTGAGCGCTTTGACGCCACGCTGGATCTGATCGGCGTTGCGCGCTTGCGCCAGACCGCCACTGCAATCGAAGTCCAGATTGATCGGCTGCCGGTCACCGGCCAGCTGGTCTGGCTGGGCGACGCCAAGGGGCTGCTGCTGGTGGGGATCGATGAGCCTGACGCGGCCGCGCTGCTGACGCTGGCGCTGACCCGTGAGCTGCTCATTCACGCCGGTGCGCTGGCGCCCGGCGTTGACTGCTGCTACTTCGAGGTGCCGCTGAACAATTCACCGCGCCGGCACCGGTTGGCGCGACTTGAAGACATGAAGGGCTGGATGACAGCGCTCGCCGAGGGCTGGTCGAGCGGGCAGGTCAGCCCGCTGCCGCTGCCGCAGCGCTCGGCCTGGGCTTACGCACGCCGGTGGGCCAAGGGACACGACCACGCGGCGGCGGTCGAAGCAAGCTCCGAGGTGTGGCGGGGCAACGAGCGTGGTCGAGGTGAAAGCGCCGACAGCGATCTCGCCATTGCGTTTCGCGGCATTGAGGTGCCGGAGCTGGACGCATTTGCCGGCTGGTCGCAGCGCATCTACGCGCCGCTCGTCGGCGCGCTGCACACGGAGCGCAGAGGATGACCGAGCTGCCCGATTTCGACCCCCTGCGGGTGCCGCTGACCGGCGTTCAGCTGGTTGAAGCCAGCGCCGGGACCGGCAAGACCTGGTCGATCGTCAGCCTGCTGCTGCGCGCCATCGCGATTGAGGGCCTGTCCATCGACAGCGCAGTCGTGGTCACCTTTACCGAGGCCGCCACCCGCGAGCTGCGGCAGCGGCTGCGCCGCCGGCTGGAGGAAGCGCTGCGCGCCATGGACGGCCAGGACGCGCCGGATGCGTTCATTGCCGCGATGTGCATCGAGGGCGGCCGGTTGGGTTTGTCTGATCGGCTGCTGCGGCAGCGCGTGATCGACGCGCTGGTGCGCTGCGACGAGGCCTGGGTGCACACCATCCACGGACTGTGTGCGCGGTGGATGAGCGAGTTCGCCTTCGAGCAGAAGTTGGGTCTGGAGGCGTGGCCGGCGGAGGACGGCAACGAGCGCCAGCGACAGGCGGTGGCCGACGTCTGGCGCCAGCAGGTGGTGCTGGCGGATGCCGGTCAGGCGGCGCTGCTGCTGCACTGCTTCGGTGACGCCGAGACGCTGCTGATCGGCCTGCGACCGCTGCTGGCGGTCCGCCCCAGCCAGGTCGATGGTGCCAACGCCGAGACGCGCTACCAGGCGCTGTGCGAGCGCAGCGCCATGCTGCAGCAGCAGCTGCAGCAGCTCGGCGACAGCAGCGACTTTGATCGACTCTGGTCGCATGTCGACGAGCCGGGTCGCTACAGCGGCAACAAGCTCCGCAGCGCCCACAAGCGACAGGCGCTGGATGCGATTGCCGCTGCTCTCGATGGCGATCCTTTGTTGGACCCCACGCCGCTGCGGCGGCTCACCAGCGAGAGCCTTGGCGCTGCGCGCAATTCCGGATTCCAGCGGGAGCCGGTCCCGGCGCTGCCGGCGCTGCTGTGGATCGACGCCTGGGTGGCGCTGCGCCACGAGCTGGCGCCGCTGGAGCGGCTGGTCTGGCTGCACCGACTGCTGCGGCAGGTGCGCGAGCGCGATGCCGCGCTGCGTGCTCGGCTGCGTCGTCTGAGCTTCGACGATCTGGTGTCGAGGATGCGCGACCAGCTCGAAGCTGCCGACGGCGACGCCCTGGGCGCGCGGCTGGCGCAGCGCTTTCCGCTGGCCGTGGTCGACGAGTTCCAGGATACCGACGCCGCGCAGTACGCGATCTTCCGCGCGGTCTACTGGCGGCGGGTCGACTGCGGGTTGTTCCTGGTCGGCGACCCAAAGCAGGCCATCTACCGCTTCCGTGGTGGCGACATCTTCGCCTATCGGCGCGCCATGCAGGATGCCGACGCCTGCCACAGCCTGCGCCACAACCGGCGCTCGCAGCAGCGCACGGTCGATGCGGTGAATGCTCTGTTTGGCGGACGTGAGAATCCGTTCGTGTTCGACTTCATCGCGTTTCGGCCGGCGCTGCTCCCGGATGAATCCGGCGCAAAAACTCCGGTCATCGAAGCCGCTGCCAGCGCGTCAAGTCCGCAGGAGTCTGAAGGGGTCAACTCTGGACTGACCGTTTGGCGTCTGCCCGACGAAGACCGCCCGCTGTCCAGCGGGCGGGCGGAAGCGCTGGTGATCGCTGCCGTGGCAGCGGAGATCGCCGGACTGATTGACGCCAATCTCGCGCCCGAGCGCGAAGAGCCGCCGATCGCCGTGCTGGTCAGCAGTCATCGCCAGGCGCAGCGGGTTCGCCGCGCGCTGGCGCGCTGGGGTATCGCCTGCGCCTATGCTGGCGACGGCAGCGTCTGGGCGTCGGACGCGGCACGCGCGCTGCTGGTGCTGGTCGACGCGCTGGCCGCACCGCGCGACCCCGGACTGCAGCGACGGGCGCTGGTCGGCGAACTGCTGGCGCTGGATGCCGCCGAACTGCTGGCTGAAGGCGCAGCGGCGGAGCCGCGCGAGCAGGCGCTTGATGCGCTGGCGGACGCGCGCCTGCGCAACGAGCGCCGCGGTCCGGCTGCCGCGCTGCTGCCACTGATTGCCGCCGCCGCGGAGCATCACCTGCGGCAGCCCGACGGACGCCGGTGGCTCAGCGACGCGCTGCATCTGCTCGACCTGCTGGCTGAGCGCTGGCCGGAGGTCGAGCACCTTTCCGGCCTCGCTGCCTGGATGCAGCAATGCATCGCGGAAAGCGCCGACGGCGGCCGCAAGCCGGCGGACGGCGACCGCTTGCGGCCAGAGTCGGATCGCGCGCGGGTCCAGCTGATGACGGTGCACGGCAGCAAGGGGTTGCAGTTTGATTTCGTGTTTGCGCCGTTCCTGTGGCGCGGTGCGGCGCTCACGCTGAGCGACGAGCTGCCGCCACGACCGGCCACCGTGAGCTGGCATGCCGAGGACGGAACGCTGCGCCGCGATCCCGGCGACAGCGGATGGCTGCAGCACGCCCGCGAGGAGGCGCGCGAGCAGTTTGCGGAGGGCGTGCGGCTGGCCTACGTCGCGCTGACCCGCGCCAAGCGGCGCAGCTGGATCGTCTGGGGCGACTGCGTCAATGCCAAGGATGCCGGACGCTCCAGCTGCGCGTCACCGCTGGCCTACCTGCTGCACGCCGCCGACGGCGCCTGCAGCGATGGCGTGCTGGCCGCCGATCAGCCGGCTGCGTTCGGGCGACAGCGGATCACGGCGGCGCTGGATGGCTGGGTGCTGCGCTCACAGGGTGCGGTGGCGGTGCAGTCGCTGCCGACGGACGTTCCGATCCGGCAGATTCAGCTGACCGCCCCGCCGACATTCGAGATGCCACGCGTGTTCAGCGGTCGCTTGGCATCGACGCGGCGCATGGTCAGCTACTCCGGGCTTTTTGGAGTGGGAGGCGGTGTCTACTCGGACCGCCCCGATCATGACGCCGCGCCACTCATTGCAGCGACCGGCGAGGCCGCCCCGCTGGCGCCAAAGGACATCGGAGGCAGCCGTTTCGGCGAGTGCGCGCATGCCGCGCTTGAGCTGATCGACTTCGCGCGCTGGCCGGACCGTGCGGGAGTGCAGGCGGTTGCCAACGCCTGCCTGCGCTTCGGCTTCGGCGAGACCGCGCAGACCTATCTTCGCGAGCGCATTGATACGCTGTGTCGGGCGCCGCTGATCGACGGTCTGACCCTGGGCGAGCTGCCGCCGGGGGATCGCCTTGCCGAACTGGAGTTCTTTTTCCCGCTGCAGGGCGCGGCGCTCGATGGATTTTTCGCCGTTCTGGCGGCCGCGCCGCGCTACGCGCGCGACCTGCTGCCGGCACGCGAGCGCCTGACCGGTTTCATGCGCGGCTTCATCGATCTGGTGGTGCGCTGGAACGGCCGCTACTACCTGTTTGACTACAAGACCAACCAGCTGGGCGAGCGCCTCGATCACTACGCGGCACCCGCGCTGGCGGCCGCCGTGCGCGAATCCAGCTACGACCTGCAGTATCTCGTCTACACGCTGGCCGTGCATCGCCACCTGCGCGCACGGCTCGGCGCCGCCTACGATTACCGGCGCGACTTCGGCGGCGTCTGCTATGTCTACCTGCGCGGGCTGGATGCGGCCGGCGAGTACGGCGTGTTTGTGGATCGGCCAGCGGTCAGCTTGATCGAGGCGCTGGATGGCTGGGCCGACGGAGTCGGCGCATGAGCGCACTGACCGCCATTGATTTCGCCCTGGCGCAGCGCTTTGGTGTCGGCAATCGGGCCGCGGCGGCCGCGCTGGCGCTGGCGTCCTGGTCGGCCCGGCAGGGCCACGCCGGCGTCCCGCTGCAGGCACTGGGCAGCGGCGAACTGAGCCCGATTCTGGGCGAGTGGCGCGGATCGCCACCGGCGCCGGAGCAGGTGCTCGCGGCGCTGCAGGACCATCCCCACATCGGCGACCCGGCCGCCGGTCGGCCGTTCGTAGTGGATCACGGCATGCTCTATCTGCGGCGGGTCTGGGCGCTCGAACGGGAAGCCGCCGCACGCCTGCTGGAGCTTGCCGCGCGACGCTTTGTGGTCGCGCCCGATACGGCCCGCGCCTGCCTTGATGGGCTGCTGCCGAACGTGCCGGAGAATGCCGCCGCCCGTGCCGCCCTGGCGCAGGCGGCCTGCGCCGGCCTCACCCTGCTGACCGGTGGGCCGGGCACCGGCAAGACCTGGACCGCCGCCCGGCTGCTGGGGTTTCTGCAGCAGTTGGCGCCTGCGCCGCTGCGGATCGCGGCAGCCGCCCCCACCGGCAAGGCCGCCGCGCGGCTGGGCGCCAGCCTGCGCGACCAGACGTTCGAATCCGGCGCGTCGCCCGTCGAGGCGCAAACCCTGCATCGGCTGCTAGGCGCGCGGCCTTACCAGGCCGAGCCTTGGCACGCTGCGGCCAATCCACTGCCGCTCGATGTGCTGCTGCTTGACGAGGCATCGATGATCGATCTGCCAACGTTGGTGCGACTGCTGCGCGCTCTGCCGGCGAGCGCGCGGCTGGTGCTGTTGGGCGATCCCGACCAGCTGCCGGCGATGGGCGGTGGCCGCGTGCTGGCCGATCTGCTCGCCGTTCAGCAGGCCGAAAGCGCTCCCGACATTGCCCGGCTGCGGTCCGCGATCACCGGTCACGCGCAGGCGTCCAGCGAGAGCGCAAGCGCGATTGGCAGCGTCGCCTGCGCGCTGTCGCAACCGCGGCGCTTTGCCAGCGATTCTGCGGTTGCCCGACTGCTGTACGCCGTGCGCGCAGGTGACCAAACCGCCGCACTCACGGCGCTGTCCGGTGGGGCAGTCGGGGTGAGCGCCGAGTGGTCGCAAATCGACCCGTTCAGCGCCCGCTGGCGGCGGGTCTGGCGGGACGGGTTCGCCGGACTGCGCGCCGCCGATGTCAGCCTCAGACTAAGCGCCCTGCTGCAGCTGCGCGTGCTGTGCGCCGGCTACCGCGGGCGGCGCAGCGTTGAGGACGTGAATGCCGCCGCCGAGCTGGCCTGCCTGGGTCATCGATCAACGGTTCAACACTATGACGGTCGACCGATCCTGATTCGCGAGAACGCGCCGCGTCTAGACCTGTGGAATGGCGATCTTGGCGTGCTGGCCAGCGACCCCCTGCACGGCCTGCGCGCATGGTTCAGCGACGCCTCGGGCGCCCCTCGCGCGCTGCGCCTGGACAGCCTGCCCGCCCACGACACCGCCTACGCGATGAGCGTGCACAAGGCGCAGGGCTCGGAGTTCCAGCAGGTCGTGCTGATGCTGCCCAGCGCCGACTCGCCGCTGTTGACGCGCGAATGGCTCTACACCGGCCTCAGCCGCAGCCGTGATGCGCTCACGCTGTGTGGAGAAGTAGAGGCGTTCAGCGCCGCCATCGAGCGCCGCGAGCAGCGCTGGTCGCGGTTGAGCGAGCGGTTGGTAGGCGCTGACGCGAGCGAATGAGAGCATCGCGCCGAGCGGCGCTTCTATAGAAGCTGGGCAGGCGGGCGGTTGTGGGAGCGCCGCTCGGCGCGATGCACTTGACGCGCCATACGGCGCTCGCCAGCAACCAATCCCCCCGCCATTCACCGCTATCCTTGCACCCTGCCGACCGACGAACCAACCTCCGTGCCGCCATTGCGCTACCTCCCATGGCTGATCTGCTGCCTGCTGGCCGGGCTGACCCTGCAGGCCTCGTGGCTGCTGTCGTCGCAGTGGCTGTGGCCGGCGGTGCCTTTGACTCTGCTCGCGGCGGTCGGCGCCTGGGATCTGTTCCAGCCCAACAGCGCGGTGCGTCGGAACTATCCGCTGGCGGCGCATATGCGCTTCATGCTCGAGTCGATCCGGCCTGAGATCCGCCAGTACTTTCTGGAGTCGGATGCCGACGAAACGCCGTTTTCGCGCGTGCAGCGCTCGATCGTCTACCAGCGCGCCAAGAACGTGCTCGACAAGCGGCCGTTCGGCACCCAGCTTGACGTCTACAAAGTCAACTACGAGTGGATCAACCACTCGCTGCAGCCGACGCAGATCGACTCGCACGACTTCCGGGTCAGCATCGGCGGGCCGCGCTGCAGCAAACCCTACGGCTGCAGCGTGTTCAACATCTCGGCAATGAGCTTTGGCTCGCTGTCGGCCAACGCCATTCTGGCGCTGAACGAGGGTGCGCGCCGCGGCGGCTTTTATCACGACACCGGCGAAGGCTCGATATCGCGCTACCACCGCGAGCCGGGCGGCGATCTGGTCTGGGAGATCGGCTCGGGCTACTTCGGCTGTCGCAATGAAGACGGCAGTTTTTCCGCCGAGCGCTTTGCCGCCAACGCGCGACAGGATCAGGTCAAGATGATCGAGATCAAGCTGTCGCAGGGCGCCAAGCCGGGCCATGGCGGCGTGCTGCCTGGGGCCAAGGTGACCGCCGAGATCGCGGCGACGCGCGGTATTCCGGAGGGCATCACCTGCAACTCGCCGGCATCGCACTCGGCCTTCTCTACGCCGCGCGAGCTGCTTGAGTTTGTTGACCGGCTGCGCGAGCTGTCGGGCGGCAAACCGGTCGGGTTCAAGCTCGCCATCGGCCACCCGTGGGAGTGGTTCGCCATCGCCAAAGCCATGGTGGCCAGCGGCATCACGCCCGATTTCATCGTGGTCGACGGCGGCGAGGGCGGCACCGGTGCCGCGCCGCTGGAGTTCAGCAACCACGTCGGCGCGCCGCTGCGCGAGGCACTGCTGCTGGTCCACAACACGCTGGTCGGGCTCAATCTGCGCGGCCAGATCCGCATTGGTGCCGCCGGCAAGATCATCACCGCCTTCGATATCGCCCGCACCATCGCGCTGGGCGCGGACTGGTGCAATTCCGCGCGCGGCTTCATGTTTGCGCTGGGCTGCATCCAGTCGCAAACCTGCCACACCGACGCCTGCCCCACCGGGGTCGCCACCCAGGACCCGCTGCGACAGCGTGCGCTGGTGGTCCCGGATAAGGCGATTCGCGTGTCCAATTTTCATGAGAACACGCTCAAGGCCCTGCGCGAGCTGCTGTCGGCCGCGGGGCTGAAGCACCCCGACGAGCTGGGCCCGGAGCACGTCATCCGGCGGATTTCCTCCACCGAGGTGCGCTCGCTGGCGGCCCTGCATCACTTTGTTCAGGGCGGCGCGCTGCTCGACGGCGTGTCCGACCACCCGGTGTTCAAGCTGTTCTGGCCGCCGGCCAACCCGGACACCTTTGCCGCACCGCCGTCCCTGCTCAGTCTGCGGACCAGCAAGCAGCGCTGACGCAGCGTCGGTGGCGTGCCAGCTGTATTCCAACGCTTTGGCGCCCAGCTGCCCCGGCTGGCGGCCAATGATGCGCTGCAGGGACGTTCAGATTAGATGTAAAGATGAACGGATCGTGGCTAAACGATTGTTTTGTTTATTCGCGGCAAGTGCACCGCTATACTTGGGCTGTGTGCCGGCTGGGTGTGACGGAAGCGCTTTGCGGCGATGCGTCAAACGAAAAGCGGGTGATCAGCGGTGGGGGCGCCTACAGGGGGTGCTGCATGCCGACCGGTCTGGGCGCGAGTAGTCCGCGTCTGAGGCCGTTCACGAGTGGGGTAGTGCTTGCTAGCCGAATTGACCTTGAGTGGACTGGTTGCGCTTGGACTGACCTGGCTGCTGATCGCGGTCACGCTGCCGCTGTCGCGGCAGCTTGGCCTGCTCGACCATCCAGGCGGTCGCAAGGACCATGCTCACCCCACGCCCGTGGTCGGGGGGTTGGCGATCGCGCTGGGTGTCATCGTTCCGGCGTTTCTGCTGATGGAAGACACCAGCCGTCTTCCGGCGTTTGCGCTGGCGGTGCTCATTCTGCTGGTGGTCGGACTGCTGGACGATCGCTACGACATCCGCTGGTACTGGCGCATTGGCGCGCAAACCTGCGCGGCGCTGGTGATGATCTACCTGGGTGGCGTGCATGTGGAGCAGATCGGTCCGTTGTTTGGGCGCGGACCCATGTCGCTCGGCGTGCTCGCCGTTCCGTTCACCGTGTTTGCAACGGTAGGTCTGATCAATGCGATCAACATGGCCGACGGTATCGATGGCCTCGCCGGCGCGCTGGTTGCTGCCGCGCTGCTGATGATCGGCTGTGCGGCCCTGTACTCGGGCAATCATTCGATGCTTCCGCTGCTGTCGGCGGTGCTAGGCGCAGTGTTGGCGTTTCTGGTCTTCAATCTGCGGCGCCCCGGTTTGCCTCGCGCCCGTACCTTCATGGGCAATGCCGGCAGCGCCCTGCTCGGATTCTTCATTGCCTGGTTCTGCTTTCGACTCACCCAGAATTCGGGTCATCCGGTCAGCCCGGTGCTGGCGCCGTTTCTGATCCTGTTTCCCGTGCTCGATTGCCTGGTGCTCATCGTCCGCCGGCTGCACATGGGCCGATCGCCATTCAGCGCGGATCGCGGCCACCTTCATCACCGCATGCTGGATGCGGGATTCAGCCATGGCCAGCTGGTTTGCACGCTGCTTGCATTGAGCCTCGCGGTCGGCGGCGTGGCGGCGCTGGTTCTGAAATGGGACCTGCCGCATCCGTGGTTCGTCGCAGCTTTCTTTGTGCTGTTTGCGCTGCACTACTGGCTGACCGCGCGGCCAGCGCGCTCATTGGCGTTTTTTGGTTCATTGCATCAACGCTTGTTTGGTGGGGCTGGCGCGATTCAGGCGCCGGCGAGAAATCGAGCGGACCTGCTTGCAACCGAGCCGGAATCACGCACATGAGCGCCAGCGTCACGCCAGCTTCCCACCCGGGCAGCGCTCAGCCGCTGATGGCGCCGACGGCAGGCGGCATGATCGACCTGCATTGCCACATGTTGCCCGGTGTCGACGATGGCGCCCCGGATCTCGATGAAGCGCTTGCGATGGCTCGGGTGGCCGTTGCCGACGGCATTACGGTCACCGCGTGCACGCCGCACATATACCCCGGCATGTACGAAAATCACGCAGCCGGTATCCGCGCGGCCATTTCCGAACTTCGCGTTGCGCTGCATCGGGAGGACATCCCGCTGCAGCTGGTCGAAGGCGCCGACGTGCACCTCACGCCGGATCTGCTCGCGGGCATCCGCGGCGGGCGCATTCCGACGCTCAATGGCTCGCGCTACTTTCTGTTCGAGCCGCCGCATCATGTAGCGCCTCCGCGGATCGAGAACGTGGTGTTCGATCTGGTTGCCGCTGGCTATGTGCCGATCGTCACGCACCCGGAGCGGCTGTCGTGGATCGACAACAACTACAAAGTGTTCGTGAGCCTCGCAAGGGGCGGTGCCTGGATGCAATTGACCGCCGGCGCCATCACCGGTCGCTTCGGCGGGCGCGCCAAGTACTGGTCGGAGCGCATGCTTGACGAAGGCATGGTGCATATCGTTGCCACCGACGCCCACCGCGCCGACAAGCGCGCACCGCTGCTCGCGGAAGCTCGCGATGCGGTTGCCAAACGTCTCGGAGACGCCGAGGCAACGCAGATGACCGAGATCCGGCCAAACGGCATTCTCAGGAATATTCAGCCAGATGCGCTCACCCTGCCCGACGCGCCGCCCGCCAAGGTCGCCCGCCCAAGTCTTTGGCGGCGGTTGGTCGGCGGTCTATAGTAGCTTCCCCTTCGGAGTCGTCTGATCCAGATGCGAGTCTTTCCGCGCTTTCTTTTGTTGGCCATTATTTCATCGCTGCTTTCGGGCTGTCTGACCAGTTCCGGGCCAGTTCGAAGCGGGACGGCGAGGGTGGTCACGACGACCGAAAATCTGGGTCCGCCTGACACAACCACCAATACCGGCGCCTATATCGGGACGGCCGAGTATCGGATCGGTGCGCAGGACATGCTGGAGATCACCGTGTTCCAGATCGCCGATCTCAACAAGACCGTGCGGGTGAACTCCAGCGGGCAGATTTCGCTGCCCCTGATCGGGACAGTATTGGCGGGTGGGCTGTCCGTCAGCGAGTTGGAGGATCTGCTCGCCAACAAGCTCTCCGAGACCTACTTGCAGGATCCGCAGGTCAGCGTGTTCGTCAAGGAGTTCTCAAGCCAGCGGGTAACTATTGAAGGTGCGATTGGTGGCCCCGGCATCTACCCACTTAAGG
>JBBRBN010000083.1:0-16119 GCA_038205755.1 Lysobacterales bacterium | reverse complement strand
TCCCGAGCCCGAGCCCGAACCCGAGCCCGAACCCGAGCCCGAACCCGAGCCCGAACCCGAGCCCGAACCCGAGCCCGAGCCAGTCCGGCTCCGCCACAGGGAGGCGCTCATCGACGCGATCGGCGCCAATAGTGGCGGCCGGCGTTTTGCGCAGCGACGAAGCGGGCATCCGCCCGGCGCTGGGGAAAGGCGTCACCGATGACGAGCGGGAAACTTTTCTCGCCCTGTGGTTGCGCGAGCTGCATCATCCCAACGAGGGCACCATGGCGCGCTATCGTCAGCGCGTGTCGCAGTTCCGCGAAGGGTTCAAGCAGCCAGCGCCGCGTTGACCTGAACTTTGGTTGGGCGCAAGGCTTGCGCAGGAATCCATGGCGGTCTCAAAACGTACAAGTGTTTCCAATCCAACGGATATGTGATGTCACCTAGCCACCGCCTCTCCGTCGCCCCGATGATGGATTGGACTGACCGCCACTGCCGTGTATTCCATCGGCTGCTTGCCCCGCACGCATTTCTGTATACGGAGATGGTGCACGCGCAGGCGGTGCTGAAGGGCGCTCGTGCGCGGCTGCTGGGGTTTGATCCGGTCGAGCGGCCGCTGGCGCTGCAGTTGGGCGGCAGTGATCCCGGGATGCTCGCCGAAGCGGCGGCTGTTGCGGAGGCCATGGGCTATGACGAAGTCAATCTCAATGTCGGCTGTCCCTCGGATCGCGTCCAGGCGGGGCGGTTTGGCGCGTGCTTGATGCGCGAGCCGGCGCTGGTAGCGGCGTGCGCGGCGGCGATGCGTGCAGCGGTGGCGATTCCGGTTACGGTCAAGTGCCGGCTTGGCGTTGATGAGCAGGAGGATTACGTCAGCCTGCGGGCATTTGTCGATGCAGTGGCTGCCAGCGGGGTCGGCCTGTTCGCGGTGCACGCGCGCAAGGCCTGGCTGCAGGGCTTGAGCCCCAAGGAAAATCGTGAGGTGCCGCCATTGCGCTATGAGCAGGTCTATCGACTGAAGCAGGAGCGTCCCGATCTGCGCATCGTGATCAACGGCGGCATCGAGGATCTCGCGGCGGTTGCCGAGCATCTGCGCCACGTCGACGGGGTGATGATCGGGCGGGCGGCCTATCACACGCCGTATCTGCTGCATCGGCTGGACCGTGCGCTGTTTGCGCCGGAGCAGCCGCTGCTGGATCGGATCGCCATGCTGCGCTGCCTGCGGCCGTATATCGAAGCTCAGCTTGCAATGGGCGTCGCGCTCAAGCACGTGGTCCGCCATCTGCTGGGCCTTTTTCACGGCGAGCCGGGTGGACGGGCGTTTCGCCAGGTGCTGAGCGAAGGCGCGCATCGGGTCGGGGCGGACTGGGGGTTGATCGAAGAAGCGCTGTCGCGGGTCTGCGACAGTAAACAGGAGCAGGCGGCATGATTCACCGGGACCCGGTTGCATTTCTCGCCCACGCACGCAGCCTCGGAATCGAGCAGCCGGGCTGCCCGCGCGCCGCCTTCCTGATCACGCCCGAGGGCTTCCGTTTGGCGGCGGATTCGGCCAGTGACAATCTCTACATGGACCTCAGCAACATGGTCGACCCCCTGCGGGCGCTGCAGCAGCACGCCGCGCTGCAGCGGGCGCTGGCCCGGCGGATTCCCACGATTGCGTTTCCGGGCGATGAGCTGACGCCGGAGGCGGTATTCCCGAACAACGTGTTTGCCACCGCCCGGGTGCTGGGCGAGGTCGGCGGTCGCTTCATCATCGGCCGCATGCGCCATCCACTGCGCAAGCGCGAGGCGGCGCGCGATGACATCCGGCGCTTTTTTGTCGATGTGTTGGGCTATCAGGCACTCGATCTGCGCGCGCTGCCCGGCTTGAGTGAGCTGACCGGCACGATGGTGATCGACCGCGCGCGCGGTCTGGGCTTTGCCGGACTGAGCCCGCGCTGCGACGATGCCGGCATCCGGGCCATGTACTCGGCGTTCGGCCTGCGCGCGGTGCTGGCGTTCGAGCTGGTGCCGGGCGAGTACCACACCAACGTGGTGATGAGCGCGCTGGCCGGCCGCGGGCTGGTGCTGGCGCCGAGTGCGTTCTGCGACCCTGCCGTTCCCGAGGCGCTGCTGCAGCTTTATGGCGATGCAGCGATCGTCCTCGACGCCGCCGAGCTGAGCGGCTACGCCGGCAACTGCATCGCGCTCGATCACGACCGGGTATGGATGAGTGAACGGGCGGCGGATGCCTTGACCCCGGCCACCCGCGGCGGCTTTGCGCGGCGCGGCTGGCACATTGCCAGCGTGCCGCTGGATGAGATCGAGAAGGCCGGCGGTTCGCTGCGCTGCTGCGTTGCGGAGATCTACTGAGGATCGGCGTTCAGCGGCGCGTCGGATTCATTTTAACGAGTTCAGAACGGATTCACCCCCCTCCGACCAGACTGCAACCCTCCTTCGAAGGCAACCCTGTCACGGTCACCGGGCTTGCACATCCGGCGCCGACCGTTAAGATTCGGTACCCCATGCGCCACACTCTCCTCATATCGCTTGTTTGCGCGTCGCTCGCTGCCGCTGGGCCGACGCGTGCGGCCGGCCGTGAAGACGACAACCGGCGCGAGCGGATGCCCGAGTCGGTACAGCGCATTGAGAGCGAGACCGGCGGGCGTGTGCTGCAGGTGCGGCCCATGCAGCGCGGGGATCGCGAGATCTACCGGGTCAAGGTGCTGATGCCGGAGGGTCGCGTCCGGGTGATGCAGGATGACCCGCGCCGTCGAGCCCGCGAGCCGGCCGCGCCGCCGCCGCCGCCATCCCCGCGTCAGCGTGACGACCGATGATCGTCGCCCGGCAGCGTAGCCCTTAACTTTTCTGGAGTCCTGATCGGATGCGCATTTTGCTGGTGGAAGACGAAGCGCCGCTGCGCGAAACCCTGACTGCGCGACTGCGCCGAGAGGGCTTTGCGGTCGATGCGGCAAGTGACGGCGAGGAGGGTCTGTACCTTGGCCGTGAGATGCCGTTCGATGTGGCGGTCATTGATCTCGGCCTGCCCAAGCTGTCGGGCATGGAGCTGGTTCGCCTGCTGCGCGGCGAGCAGAAGAGCTTCCCCATTCTGATTCTTACCGCCCGATCGAGCTGGCAGGACAAAGTCGAAGGGCTGAAGGCCGGCGCCGACGACTATCTGGTCAAGCCATTCCATATCGAGGAGCTGCTGGCCCGGCTGAATGCGCTGCTGCGGCGGGCTGCCGGCTGGAGCAAGCCGCAGCTCGAATGCGGACCGATCCGGCTCGACCTCGCGGCACAGACGGTGGCGGTTGACGGCCAGCCGATCGACCTGACCAGCTATGAGTACAAGGTGCTCGAGTACCTCATGCTGCACGCTGGCGAATTGGTCTCCAAGGCGGATCTGACCGAGCACATCTACCAGCAGGACTTTGATCGCGACTCCAACGTGCTGGAGGTGTTCATCGGTCGGCTGCGCAAGAAGCTGGATCCCGACGGCGCTCTGAAACCGATCGAAACCGTGCGCGGCCGTGGCTATCGGTTTGCGATCCCGCGCAACGAGTGATCCGGGCGCGTCGGCGAGCGGGCTGCCGCTGGGCAGCCGACGCAGCCTAACCGGCTGAGCGTCCTTGGCGCGGCGCCGACGCTCGATTTCACTGCAGGCCCGCCAGCTGATCGCGGCCAGCATCGGGCTGTTCGCGTTCCTCGGCCTGACCGGATACGCCCTCGACCAGGCCTTCGCCGAAGCCACCCTGGCCGGCGTGCGAGAGCGTCTGCAGACCTACGCCTACGCGTACCTCGCCGGCACCGACGTGACGCGAGGCAAGGCGCTTATTCCGCCTGCCGAATCACCCGAGCCGCGGTTTGACCAGCCGGGCAGCAGTGGCCTGTACGCCGCCATCAACGGCAACCTGTTCCGCTGGGAGTCGGGCTCGGCGGTTGGCCGGCAGCTGCCGTTCACCGACACCCTGCGCCCGGGCGACGCCGAATTTGTCGGTCCGCTGGACAGCCCAGTCGGGCCGATCTACCGCTTTGGCGTGGGTGTCGTCTGGGAAGTCAGCGCAGAGGAATCGGTGACCTTTACTGTCTTCATTGGCGAGGCAACCCAGGTTGCTGATCGGCAGATCCGGGTCTTCCGCCGCACCTTGTGGTCCTACCTTGGCGGCGCTGGCCTGCTGCTGCTGGGCCTCCAGGTGTGGGTGGCACGCTGGAGTCTGAATCCGCTGCGGCGGGTCGAGCGCGATGTCGCGCGCGTCGAGCGTGGAGCCAGCGATCGCCTCGATGGCGTGTATCCGCGCGAACTGCGGCCGCTTACCGACAATCTCAACGCGTTCATCGAGAGCGAACGCGATCATCTGACCCGCTATCGAAACACCTTGGGCGATCTCGCCCACAGTCTGAAAACGCCGCTGGCGGTGCTGCGGGCGCGGCTGGAAAACGACGGCACCGCCGCTGAATTGCGCGACGACGTGCGCAGCCAGGTGCAGCGAATGGACGAAATCGTCGCCTACCAGCTGTCGCGGGCCGCGACGTCCGGCCACCAGCGCTTTGCTGCGCCGCTGCCGATCGAGTCGAACGCCGAAGGCATCGTGCAGGGACTGGAAAAGGTTTACGCCGAGCGCGGCGTGCTGTGCGAGTTCGAGATCGACCCGGCGGCGCGCTTCCATGGCGAGCAGGGCGACTTGATGGAGCTGCTGGGCAACCTGCTGGAGAACGGCTTCAAGTGGGCCAAGCACCGCGTGCTGCTGCGGGTGGACCGCGTTGACGGGGGTCGCAGCGCGCGGATTTCAGTCGAAGACGATGGGCCAGGCATTCCTGCCGACCGGAGCGAAAGTCTGCTGCAGCGCGGCGTACGCGGTGACGAACGCGTGCATGGCCACGGCATCGGCCTGGCCATCGTGCAGGACATCGTGCGCGCCTACCGGGGTGAACTCGAGGTCAGCCAATCGCCTGAGCTGGGTGGCGCCCGCTTCGTGGCGACCATTCCGCCGCCGCGCTGAGCCAGGCGGGGCGGCGACGCTTGCCGCGGCTGCAGCTTCTGTTCCAGTTCCAGCAGAGCAGGCGGATGCATTTTTGGAGCTGAAGCTGAAGCTGAAGCCGGAACTCGCCCTAGCGCGGCTTTGCCGGCAGTGGAAACGGCGTGACCACCCGTTCGCCGGTGCTGGCATCGCGGATCGCCAATTGGCCTTTGCGCTCGACCTCCTCCACCCGGATCACCGACTGCATGGGCAGATGCAGCTTGCGGGTGTCGCCGAATTCGTCGCGCAATCGCTCTTCGGTGGGGTCGATGACCACGCTGTCGCCGCTATCCCAGACCAGGTCGGCGACTTCGGTATAACCCCACAAGCTGCTGCTGGCGACGTGACGGGCGTAAAGCTCGTAGACCTTGCCGGCGTTATGGAAGGTGATTTTGAAAAGAGTGCGTGGGGCCATAGGGGCATTGTGGCTGGATGCGGGTGAATTGTGTGAGCGGATGCTGGCTGCCCTTGGCTGCCGTTGCCGGCCAGGGCGTCGATGCGGCGGACACGGCAGGAAAATCAGGCGTCGCGCAGGCGCCGTGCGATGGCCGGTCGAGCCAAGAGCCCCAACAGCAGACCGATGCAGAATCCGGCCAGATGCGCCGACCAGGCCACCGCACCAAAGCCTGGGCCGACAAAGGTGAACGCCAGCTGCAGCAGCGCCCAAACGCCGATCATCACCGACGCCGGCGTGCGAACAAACTCGAGGAACAGACCAAGCGGCAGAACAAACCCCAGCGTTGCCCGCGGAAACAGCGCCAGATAGGCGCCGATCAGCGCCGAGATGGCGCCCGAGGCGCCGATGATTACCGAGCGCGAGCTTTCCAGCAGCAGCACCGGCGCCAGGTTGGCCAGTGCGCCGCCGAGCAGGAACAGCAGCAGGAACCGCCACGGCCCAAGGGCGCGCTCGGCAGGCAAGCCAAAAATGACCAGAAACAGCATGTTGCCAACCAGATGCAGCCAGTCGGCGTGTATGAACAGCGCGCTGAGCAGGGTCAGCAACCGGCCATCAACCAGGCCGGCCAGCGGCGCAGCGAGCGGAAAGAGGGTCTCGGGCACGGCGCCCCAGCGGCGCAGGAACTGCATTCGCGGATCGGCGTCCAGCGTCGCCAGCCAGACGAAGGCCACCATCGACAGCAGCACCAGCAGCGGCGCTACCCAGGTCGGTGATGGACGGCGACGACCGGGTACGTGCACAAACATGCGGGCTAAGGCCGTTCGATCAGCACGCGGCGCCCGCGTATCTCCAGCACGGCACCGTCGCGACGGATCTCCCGCAGCACGACGTCGCTGCTGACCTGCGCGCCTTCGGCATGGCGGCGACCGTCAATCAACACGAACCGGCGCTGCGGCTCATCGTTGAAAACGTGCATGCTCAGGCGCAACGGCGGCAGACCGGCGCGATCCGCGTCACTGAGCGTTCGCAGCGGTGTGACCGCAAGGTCCGGTGGCAGGACGGACGATGGCGGGACGGCAGCGATCTGCCCGCCAGAGGGGTCCGGTTGCGCGGGTGCGGCAGGCACGATCGGCGCGGGGGTTGGCGTCAGAGCCGGCGGCGGCAGCGGCAGTGACTCGCGTTCGGTGGAAGCGAAATCGGGGTCCGAGGGCACGTCAGCGGGACCGGCAGCGGGCAGCACTGGGCGGGCGGCGGGTGCCGGAACTGTGGTTGGCACAGGCGCTGTCGCGGGCAGCGTTGTTGCGGACGCAGGATCGGCCGCGGCCGTCGGTTGGCCGGCTGCCGGAGCGGTTGCCGCGGCCATCCCGGTTGCAGGTGGCGGCAGCGTGTCGGCGCTGCCGCTGCGGCCAAACCACCAGGCCGCGGCGAGCGCTGCAAGCAGCAGCACGGCGGCGCCCAGCAGCCACGGCCAGCGCGCGCGCGCGTCGCGCGCGTCGCCCATCGACGTGGGGGTCAGCAGGCCCGGCGCGCGGCCGAGCTGACGTTGCGCTTCTGACTTGCGCAGCGCGTCGAGGATCAATGACATGGCATCGCCGGCATGAGTGCAGGTAGGCCGATCGGTCAGTTCAGCGTGCGCCGCAAGCGCGGTCCGCCGCGCTCGTCGGAGGTGAGCGCAAGCAGCGTTTCGGGGCCGACAATGCCATCGGGCACCAGGCCATGGGCCGACTGCAGACGACGCACCCCCGCCTCCAGCGCCGCGTCAACGTAGGCCGGGCCGATGGTTTCGCCGGAGATCAGGTCGCGGCGCTGCAGCACGTCCCGCAGCCAGTCAGCCGAGGGTCCGCTGTCGCCGCGGCGAATCGGCATGCTGACGAATGCGGGCGCCCGCCAGACCGCGTAGAACTCGCCCAGCCAGACCCGCTCAAGATGCGTGCGGCGGATGTCAAACGTGTCACCGCCCAAGGCTACGCGGGCACGGGTGCCGGACAGGCCGAGCAGCACGCCCCAGGCGTCGCGTTCATTTGCAGACAAGCGCAGGATCACCGGTCGTCGCAGCGTGGCCAGCTTGCCGAGGCTGCCGGAGCCACGCAGGCAGTAGACGCCCGTCGCCAGCACCAGCGGGCAGCGCGCGGCGGTGCGCACATCGGCTTCCTCGGCGCGCAGCGTCCACAGCGACAGCAGCCGGTTCCAGGCGGTGACATCCGATGCCCTGGCCTCGGCAATCTGTGCCTCCAGCAGCGCCGGATCGAGCAGGGCATCTTCGCCGGCTTCGGCGGGGCTGGGTTGGAGGGCTGCGGTTGCCACCGGCTCGACCGGCTGCGGCGTTTGGCCCCCGCGCGGGAGCAGGGTCAGCGTCGCTGCGGTCAGGATCAGCAGCAGGGCGGCCAGCCAACCGGCGCGCACCGACGGCAGTTTGCGCCGGCTGGGCGGCAGCGCTTCGGCGGCGGCCAGGTCGACTTCGCGCTCGCCAATCTGGTTCAGTGACTTGGCATAGCCGGCGACCAGCGCGCGGTCAGCCACGATGTTGATCAGTCGCGGCACCCCGCCGGCATGATCATGCAGCCGGCGCAGCGCCAGCCGGGTGAACGGCAGGCGCGAACAGCCGGCCACGCTCAGGCGGTGGCGCACGTAGGCATCGGTCTCATCGCTGGTCAACGGCGTCAGGTGGTAGCGCGCGGTGATCCGCTGGGCCAACTGGCGCAGATCGTCACGCGCCAGGAGGTCGCGCAGTTCGGGCTGGCCGAGCAGGATTATCTGCAGCAGCTTCTGGGTGGGCGTTTCCAAATTGGTCAGCAGGCGCACCTGCTCAAGCGCCTCGGCCGACAGGTTCTGCGCTTCGTCGATGATCAGCACTACCCGCAACCCCTGCGCGTAGGCATCGAGCAGATAGGCATTCAGCGCGTCGACCAGTCCCTTGAGGCTTCCGCGCCGGCCGCTCAGATCGAGCTTCAGCTCTTCACCGATGGTCTCCAGCAGCTCGATCGGCGAAAGCCGCGGGTTCAACACCAGTGCGATGCGGGTGTTCTCGGGCAGCTGCTCGAGCAGCAGTCGACACAGCGTGGTCTTGCCGGTGCCGACCTCGCCGGTCAGCTGGACAAAGCCACCGCCGCCGCCTTGGCCAATCCCATACAGCAGGTGCGCGAGCGCGTCCCGGTGGCGCTCGCTGAGAAACACGAAGCGCGGGTCGGGCGTGATCGAAAACGGCGGTTCCTTGAGTCCGTAATAGTCGAGATACATCGCGAGCGGGCAGACGCCTGTGCAGTCAAAAGCGCCAGCCGGAGAGGCTGGCGATGGATTGACCCGACAGCGTACCGGCCGAGGCCGCGCCGGTGCGTTAGAAATCAGTTAACGATTCTTGCACAGCGGCCCAGCGGCCCAGCGGCCCAGCGGCCCAGCGGCCCAGCCTGGACCGGGCGCACAGATCAGCCTGGCCCGCACACTGCATGAATTTCACGCACCCTCGCTTGTCGTTTGTCCGTACCGGAGATTTTCCTCAGTCGGTCGTATGGCCCGACACGCCGCTCCTTCGGTAGTCCCGTGTGCGAACACAATCCTGCGCGATCATCGCGCGAGTTCATGAAACATGCGGGCTAAGTCCGACCGGCTGCTAGTCCAGCGCCAGGCGCTGCTGTGCCAGCTCGATGCGGCCTTCGCCGGCGGTGATCTTCTTGAACTCGGCCCGGCTGACCGACACGTAGCGCTCGTTGCCACCGATCTCGACCTGCGGGCCGTCCGTTACCGCGTGGCCATTGTGGTCGACTCGCACCACCATGGTGGCCTTTCTGCCGCTGTGGCAGATGGTCTTGATCTCGGACAAGCTGTCCGCCCAGGCCAGCAGGTACTGGCTGCCCTCGAACAGCTCGCCGCGAAAATCCGTTCGCAGACCGAATGCCAGCACCGGTACACCGAGCTGATCGACGACTTCGGTCAGCTGCCAGACCTGCAGTTTGGTCAAGAACTGCGCCTCGTCGACCAGCACGCAGTGCAGAGCACCGGCGGCGGCAATCTCGGCTTCAACGATGGCCTGGATGTCGTCGCCGCCGCGGAAAATGCGACCGTCGGCGCGCAGACCGATCCGCGACGCCACCACGCCGCTGCCGTTTCGATCATCCAGCTGCGGCGTGAGGATGAGGGTGCGCATCCCGCGCTCGCGGTAGTTGTGCGCACTTTGCAGCAGGCTGGTGGTCTTGCCGGCGTTCATCGCCGAATAATAGAAATAGAGCTTGGCCATCGCGCCAGTTTATCCGGGTCACAGCCCGGCGGCCGCCGTCGCCGTCTGGCGGCGCAGGCCGCAGCGCCATTCAGACGTCGCCGTCGTGGTTCGGAGCCAAATGTCACGGACACGCGTACCGGCAGGCGGTCGGATTGCCGGTGGATGGTCCGAGCACTGCCGTGTTCGAGGGCTGCGGAGGAGACCTCAGTCAGTCAGCCACAGTGCGAGAATGCTCGGCCGCGCTGACCTCGATCCCACCCATGTCCGGACTCAACCCGCCGCAGCTTGAAGCGGTCCGCTACTGTGCCGGCCCGCTGCTGGTGCTGGCCGGCGCCGGCAGCGGCAAGACCCGGGTGATCGTCGAGAAGATCGCGCATCTGGTCACCCAGGTGGGCGTCGCGCCGGCCAAGATTGCGGCCATCACTTTCACCAACAAGGCGGCGCGCGAGATGCGCCAACGGCTGGCCGGCCGGGTCCGCGCTGAGGTTGCCGAGGCGCTCACGGTCAGCACCTTTCATGCGCTTGGCTTGCGCTTTCTGCAGATCGAAGCCGAGGCCGCCGGACTGCGGCGCGGCTTTTCGATTTTCGACGCCGATGACAGCGCCGGCCTGCTGCGCGAGTTCCTGCCCAAGGGCGCCAAGCCCGACGCGATTGACGCCCTGCGCGGTCTGATCTCGCAGGCCAAGAACCAGGGGCTGTCGCCAGAGCAGGCCGCCGCCGCCGCCGGCAGCCCGCGCGAGCGCGAAGCCGCGGCGGCTTACGCCCAGTACCAGTCGCGCCTGGCGGCGTTCAACGCGGTCGATTTTGACGACCTGATCCGCCTGCCGGCGGCGCTGCTGGCCGTCGATGAGGACCGCGCCGGGGCCTGGCGCGAGCGTTTCCGCTACCTGCTGGTGGACGAGTACCAGGACACCAACACGGCCCAGTACCGGCTGCTGACCCTGCTGGCCGGGCCGCGCGGCGCGCTCACCTGCGTCGGTGATGACGACCAGTCGATCTACGCCTGGCGCGGCGCCAATCCGGAGAATCTGCAGCAGCTGGGACGCGACTATCCGCAGCTCAAGGTGGTCGCGCTGGAGCAGAACTACCGCTGCTCGCGACGCATCCTGCGTGCCGCCAATGCGCTGATCGGCAACAACCCGCACCAGCACGTCAAGAAACTCTGGAGTGACCTGGCCGAAGGTGAGCCGATTCGCGTATGGGAGTGCCGCGAGTCCGAGCATGAAGCGCAGCGGGTCGCCGCCGAGATCGCGTTTCTGCACGGCGCGCGGCGCGCGGAATGGAGTTCGTTTGCCGTCCTGTTTCGCGGCAACCACCAGTCGCGTGCGCTGGAGAAGGCCCTGCAGCTGCTGTCGATTCCCTATCACCTGACTGGCGGCACCGCCTTTCTGGACCGCGGCGAGGTCAAGGACGCGCTGGCCTGGCTGCGCGTATTGGCCAATCCGGATGACGACGCCGCTTTTTTGCGCGCCATCGCGGCGCCCAAGCGCGAAGTGGGCAGCGCGTCATTGGCCAAACTGGCCGAGCTGGCCCGTCACGCGCAGCTGCGGCTGTCGCGGGCGGCGACCAGCGTCGGCCTGATCCGGCAGCTGCCGGCCCGCGCGGCGGCTGGGCTGGCCGAGTTCGGCAACATCCTCGAGCGCCTGCACCTGCTCGGCAAGACCGCCACGCCGGCCGAGCTGTGCCGCGCCACCGTGGAGCGCAGCGGGCTGCTGCAGGCGCTGCGGTCACAGTGTCGGGATGAGGCGTCGTTTCTGCGCCGACGGGCCAATCTGGACGATCTGGCCGGCTGGCTGGAAGGTGCTCGTGGCGCTGGACCCGAAGGCCTGGCCGCGCAGCTTGCCTTGCTGGGCCACGCCGATCGCGGCGAGCCCGGCAACGCGGTCCGGCTGATGAGCCTGCATGGGGCCAAAGGCTTGGAGTTCGACCACGTGTTCATCGTTGGCGTCGAGGATGGGCTGCTGCCGCACGAGGCCAGCATTGAGGAGGGGCGGCTGGACGAGGAGCGCCGCCTGTTCTACGTCGGCATCACGCGGGCGCGACAAACGCTCACCCTCAGCCACTCGCGACAGGCACGTCGCTGGGGTGACCTGCAGCGTCTGCAGCCCAGTCGCTTTCTCGCCGAGCTGCCGTCAGACGACCTGCTGCGCGACGGCGCCGACAACAGCGTGCACGCGGAGGCCGTGGCGATGCGGACCCAGGATCGGCTCAGCGCGATCGCCGCGATGCTACGCGACTGAGCTTGCCCGTATCCGGGGGTGCCATCGAGGTAGCGTTTTGCCGGTGTAGACTTCGAGTGCCTTCGATCTGAACGAGACCATCAACCATGCGCTCTTCTGCGACGCTGCGTCCCTCGCTGCTGCTTGCATCCCTGCTGCTGACGGCGTGTGCCGCAACCGCCCCGCGGGTGTCCGAGGCGCCGGCTGCGGCGCTGACGCCGGCCCACGACAATCTCAACGCCGCGCTGTGGATGCAGTCATCGGCCGAATATGCTGCCGTGGTTCGCGGGGCATACAATCAGGCGCGGCGGACGCTCGATCTGGCGCTGGTGACGCCGGACTGGGATGCGCTGCCACCCAGCGAGCGGCCGATCAGGAGCGGCTTCGAGGCCCTGCCGCCAGCGATCATCGTCGACGCCGACGAGACGCTGATCGACAACAGCCCATTCCAGGCGCGCGGCGTTCGTGACGACGAGCCCTTCAGCGCCGAGCGCTGGCAAGCCTGGAGCAACGAGCGCCGCGCGCGCGCGCTGCCGGGCGCGCTCGAGTTCACCCGCTATGCAGCGGATCGTGGCGTGACCGTCTACTTCGTGACCAACCGTGCCTATGCTGGCGAACTCGACGCCACCGCCGACAACCTGCTGGCGCTCGGCTTTCCGGTGCTGCCCGACCGCAGCAATCTGCTGCTCAAGGGCGATCCGCGCGCGGCGGAGAGCGCCAAGGCGACCCGCCGCGGCTACGTGGCGGCGCGGCACCGCGTGCTGCTGCTGCTCGGCGATCAGCTGGGAGACTTCTTCGATGGTGCCGGTCCTGATGCGGCGAGCCGACTGAGCGCCGCCGCGGCCTACCAGTCGTGGTGGGGCGAGCGCTGGGTGATGCTGCCCAACCCGGCCTACGGCGACTGGGAGCGGGTCTTGACCCACGACTGCCCGGATGAGCTGGTCGCAGCCGACCGCCGCGCCTGCCTGGTGTCCGCGCTGCGCATGCACTGAGGCAGCGCGCCGACCATCGATGAATCGTTCGATACCTCTGGGCGAGCGCCTGATCTTTGCGCTCGATGTCGACTCCGGCGAAGAAGCGCTGGGTTGGGTCGAGCGCCTGGGCGACGCGGTTGGCTTCTACAAGATCGGCATGGAGCTGCTCGCGTCCGGCGATTATTTTGCGGTGCTCGACGCCCTCGCAGCGCGTGACAAGGCGATCTTCGTCGATCTGAAATTCCATGACGTGCCGGCGACCGTCGCCGCAGCGGTGCGCCGGCTGTCGCGCTGGCCAGTGCGCTTCTGCACGGTTCACAGCTACCAGGCAATGCTGGAGGCCGCCAGTGCGGTCAAGGGCGATCTGCGCCTGCTGGCGGTGACCGTGCTGACCTCAATGGATGGCGCCGACCTGGCGGGTCAGGGCGTGCAGCAAACCCCCGAGCAGGCGGTGCTCGCGCGGGCCCGCATGGCGCGTGCCGCCGGCTGCGATGGGGTGATCGCCTCGGGCATCGAGGCGGCGGCCATCCGCGCCGCCAGCGGCGACGATTTCCTCATCGTCTGCCCGGGCATCCGCGCCGCCGCGGACCGAGGGCGCGATGATCAGAAGCGCACGCTGGCGGCTGCCGAGGCGTTTGCCGCCGGCGCAGATCATATTGTCGTCGGCCGGCCGATTCGTGCCGCGGCTGACCCGCGCCGCGCCGCGCTGGCCCTGCGGGACGAGATTGAAGCGGCACTTTTACTAAATAAATCAATGCTATAAGCAATGTTTATTCAGGTGTTGCATTAGAAATGTTCTGCATGTAGGCTTTTAGTCGACCCGTCAACAGAGGTCAGCCCCTTCATGGTGGCGATATCCAGCGTCAAGCCCTGCGTCGACAACCAGAGAATAGTGACCGGTCCGGCACGTTCGGACCCTTGATCGGGAGGCAGGATGCCTCCCGTTTTCTTTTCTGCGGGCTGAATCCCTGGCCCCCCTCGATACCCAGGGGACGCGGCCCTCCGGCACGATCTGCTAGAGTCCGCGCCGCCTTCTCTTTCGTTGCGGAGTCCCAGATGAGCCGATTCTCTCGCGTTTGCGCCGTCGCCTTGCTGGGGCTCGCGCTGACCGCCTGCCAGTCCGACACACCCGAGCCGACAGCCGCCAAGACGCTCGCGGCTGACACGCCGGCCGATGTTACCGAGCGGATCGCCGCCGAGCTCAAGGACAACAATCTGCTGGCTGCAGCGCAGGCGGCCGTGCCGCCGCAGGACTTCGATGAGATGCGCGCCGCCTATGAGCGCAGCCGCGCGGAGACGCCGAGCGCCGAGGACAGCGCCGAGTTCGCCCAGACCATGGCCAAGCTCACCGCGCCGGACGCCGAGCAGACGCTGATGGCCGAGCTGGAGCCAGCGCTGGTCAAGTTCGAAACCGAGATGGCGGCGCAGATGCCGCTCATGATTGGCATGGGTCGCGGCTTTGCCCAACAGTGGCTGAGTGAGAGCAAAGAGTTCAGCGCCGAGCAGAAGACCCAGGCGGGCGCGATGCTTGATGCGCTGGCGAAGTGGCTGGAAACGGTGAAGTTTGCTGATCGCGATCTGGCCAAGCGGGCCATTGGCTACGTGGTGGCGACGGCGCGCGCGCTTGATCTGAAGACGCTGGAGGAAGCCAGGGCGCTGACGTTTGAGGAGGCCATGGGCAAGGCCGGTATCGCGTTCGGCGGCGCCAAGGATGTGCTGGCGGTGTACGACCTCAAACTCGACGAGGTGCTGGCAAGCGTCAACTCCAGCGTCATCAGCGAGCAGGGCGATGAGGCCAAGGTCCAAGTCGAATACCGGATGTTCGACCAGCCGCTGCGGGCCGAAACCGAAATGCAGCGTCGCGACGGCCGCTGGTACGCCAAGGACACCCTTGCCAAGCTTGACCTTGAGCGCGCCAAGCCAGCGGCGACGGCGGATGCCGCGGTGGCTCCGGACAGCAGCAACGGGACCGCGGAGCCCGTCGATCCCGAGGCTGAGACCAGCGACGCGCAGGGCGACGGGTACTGATCGCCGCCGCTGAATCGTCCAACTGCTGACCAGCGCACGCTGCATGTTTCCGCTTGCCGCGTGCGGTGCTGGTCGATAATCCATCCATGGATGACTCCGCCACTCCGGCCACTGCGCGCCCGCCGCTGCTGTTCCGATTGCTCGGAAAGCTCGCCGAGCCGTGGCTGGCGATCCGGCTCGACCCACCGCGCCCGGCCGAAGCGCTGGCCGACCAAAGCAGGCCGATCTGCTACGTGGTCGAACGCTACGGGCTGTCGAACGCGCTGATCCTCGAGCAGGCCTGTCGTGAAGCCGGGCTGCCGTCGCCGCTGCTGCCCATGCGCGGCGGCGATCTGGGCGGCAAGTCGCGGTCGTTCTTTGCGCTGTCGCGGCGCCAGGGCTTCTGGTTCCGGCGGCCACGCAGCAAGACCCACTCCGAAGGGCTGGCGACGCTGATGCGGGCCTTGGAGGCGCGCCCTGAGCGGGACGTGCAGCTGGTTCCGGTGTCGATCTTTGTGGGCCGCGCGCCGGACCGGCAGAGCGGCTGGTTCCGCGTGCTGTTCTCGGAAAACTGGACGCTGGTCGGCCGCTTCCGTCGGCTGCTGGCGGTGCTGCTGAATGGTCGCAACACCATCGTGCAGTTTTCCCAGCCGCTGTCGCTGCGCGCGACGCTGGCCGAGGGATTGCCTCCAGAGCGCAGCGTGCGCAAGCTTTCGCGCGTGCTGCGTGCGCACTTCCGGCGGGTCCGCAGCGCGGTTATCGGTCCGGACCTGTCGCATCGCCGCACGCTGGTTGATGCTGTGCTGGACTCCGAGCCGGTGCGCGGCGCGATTGCTGACCAGGCGCGGCGCGACGGCAGCAGCTTCGAACGCGCCCACAGCAAGGCCCGCGGCCTCGCGATGGAGATTGCCGCCGACTTTTCGCACCCGGTGGTGCGGTCGGCATCGTTCGCGCTCACCGTGTTCTGGAACAAGCTTTACGACGGCGTCACGGTTCACCATCTCGACAGCCTCAAGCAGATCGCGCCCGGACACGAGATCATCTATGTGCCCTCGCACCGCAGCCATATCGACTATCTGCTGCTCTCCTACTTGCTTTATCAAAACGGCATCGTGCCGCCGCATATCGCCGCGGGCGTGAATCTCAATCTGCCGCTGGTCGGACCGGTGCTGCGCCGCGGCGGCGCGTTCTTCCTGCGCCGCAGCTTCAAGTCCAACCCGCTGTACTCCGCCGTTTTCAGCGAGTACGTGGCGAGCCTGATCGGCCGCGGCGTGTCGATCGAGTACTTCATCGAAGGCGGCCGTTCGCGCACAGGACGACTGCTGGCACCCAAGGC
>JBBRBN010000082.1:0-16702 GCA_038205755.1 Lysobacterales bacterium | reverse complement strand
AGTCCCGAGTCCCGAGTCCCGAGTCCCGAGTCCCGAGTCCCGAGTCCCGAGTCCCGAGTCCCGAGTCCCGAGTCCCGAGTCCCGAGTCCCGAGTCCCGAGTCCCGAGTCCCGCGTCAAATCACAGAGTACGCTGAACTTCGATGCGCTCGAAGCATTCGATCTGGTCGCCGGCCTTGACGTCGTTGTAGGCCCTCACCGCGATGCCGCATTCGGTGCCGAACTTGACCTCCTCGACCAGCTCCTTGAAGCGCCGCAGCGATTCCAGTTCGCCTTCGAAAATGACCACGCTGTCGCGCAGCACGCGGATCGGCTTGCTGCGCTTGACCACGCCCTCGGTGACAATGCTGCCGGCCACCGCGCCAAACTTGGAGCTGCGGAAGACCTCACGGACTTCGGCCAGACCGATGATCTCCTCGCGCACTTCAACGCCGAGCAGACCCGACGCCACCTGCTTCACCTGATCGATCACATCGTAGATGATCGAGAAGTAGCGCAGGTCCAGCGCGTTGGACTCGACCACCCGCCGCGCGGACGCATCGGCGCGCACGTTGAAGCCAATCAGGACGGCCTTGGAAGCCGCCGCCAGCGTCGCGTCCGACTCGGTAATGCCGCCGACGCCCGAGGAAATCACGTTGATCCGGATCAGCTCGTTGGACAGACTGACCAGCGACTCGCGCAGCGCTTCGACCGATCCCTGGACGTCGGCCTTGACCAGCAGATTGAGCACCTGCTGACCCTCGCCCTTGCCCATCTGGGCCATGACGTCTTCCATGCGGTTGCCGGCCTGCTTGAGCAGTCGCGTCTCGCGCCGCTTGGTTTCACGCTGCTGGGCCACGTCCTTGGCCAACCGCTCGTCTTCAACCACGACAAAATCGTCGCCGGCTTCCGGAACACCGGACAGGCCAATCACCACCACCGGGATGGACGGACCCGCATCGGCGACCTGCAGCCCGCTTTCGTTGGACAAGGCACGAACGCGGCCGTACTGGGTGCCGCAGACCAGATAATCGCCTTTCTTCAGCGTGCCGGTCTGCACCAGCACGGTCGCCACCGGACCGCGACCCTTGTCCAGCGTCGACTCGATCACCACGCCAGCGGCGCGACCTTCAAACACCGCCTGCAGCTCCATCACTTCGGCCTGCACCAGAATGGCGTCGAGCAGCGCATCGACGCCCTGCCCGGTCTTGGCCGACAGCGGCACCATCTGTACGTCGCCGCCAAACTCCTCAGACAGGACTTCCTGGCTGATCAGCTCCTGCTTGACGCGGTCGGCGCTGGCGTCGGACTTGTCCATCTTGTTGATGGCGACGATCAGCGGCACGCGCGCCGCACGGGCGTGCTTGATTGCCTCAATCGTCTGCGGCTTGACGCCATCGTCCGCCGCCACAACCAGAATCACGATATCGGTCAGCCGCGCCCCGCGCGCGCGCATCGACGTGAACGCAGCATGGCCCGGCGTATCGAGGAAGGAGATTACCCCGCGATCGGTTTCGACGTGGTAGGCGCCGATGTGCTGGGTGATGCCGCCAGCCTCGCCGGCGGCGACCTTGGTGCGTCGGATGTAGTCGAGCAGCGAGGTCTTGCCGTGATCGACGTGGCCCATGATGGTCACCACCGGCGGCCGCACGTGGCGCTCACCTACGTCGTCCTCGGCGTGCGCAGTCAGGGCGGATTCGGCGTCGTCGTCGCTGGCCCGCACCGCCCGGTGGCCGAGCTCTTCGACCGCCAGCACCGCGGTGTCGTGATCGATCACCTGGTTGATGGTTGCCATCACGCCCATCTTGAACAACGTCTTGACCACGTCGGAACCCTTGATCGCCAGCTTCTGGGCCAGGTCGGCAACGATGATCGACTCGCCGATGGCGACCTCGCGCTCGACCGGCGCGGTTGGCCGGGAGAATCCGTGCTGGCCGGTCGCGGCACGCGATTGCTCCTGACGGCGCGATGGCTTGCGCTTGGCGGCAGCACCGCGGCGGGCGCTGTTGGCCTTGGTCAGGTGCAGCTCGCCCTTGGCAAAGCGGTTGGCCGCCGCATCATCGGTCTGCTCACGCACATGACCGCGCGCCGGCTTGTTCCTGGACTTCGCGTCAGCATCACGGCGTGGCGCATCAGTCGCGGCCGGCGGCGGCGGTGCCGGAACACTGACCGCGGGCGGCTGCGTTGGCGCCTTTGGTCGCGCCTCGGCGGCAGCGGTTTCGATGCGTTCGGCTTCCTCAGCCGCCATGCGCGAGCCTTCGGCTTCGCGCTTCAGTCGCTCGGTTTCTTGGGCCGCGTGGCGCTGCGCCACTTCTTCATCCCGACGCCGTTCGACCTCCAGCCGGCTGGCCTCGACGGCGTCCTGCTGCTGGCGCGAATCGGCCAGCAGCCGCACCGCGTGCTCGCGCTCGATCTTTTGAACATCCTGTTCGGTGACCATTTCGCGCTTCACGTAGGTGCGCTTCTGCCGAACCTCGACCGCGACCGTGGTCTTGTTCTTGCCGGCCGCAACGGTCAGCTCCTCGACCTTGCGGCGCTTCAGCGTGATCTGCCGCGGCGATGCATCAGCCGCCGGCTGCTCGACCTTACCGTGCGTGCGGCGCAGGAAGCCCAGCAGCTTCATCTTTTCGGTCGGCGTAACCACTTGGTCGGCGCCTGCGAAGGTCATGCCGGCCTCAGCCAGCTGCTCAAGCAGCTTCTCGACCGGGGTGCCGACCTGTTTGGCCAGCATGCTTACAGTGACTTCGGACATGGCACTTCCTGTACGTGGGGCGTCTGCAACGCCCGTGAAATCTCGATTCGATCTACCGCCGTCTGGCCATCACAGCCAGACGGTTGCCGCCGCGCCGCGTTGCCGCGCGCAGCGGGTTCTCACCCACCCCGCTCCAGGCGGGCAATCTCATCCGCCCGTGCGGCCAGGATCAGCGCCGCGGCGCGCGCCTGATCCATGCCTTCGATATCCAGGATCTCGTCCGCACCCAGTTCGCTTAGATCTTCGCGGGTCTGCACGCCACGGGCGGCCAGCGCGTAAGCCGTCGCTTCGTCCATGCCGGGTAGGCCAAGCAGGTCGTTGGCCGGCTTGTGCTCCTCGAGCACTTCCTCGGCCGCCAGCGCTTCAGTCAGCAGCGCGTCGCGGGCGCGGGCGCGCAGCTCCTCGACGATGTCTTCGTCGAACCCCTCGACCGCGAGCAGCTCGCCAACCGGCACGTAAGCGATTTCCTCAACCGTGGAGAAGCCTTCAGCGACCAGGATGCTGGCGATTTCCTCATCGACCTCGAGCTTTTCCTGGAACAGCAGCCGCGCGGTAGCCTGCTCGCCCTCGCTCTTGGCGGTGACCTGGTCCTGCGTCATCACGTTGAGCTGCCAGCCGCTGAGCTTGCTGGCCAGTCGGACGTTCTGCCCGCCCTTGCCAATTGCCTTGGCCAGATTGTCCTCGGCTACCGCGATATCCATCGAGTGGCGCTCTTCGTCGACGATGATCGACTGCACCTCGGCAGGCGCCATCGCGTTGATCACGAACTGAGCCGGATTGTCCGACCACAGCACAATATCGATCCGCTCGCCGTTGAGCTCGTTGGACACTGCCTGAACGCGCGAACCGCGCATGCCGATGCAGGCGCCGATCGGGTCGGTGCGGTGGTCATGCGCCAGCACCGCGATCTTGGCGCGGTCGCCCGGATCCCGCGCGGCGGCCTTGATTTCGACCAGTCCCTGGCCGACTTCGGGCACTTCCAGTTTGAACAGCTCCATCATGAATTCGGGCGCAGCGCGCGAAATAAACAGCTGCGGCCCACGGACCTCGGCGCGCACATCGAGCAGATAGCCACGCACCCGGTCTCCGGGGCGCAGCACGTCGCGCGGGATGGCCTTGTCCTTGGAAATCAGCGCCTCGGCGTTGCCGCCAAGATCGACATAGATGCTGCCGCGCTCGGCGCGCTTGACGATGCCGGTGATCAGCTCGCCCACCCGATCCTTGTAAGCCTCGACGACCTGCGCGCGCTCTGCCTCACGCACCCGCTGCACGATGACCTGTTTGGCGGCCTGCGCGGCAATGCGACCGAACTCGGCGTTGTCGACCTTCTCTTCGATGAAGTCACCGACGACTGCGTCTTCGCGCTCGTCCAGCGCGTCCATCAGCCGCAGCTGGCGGTCAGGCGACTCCATCACCACGTCATCGGCAACCACTTCCCAGCGCCGGAAGGTCTGATAGTTGCCGTCCTTGGGGTTGATCTCCACCCGCACCAGGACGTCCTGCTCGTGATAGCGCTTCTTGGCGGCCGATGCCAGCGCCGCTTCCATGGCTTCGAGAATCACGGCGCCTTCGACGCCCTTCTCGTTGGCCACTGCGTCCATCACCAACAACAGTTCCTTGCTCATCGTTTGCGCTCCATGGGCCTGGGCATTGCTCAGGCTGTCCCTTCGGAAGTGGGTGACTTGGTCGTACGACCGGGTCGTCGACCCGGCGCCTTGCCGCCCGGCTTGGGCGGCGGATCAAACTGCGGCACGAGCCGCGCTTTCTGGATGGCGCTGTGCTCGAAAGCCAATTCGACGCCATCGACATCAACGAATACGGTCTCATCGACCACCCGCAGAATCCGGCCGTGCGCGCGGCGGCGACCGCCGACCGGCAGCGCCAGCGTGATCTTGACCGTCTCACCGGCAAACGCAGCAAACTGCTGCGCCTTGAACAGCGGCCGATCAAATCCGGGTGAAGAAACCTCGAGCGTGTAGTTGTCTGGCACCGGATCGTGAACATCCAGCAGCGCGCTGACTTCGCGGCTGGCTGCTTCGCAATCCTCGATGCCGACGTGCCTGCCTTCGGCATCGATATACAGCCGCAGCAGGGCGCTGTGCTCGCCGGACTGGAACTCGATCCCCCACAGCACGATCCCGAGCCCCAACGCCTCGATGGCGGGACCCAGAAGGGCTTCAAGCTGGTCGATCTGCTGCGTCATTAGTGCTGTTTCAGATTCCTACGGCGCGAAACCGTCCGGTCATTGCAACCACAAGAAGGACCAAGGGCCACAAGGCCGCTTCGCCAGATTAAAAGACCACGCGGCACAAGGCCGCTTCGCCAAATTAAAAGACCAAGGGGCACAAGGCCGCTTCGCCAGAAAAGACCACGCGGCACAAGGCCACCTCGCCCGAAAAGACAAAGGGGCACAAGGCCGCTTCGCCAAATTAAAAGACCAAGGGGCACAAGGCCGCTTCGCCAGAAAAGACAAAGGGGCACAAGGCCCCTTCGCGGTACATCCAGGTTCCGGGAGCGTCGCACCGGTGGGTGTGACGCCGGGCCCTAAAGCGAAAGAGCCTCACAAGGAGGCTCTTTCAACACGAAACTGGTAGCGGGGGCAGGATTTGAACCTGCGACCTTCGGGTTATGAGCCCGACGAGCTGCCAGACTGCTCCACCCCGCAGCAGTGAGCGCCCAAGTATAGACACAGCGCTGACCGACGGCAAGCTCCCGAGCACACTTTTCTTTCGCACGCTCGGCGCAGTTCAGCCGGCCTTGGGGTTTCCTCTGCTGCGCCCGCGGTCATGCTCGTCAAGCGCCGCGGAAGGGGCTCGCCTGCCAGCGCTCGACTGACCGGCGTCAGAAGTCGGCGTCGAGAACGATCCGGTAGCGGGCCTTGCCGGCGCGCAGGTGCTGCATGGCCTGATTCACCTGACGCATCGGAAAGTGCTCGGTCTGCGGGGTCACCTGATGGCGGGCGGCAAAGTCGAGCATGGCGTCGATCGCGCTGCGTGAGCCGGTGGGCGACCCAGACACCGACTTCTGCCCCAGCAGCAGGGCGAACGCGGGAATGGCCATGGGTTCGAGCACGGCGCCGACCACATGCAGGCGACCGTTGGGAGCCAGCGCGGCGAGCAGGCCATTCCAGTCCAGCGTCGCGTTCACCGTGTCGATGATCAGGTCGAGACTGCCGGCGAGCGCGGCAATGGCCTCCGCATCGCCGGTGGCGACAACCCGATGCGCGCCGAATGCGCGCGCCTCTTCGGCCTTGGACTGGCTGGACGTGAATGCGGTGACCTCGCAGCCCCATGCCTTGCAGAACTTGAGCGCCATGTGGCCGAGGCCACCGATTCCGACCACGCCGACCCGTGCAGTTGGCGGAATCGCAAACTCGCGCAGCGGCGTGAACACGGTGATGCCGCCGCACAGCAGTGGCCCACAGTCCCGCGCGTCGAGGCCATCGGGCATCGGCATGACCCACACCCAGTGGGCGCGCACGCGGTCGGCAAACGCACCGTGACGACCGAGCAGGGTCGGCTGCAGGCTGACGCAAAGGTTGTGCTTGCCGTCCAGACACTGCGCGCAGTGCATGCAGCTGGTGGCGCTCCAGCCCAGGCCTACTCGCTGTCCGAGCACCACGCCTTTGGCCTGCGGTCCCAGAGCCACCACCCGGCCCACCGCCTCATGACCAGGCACGAACGGGTAGTGCGTCATGCCCCACTCGTTGTCCAGCAATGACAGGTCCGAATGGCAGACGCCGCAGTAATCCACCGCAATCTCGACCTCCTCGGCAGCAAGCGGGCCGGGGTCGTATTCGAACGGCTGCAGCGCAGCGCCAGCGGCGGGCGCAGCCCAGGCACGGATGTTGGACATCGGTCGATTCCTTGCGATTGGTTCGGAGGCGGGCATCAAGTCCGGCAGATGGTACGCCGGTACGTGCCGAAGTCTTCCGGCAGTCTCGGCGGCCCCGCAGCCACTCGCCCGCAACCGGGTCTACGGCCCCAGATGGGCGGTCAGGAACGCGGCAATCCGGTCCAACTTCTGGGCGCCTCGCCGCAACCAGCGGGTCACCCCGCGGTGTCGAGAACAGCCGCTTGAGGTCCGCGAGTGCGCTGCCTCCAATGGACAGTGGTGCCCTCAGAGCGCATGGTCGCGGTCCTGACTCCACTTTCGCCTGCCACCCAAACGATGACCCACAACGAAGTGTTGCGCAGCATTCGCTACATGCTTGACCTGAGCGACATCAAGTTGATCGGGATCATGCGGCTGTCCGATGCCGGGATTGCGCTTGAGAAAGACGATGTGCTGGCCATTCTCAAGCGCGAGGAGGAGGACGGCTTTGTCGAATGCAGCGACCATGTGCTGGCGCACTTTCTGGACGGACTGATCTTCCATCTGCGCGGCAAGCAGGCCGGTGCGCCGCCGCGGCCAGTGGCGAAGCGCGTCAGCAACAACCTGGTGCTGAAGAAGCTGCGCGTGGCCTTCGAGCTCAAAGATGTGGATATGCACCAGATCTTCGCCGCATCCGGGTTCGCCATCGGCAAGCCCGAACTGTCCGCGCTATTCCGCCTGCCGGGCCACAAGCACTTCCGCCAATGCGGCGACCAGCTGCTGCGCAATTTTCTCAAGGGCCTGACGCTGCGCGTGCGGCCCGGCTGAGGCGCAGCGCCACGCTGTGCGCTGATGGCATGGGCGACGTTTCGCCACCGCCCATGCCGTTCGTCACATGCCCCGGGCGGCCAATGCGGCGACCATGCACGTCCAGTTCCGGTGCCTGCCTGTGCCGTTCCGGTGCTTCGTGTGCGGTTCCGGTGCTTCGCACGGCCCCAGTGCAGAATCGATGCGTCGTGCCGGATGTCGGCGCTGCGTCAGTCATGTCCAGTCGCAACGGAGTGAGCCATGGATCGTCGTACCTTTGTCACCCTGTCGGGCCTCGGTGCCGGCGCGCTGCTGCTGCCGGTGTACGGCCGCGCCATCGCCGCCGAGGCGCTTGGCGAGAAGATCGAGCTGTCGCTGAAGCGGCGACTGGCCGACATCGCTTTGGCGGCTGCCCGCGAAGCCGGCGCCACCTATTGTGACGTCCGCATCGGCCGTTACTTGAACCAGTTTGTGGTGACCCGCGAGGACAAGGTGCAAAACGTGGTCAACACCGAGTCGACCGGTATCGGCATTCGCGTGCTGGCGCAGGGCACCTGGGGCTTTGCCGCCACCAACGCGCTGGACAACGACAGCGTCGCGCGCGCCGCCAAACAGGCGGTGACCATCGCCAAGGCCAATTCGCGACTGCAGACCAGCCCGGTCGAACTGGCGCCAGTGAAAGGTGTCGGCGAGGTGAGCTGGGCCACGCCGATCAGGAAAAACGCGATGGCGGTACCGATCAAGGACAAGGTCGAGCTGCTGCTCGGCGTCAATGCCGCCGCCATCGCCGCCGGCGCCAGCTATGTCGATTCAACCCTGTTTCTGGTAAACGAGCAGAAATACTTCGCCTCCACCGACGGCTCCTATATCGACCAGGACATCCACCGGATCTGGGCGCCGCTCAACGTCACCGCCATCGACAAGACCACCGGCAAGTTCCGCAGCCGCAGCGGCCTGTCGTCGCCGATGGGCATGGGCTACGAGTATCTGGAGCCAAGCGCCGACGGCCGCATCGCGATGCCCGGCGGCGTGGTCGGCTATTCGACCTCCTACGACATGCTGGCCGACGCCAAGGCGGCCGCCGAACATGCGCAGCGCAAGCTGAAGTCCAAATCGGTCAAGCCGGGCAAGTACGACCTGGTGCTGGACCCGGCCAACCTGTGGCTGACCATCCACGAGTCCATCGGCCATCCGACCGAGCTCGACCGCGTGCTTGGCTACGAGGCCAACTTCGCAGGCACCAGCTTCGCCACGCTCGACAAATGGAAGTCGAAGTCGTTCCAGTACGGCAGCAGCAAGGTCAACGTAGTTGCCGACAAGACCCAGCCGCTGAGCCTGGGTGCAGTGGGCTATGACGACGAAGGCGTGAAGGCCAAGCGCTGGGACATCATCAAGGACGGCGTGCTGGTCAACTATCAGGCGATCCGCGACCAGGTCGGGATTCTCGGCGAAACCGAGTCGCACGGCTGCTGCTACGCCGACTCGTGGAACAGCGTGCAGTTCCAGCGCATGCCGAACATTTCGCTGGCGGCCGGCGCCGACAAAATGACGCCCGACGAGATGATTGCCGACGTCAAGGACGGCATCTACATCGTCGGCGCCGGCTCGTTTTCGATCGACCAGCAGCGCTTCAACGCGCAGTTCGGGGGCCAGCTGTTCTTCGAGATCAAGGACGGCAAGATCACCGAGCAGATCGAGGATGTTGCCTACCAGATCCGGACCCCGGAGTTCTGGAACGCCTGCGTCGGCGTCTGTGACCAGCGCGACTACCGCCACGGCGGCTCGTTCTTTGACGGCAAGGGCCAGCCCTCGCAGTCATCGGCGGTGTCGCACGGCTCGGCCACGGCCCGCTTCAACGGCATCAACGTCATCAACACCGCACGCAACCTGGGCTGAGGACCATCTGACATGACTCTTTTCAACGAAGCCGAAGCCAAGGCCATTCTCGACAAGGTGATCAAGCTGTCGAAGGCTGACCACTGCAGCGCCACGCTGCAGGGGGCGACCGAGAGCAATATCCGGTTCGCCCGCAACGGCGTTTCCACCAGCGGTGAGGTGCAGGATTCGACGCTGGCGGTGCAGGTCTCATTCGGCAACCGGGTGGGCACCGCCAGCATCGGCGAATTCGATGACGCAGCGCTGCAGCGCGTCGTGCGTCGGGCTGAAGAACTGGCCCGACTGGCGCCGGAGAACCCCGAGTTCATGCCGGCCATTCCAAAGCAGACCTACCGGGCCAGCGACACCTATGTCGAGGCCACCGCCAAGCTGACCCCGGAGTTTCGCGCCCAGGTCGCGGCCGACTGCATCGAGCCGAGCCGCGCCGACAAGCTGGTGGCGGCAGGCTATTTTGTCGACACCGCTGGCTTCGTTGCCACCGCCAACAGCAACGGCAACTTCGGCTATCAGCGGGTGGCTGCGGCCGACCTGACCTGCACCGTGCGCACCGAGGACGAACGCGGCTCCGGCTGGGTGGCGAGCAATGTCGCCGATATCGGCAAATTCGACGCCAAACGCAGCATCCGCACGGCGATCTCCAAGGCCAAGGGATCGGCCGAGGCCAAGGCGCTGGAGCCGGGCAAATACACGGTGATCCTCGAACCGGCGGCGGCGGCCGGCCTGATCGGTTTCATGATGTCCGGCTTTGATGCCCGCCAGGCCGATGAGGGACGCAGCTTTCTGACCAGGAAGGGCGGCGGCAACCGGATTGGGGAGAAAGTCTTCGACGAGCGCGTCAGCCTCTACTCGGACCCGTGGGACGCCGAGGTACCGGCACTGCCGTGGGACCAGGAAGGCCTCGCCTGCGGGCGGCTGCAGATCGTCAACAAGGGGGTGGTCGAGAATCTGCGCTATTCGCGCTTCTGGGCCAAGCAGAAGGACGCACGACCGTCCGGTCAGCCCGGCAACCTGATCATGGTCGGCGGCGATGCCAGCACCGACGAACTGGTCAAACAGACCCGGCGCGGCGTGCTGGTGTCGCGCACCTGGTACATCCGTCTGGTTGATCCGCAGACCATGCTGCTCACCGGCCTGACCCGTGACGGCACCTTCTACATCGAGAACGGCGAGATCAAGTACCCGGTCAAGAACTTCCGCTTCAACGAATCGCCCGTGATCATGCTCAACAACATCGAGGCGCTGGGCAAGGCGGAGCGGCTGTCTGGAGCCGGTGGGGGCGGAGGGGGGCTGGTGATGAAGATTCCGGCCATGAAAATCCGCGACTTCACCTTCACCTCGCTGTCCGACGCGGTGTAGGCGGGAGCGACCGGCCGTGCAGCGTCGCGATTGGCTCAAGCTGGGCGCCGCCTCGATGGTCGCGGCGCTCGGCGCAAGCTGGCGCGCGCCGCTGCGGGCGGCCGACGGCCGCTTCGATTTCTGGTTCACCCGGCTGATGTACGAGTCGGGCGATTGGGACGTTGACCAGCGCATGCCGACCACCGTACTGGACGCGCTGCTGCAGTACACCCAGCTGCGGATCGACCCGCAGGAGCACGTCCTGCCGCTGGCCGATCCGCGAATGCTGGACGCGCCGTTCTGCTATCTCGCCGGTCACAAGCTGGTCGAGTTCAATCCCGACGAACGCCGCAACTTCGAGCGCTACGTGCGCGCCGGCGGCTTCGTGCTGGTGGATGACTGCAACCACGACATCGACGGGCTGTTCGCGCGCTCGTTCGAGGCCGAGATGGCGCGCATCTTCGGTGCCGATGCGCTGCGCAAGCTGCCGGCCCGGCACCCGCTGTATCGCAGCTTCTTCGACTTCGACGGCCCGCCGGCGACCACGATGGAGCTCAACGGCTGGGGCGACGACCTGGTTCACGACTATCTGAAGGGCATCGAGATCGATGGCCGTCTGGGCGTGCTCTACAGCAACAAGGACTATGGATGCGAATGGGACTACGACTGGCGCAACAAGCGCTGGCTGGCGGAAGACAACAGCCGGTTTGCGGTGAACATCGTCATCTACGCGTTGAGCGCATGACGGTGGCCTTCACAGGCGCCCGCCGATGAGCACGACAGACCTGCTCGACGAGGCGCAGATCAACCAGCGGCTGGCGCGCATCGCCCAGCTGCGCAGCGCGATCGCCTGTGAGGTGGTCGGCCAGGAAGCGGTGGTCGAACAGCTGCTGGTGGCCCTGCTGGCCGGCGGCCATGCGCTCTTGGAGGGTGTTCCAGGACTCGGAAAGACGCTGCTGGTACGGGCGCTGGGCCGGGCCCTGCAGCTGGATTTCCACCGCGTGCAGTTCACGCCCGACCTGATGCCCAGCGACATCATCGGGACCGAGATATTGGAAGAAGAGCACGGCACCGGCAAGCGCTTTTTCACGTTCCGGCCCGGCCCGGTGTTCACCCATCTGCTGCTTGCCGACGAGCTCAACCGCACGCCGCCGAAGACCCAGTCCGCCCTGCTCGAAGCGATGCAGGAGGGCACCATCAGCTACGCCGGCACCACCCACGAGCTGCCGCGGCCGTTCTTCGTGCTGGCGACCCAGAATCCGCTTGAGCAGGCCGGCACCTATCCGCTGCCGGAAGCGCAGCTCGACCGCTTTCTGCTGCACATTCTTGTCGACTATCCGAGCGAAGCCGAAGAGCGCGCCATCCTCGACCACACCACCGGCCGACGCGGCGCGCTGGCGCAGCCGGTGATGGGCGCCGACGACGTGCTGGCGCTGCAGCAGCTGGTCCGCGACGTGCACATGAGCAGCGACCTGCTGATCTGGATCAATCGTCTGGTCCGCGCCTCGCGACCGCAGACCTCACCGCTCGCGAACATCCGTGAGTGGGTGCGCTGGGGCGCCGGGCCGCGCGCCGGCCAGGCGCTGGTGCTGTGTGCCAAGGCGCGCGCGCTGCTGCACGGCCGTCTCGCCGCCACCCGCGAGGATGTGCAGGCGCTGGCGCTGCCGGTGCTGCGCCATCGGCTGCTGCTGAGCTTTGCCGCCGAGGCCGAGGCCCGCACGACCACCGACGTGGTTACCGCGCTGCTGGCCGACGTGCCCTACTCCGGCTAGCGCGCTCGCAGCTCGCCTCCCATGAGCGCCGCCACCGCCGCCCTGATCCCGGCCACCCTGCGTGCGCACCTGCGCGGCCTGCGAATCGTGGCCAGACTGCCGCCGCCCGCCGGACCGTTGGGCAGCACCGCCAGCCGCCAGCGCGGCCAGGGCCTGGAGTTTTCGCAGTACCGCGCCTATGAGCCAGGCGACGAGCCGCGGCACATCGACTGGAAGCTGTTCGCACGCTCGGACCGCTATTTCGTCCGTGAAACCGAGAGTGAGGCAGGACTCTCGCTGTGGGTGGTGCTGGACGCCAGTGCATCCATGGCGCAGGCCGACGTCGCAACGCCACTGCGCGACAAGCTGGCGGTCGGCCGCAGCCTGGCCGCCGCCGCGCTGGAGGTCGCGCTGCGCGAAGGTGACCGCTTCGGCCTGCTGCTGATCGGCGGCGACGGGCCGGACGGGGTGCCGCTGGGTCGCGGCCAGCGGCACCGCGATCGCTGCGCATTGGCCCTGACCCGCGTCACCGCGACCGGCGGCTGGCCCGCGCCGGTGGCGCTGCGCAGGGCCTGGGAACGGATCGCTCCGGCGTCCGTGGTGCTGTTGATCGGCGATGGATTCGAGGAAGCCGCCGCCCAGTTTGCGCTGCAGCTCGCAGCGACCCGCCGCGACGTCCGCAGCATCGCGCTCACCTGCGTCGACGAACGCGACTTCGCGCTGCGCGGGGCGTTTGTGTTCGAGGATCCGGAAAGCGCTGCGCGTATCGAGGCCGACGCGCCGGCCGCACGGCGCGACTTTCGGCAGCGCTTTGCGACCGCCCGCGCGGCGCTGGCGCGGCAGCTTGCCAGCGGCGGCGTGCGCCACCTCGAACACGTACTCGACCAGCCGCTGCAGCGCTCGCTGCGGGTTGCGCTTGGCTCAGACGCAACCCTGCGCGTTCGATGACACTGCTCTGGGGATTTCCGCTCGCGCTGGCCGCGCTGGCCACCCTGGCGCTGCCCCTGCTGCTGCATCTGGACCGGCGCCGCAGCCTGCAGACGCTGCGCTTCGCTGCGCTGCGCTGGATCGGCAGCGGCCATCCGCCGCGCCGCCGCCTGCGGCTGACCGAGCTGCCGCTGCTGATGCTGCGCCTGTTGCTGCTGGCGTCCATTTCGCTCTGGCTGGCGCAGCCGCTGATGCGTGGCGAATGGCGCCAGTCGCAGCGCTGGCTGGCGGTGCTGCCCGGGGTCTCGACCGCAGGCATTGAGGACGCTGCGCTGGATGCCGACCGCGTGGTCTGGATGGTGCCGGCGTTCCCGTCAATTGGGCCACCGATCAAGCAGCCAATCGACAGCCAAGCGCAGCCCACTGGCAGCCTGCTGCGCGAGCTGGACGCCCAACTGGCGGCGGCCGACACGCTGCGCGTGCTGCTGCCGCCGACGCTGTCGGGGCTGGATGCGCAGGCGATTGCACTGACCCGCGAGGTCGACTGGCGGATCGATCCCAGCGCGCGCTCAAACGTCGAGCTGCCGCCAGCAGCCACCTCTTCAATCCGCGTGCTGGCGGTGCGCCACGAAGCGGCCGACGACCCCGCGCTGGACGTGCTGCGGGCGGTCGCGCACGGCTGGTCGCTGACCGCAGACAGCGCGTTGACGCTGGACCTGCGGCCGGCGGAGTCCGCATTGCCGATCACGGCGGATGCGCTGATCTGGCTTGGCAGCGCGCCGTCAGCGGCGGCGCTGGAGCGTGTCGCCAGCGGACTCACGCTGCTGCACGTAACGCCCGACAGCGGGCCGGATGGCGACTGGCCGGGCGTCGCCCGGCGACTCGGCAAGGGTCGCGTGGTGACCCTCGGTGGCCCGCTGCAGCCGGCGCGCCAGCCAATCCTGCAGCAGGCCGAATTACCGGCCGAGCTGCGCCAGCTGCTGTTCGGGCCGCTCCCGGCGCCTGCGCTGGGCTGGGCCGAGCAGGTGCGACCAACCCGGGCAGAGCATGCGCTGCCCGACCGCGAAACCTCGCTGCGGCCGTGGCTGGCATGGCTGATCGGCGCGCTGTTCCTGCTGGAGCGCTGCCTGGCCAGCGGTCGCCGCCTGCGCGGCCGCGCATGAGCATCGCCACCTGCCTGCGCCAGATCCAGCGCCGCGCACGCTGGCGGCGCCTGCGGATCGATCTGCTGCGCTGGCTGCCGTGGGTGATGGCGGCCACCAGCGTTGCTCAACGCGGTTTCGGACTCACCGCTGCACTGACGTTGGCTGCGCTGGCGTCCGCGCTGCTGGCGGCACGCCTTGTGCAGCGCTGGCGCGCGCTTGATCGCCGCTGGCTGATCCAGGCGCTGGACCGCCAGGACCGCCGCCTCGAGGACAGCGGCGAGCTGCTGTTCGCGCCAACTGCGACGCTGGGGCCGCTGCCGCGCCTGCAGCAAAATCGCATCGCGCAGCGCGTGCTGAGCGCGCCGCCGGACCTGCGCGAAACCCTTCCTCCAACCTTGCGTCCTGGCGCGTTGGCCGCGCTGCTGCTGGCGCTCGTCGTGACGGGTTGGCCGCAGCCGGCGGTGACCACGGCGGCAACCGAGCCACTCACCGTCCGTCGCGCCGAGCCAGCCGCACGCCAGTCGCTGCAGGCCAGCCTGCTGATTTCGCCACCCCCCTATACCGGCCTGCCGGACCGCAGCCTCGACCGCCTGGACGCCGAGGTCGCTGAAGGCAGTCGGCTGCGCTGGACGCTGCAGTTCGCGATCAAACCGCAGGGCGTGCGGCTGCGCTTCGTGGACGGCGAACACGTGGCGCTGCAGGAAGTCGACGGTCGCTGGACCGCTGAGCGACAGCTCGAAAGCTCGACGCTCTACCGGATCGAGCTCGACGCCGCGCCAGCGCTGGCGGAAACGGCGGCGCATCGGATCGATGTGCGCCCCGACCAGCCGCCGCAAATTGACGTGCAGCAGCCGGAGCGCACCCTGACCGTGCTGGATGCCGCGGCCCGGCACTGGGCGCTGGGCTTCGATGCCAGCGACGACGTCGGCCTCGGCAGCGCGCAGCTGCTTCTGACCCTGGCCCAGGGCAGCGGCGAGCAGGTCAGCGTCAGCGAGCGCCGGATCGCGCTGCGTGGGTCGGGCGGCGACCGGCAGCAGCGCTTTGATCACCGCATCAATCTCGCTGCGCTGGGGTTTGCGCCGGGTGACGACCTGATCGCAAGGCTGGAAGTCCGCGACCGCCGTCCGCCAACGCCCAACGTCAGTCGCAGCCCCAGCTTCATCCTGCGCTGGCCGGCCGCGCAGGGCAGCGACGGCAGCGGCGTCGAGGGGCTAATCCAGCAGACGCTGCCGGCCTACTTCCGCAGCCAGCGGCAGGTCATCATGGACACCGAGGCGCTGATCGCCGAACGACCACAGATCGACCCCGATGCCCGGCTGAGCCAATCCGACCTGATTGGCGTCGACCAGCGCATTCTGCGCCTGCGTTACGGCCAGTTCCTGGGCGAGGAAGCCGAGGACGCCGAGGCCGGCCACGAGCATGACGAGCACGACGAGGCGCCTGCCGCCAGCGCCTTTGGCGACGCCGGGAATCTGATCGCCGAGGTCGGCCACCTGCATGACATCCCGGAAGCGGCAACATTGCTCGATCCAGCAACCCGTGAGCTGCTGCGCGCGGCGCTGCGCGCGATGTGGCAGGCCGAGCTGCACCTGCGCAGCGGTGAGCCGGGCGCCGCCCTGCCCTTCGAGTACCGGGCGCTCGACTACATCAAGCGGGTGCAACAGGCTGATCGGATCTACCTCGCGCGGGTCGGTCTGGAGCTTCCTCAGCTCGACCCGGCACGGCGCTTGACCGGCGCACCGCCGCGCGCCGGTCGTCGACCCGATCCGCTGAATGCGCCGCCGGCGGCGGCGGCACCGTTGCGCAGCTGGCGGGCACTGCAGCAGGGCGAGCTAGCGCCTCTGGATGACCTGCAGCGCTGGCTGCGCGACGCCGGCGACGACGTTTCCGATCCGCTTGCGCTGCTGGCCGAGATTGATGCCCTGCGCCGCGACCCGGACTGCGCGGACTGCCGCGGCAGATTGGCCGATCAGCTCTGGTCGCTGCTGACTGCGCCGGCTGTGATGCCCGCGCTGCGGCCGCAACCCGATCCCGCTGGTCGCGCCTACCTCGACGCGATGACACCCGCCGGGCCGACACCGTGATCGCGCTGACGTCCGTCGATGCAATGTTGATCGGCCTGTTCGCACTTGCGGCCGTCATCGCCATGGTTCGGGTGCTTCGGCATGCATCGTCGCGGCGCGCGCGGCTGGCCCTGCTGCAGCTCCCATGCGCGCTGCTGCTGGTGGTCGCACTGCTGCTTCCGGAGGACCGGTCGACTACCGGTTTGCTGGTGCTCACGCGCGGCGCCGCTTTCGAT
>JBBRBN010000081.1:0-17499 GCA_038205755.1 Lysobacterales bacterium | reverse complement strand
CGCGGGGAGACCCTCAACCAGCCCATCACGGCCAACAGCGACGGCGACCCGGGCACGGCCGGCCAGCAGCCCACGCTCGACCCCGTGGTGACGGCGGCGACGATCACCGTCACCAAGACCAACAACCAGACCGAATACGTTCCCGGCGTCACGATGACCTACGTCATCGTGATCAGCAACGCCGGGCCGGCGCCCGGGGATGGCAGCCTTGTCCGCGACGTTCCCGATGCGGATTTGACGCTGACCGGCATCACCTGCACCGCCGTTACCGCGGGCGCGGTATGTCCTTCGGGCGCTGCGTTCACCATTGCCAACCTGACCAACGGCACCGGCATCGCACTGCCGACCCTGCCGGCCGGTTCGTCGGTGACCCTGGCGGTGACGGGCGTGGTCAATTGATCAGACCGCGGTTTGCAGCGTCGCCACCGCGTACTGGGCGCTGATGCGCTGGCCGTCCCAGCTGTAGATCAGGTGCCGGGCCTGCACGCAGGGCTTGATCCGGTCGGGGAAGAAGACGCCCACGCACTCGCCGCCGGCCTGGCGCACGCTGGGGTACACCACGCCCTCCGACCCGGCCGCACGCAGCTCGCGCGCCAACGCCTGCGGCGGGCCGTAGTCGTCGGGGTGGAGCATTGTCGGCCAGCCCCTGCGCAGGTCGTGCAGGCGGCCCTCGATAGCGGTGCGGTAGCAGCGCATCTCGATCTTCATCGCCGGCTCGCGGGTGGCGGCCATGAACTTCGCGCGGTGGTGCATGGTCTCGGCCACCGCGGTGTCGAGCGTGCGCGCGGCGTAGAACACGCCCCAGCTGCCGTCGCTGAAGCGGCTGCCGTCGGGATTGAGGTGGGTGAACGCCGCCATGATCGGCTGGGTGCCCGGGCCGCTGACGCGCCTGGCCTTCGGGACCAGGTCGAGCTGGCCCAGCTCCTGGCGCAGGCGGGCATTGGTCAGCGCTTCGATCGCGAACAGCACCTCGAGGTCGTCGGGCGAGGCGATGCGGTCGAACACCCCGCGCGGCGGGAAGCGGCTGGACACGATGCGCCAGGCCTCCGGCCACAGCAGGGCGACGCGCCGTGGCGCCCTGGTCATTGCCATCCGCGCTGTGCGTCCAGGTAGCTGCGCACCACGTACAGGTCGGCGACGTTGCCCGACAGCATGCGGTCCAGCGCCGAACCACCGCCGAAGGGCGCGGCGTCATTGGGCCGGCGCAGCCACGCGTCGGCACGCGTGGGGTCGGGAAACAGCAGCTCGAGCGCCTTGAAGATGCCCAGCAGGTAGCTGATGCGCTCGATCACGTCGCGGCCCGGTGCGCCGTCGCGCTGCTTCTTCCACTTGTAGTACGTGGATTCGGGCGGGTCGCCCAGCAGGCGGCGCGCTTCGCTGCTCTTGAGGCCCCACGCCCCGGCGATGCGGAAAAAAGCGCGCAGGGCGGGGCCGGCGAACTCGCCCGGCGGCAGCGGGACCGGCGCGGTCTTGGCGGACATGGGTGGCTCCCGTTATGTAGTTAATGACAAATATACTCCATGAATGGAGTTGTGGACGCACCTCCCAGACCGCCACCGAGCGCCGACTGGCTCGCGTTCAGCTTCGCGAAACCCTTGCGGGGCAAGGGTTTCCGGGCAGCCACAGGTGCCGGCTAACGAATTTGAAACAAGCGCTTCATGGTTCGTTGGGTTGGCGGAAGCCAACCTCGCCACACGTTCGACGGGCCGTGCTGGTTCCGCCACGGACCAGGCCCCGAGACCGATTCGCTGCGTCCACTGCAGCGGCCCCCCAAAAACGGAGAACGCCATGAACGCTTTCAAATCCTCACTGCTTGCCACCACCATCGCCCTGGCGCTCGGCGCCACCGCCGTCAACGCCCAGGACACCGCCGCCTCCGCCGACCGCAGCGTTGGCCAGACGGTGGATGACGCAACCATCACCGCTTCGGTGAAGGCCAAGCTGTTGGCCGACGAGCGCACCCAGGGCTTCGACATCAACGTCGACACCATGAACGGCAGCGTCACCCTCACCGGCGGCGCCGATTCCGAGGACGCCAAGCGCGCCGCGCAGGAAGTGGCCGGCACCGTCGAGGGCGTCGTGCTGATCAAGAATGAACTGACGGTGGCCGCGCCGGGCACCGAAGCCCGCCAGGACGCCAACACCGCCACCGCTTCGGGCGAAGTGCGCGAGGCCATGGATGAATCCGGCAACATCATCGACGACGCCTGGATCACCAGCAAGGTGAAGTCGCAGCTGCTGGCCGATTCCGCCGTGCAGGGCACCGACATCACCGTCGAGACCGAGGGCAACGTGGTGATGCTGGGCGGTACCGCCGATTCGGCGGCGTCGCGCGCCAAGGCGATCGAGATCGCCGAGGCGACCAAGGGCGTGCGCAGCGTCGTCGCCACCGACCTGGTGGTGCAGCCGTAACTGTTCCATCGCGGTAACCACGTCAGAGTGGGCAGCAGCGGTCGGATCCCCGGATCCGGCCGCTGCTGTTTGTGGCGCGCGTAGCCATGACACACTGGCCATGGGCCGTATCGCACGCGCCACCACCACGTCCAGGAGACACCGCACCATGAAGACCCGCGCCGTCTACGCCATCGACAGCCTGCCCCGGCTCACCAACGCCATGGACGCCGTGCGTGCCTGCGGCATAGGCGACGACGACCTGGCCGTGGTGGCCCGCCACGACATCGAACTGCGCATCGACCCCGATGCTGCGGCGCCTGAATCGCACGGGCAGCTCACCGGCCTGTTGGCGGGCCTGAGTGCGGTCACCGTGCCGACCCTGGGCGTGAGCATCGCCGGCGCCGGCCTGATCAACCTGATCGGCAACGCGGTCGGCGGCTGGGTGCCGGCGCTGGCCGGCGACACGGTGGACGACGAAGTCCGCCGCCGCTTCAACGACGAAGTGGACGCCGGCCGCATCCTGCTGGTGGTGGACGCCGAGCCGGCCGCCCAGGCGCAGGTGGCCGTGGCGTTGGCGTCCCATGGCGCCGTCCGCGTGGATGCCAACGCCGGATAAACCGGCGCCTCCGTGCGCTACCGCACCAACGGCCGCGGCGTCTTCATGACCGGTTGGGGCGCGGGGGCGCAGCGTGGGGACAGGCGCGACGAATCCGGCGAAACCGGCCCGTCCCCGTCAGGCCCCCCGGGCCGCGCGCTGCCAACGCAGCGATCCGCTCCACCTAGGAATTCCCCATGAAGATCCTCAAGGCCACGCTGCTCGCCGCCGCCGTCGTGCTCGCCCTGGGCGCCTGCGGCGCCACCACCACCACCGCCAAATCCGGCACCCGCTCCGTGGCGACCGCCGTCGACGACGCCACCATCACCGGCTCGGTGAAGACCAAGCTGCTGGCCGACGAGCGCACCAAGGGCTTCGACATCAACGTCGACACCGCCCGCGGCGTGGTCACGCTGACCGGCGGCGCCGACAGCCGGATGTCGAGGAATACCGCCGGCGCGCTGGCCGCCAGCGCCACCGGCGTGGTGCGCGTGGACAACCAGCTCAAGGTCGCCGCTGCCGGCAGCGAACGCCGCCAGGACCTCAACACCGCCACCGCCTCGGGCGAAGTGCGCGAAGCGATGGACGAGTCGGGCGACGGCATCGACGACGGCTGGATCACCACCAAGGTCAAGTCCCAGCTGTTGGCCGACCCGGACACCAAGGGCCTGAACATCATGGTCGAGACCCACGCCAACATCGTGCACCTGAGCGGCAAGGCCGCGACCACCGCGTCGCGCAACCAGGCCATCAGCATCGCCCGCGGCACCAAGGGCGTGCGCAGCGTGGACGCCAGCGGCCTGAGCGTGGGCGACTAAGCCAAGCCACTCCTGGTTTCAACAGCGGCCGGGCCTGGTGCCCGGCCGCTCCCGTTCAGTTGAGCCACCACAGGCAGCCGTTCAAGGTGGCCGCGAAGCTCACCCAGGCCAGGTAGGGCGCAAGCAGTGCGGCCGCGGTCGGACTGACCGGCCGCGCCGCCCAGATCGTGGCGACGATGAAAGCCCACATCACCAGGATCTCGACGAAGGCCACGCCCGGCAGCTTCAGCCCGAAGAACAGCGGCGTCCATGCCGCGTTGAGCGCCAGCTGCACCGCATTGAGGCGCAGCGCACGGGTCCGTGCCGGGCTGGCCGGCGCCCGCCACAGCAGCCAGGTCGCCACCGCGATCATCAGGTACAGCACCGTCCACGCCGGCCCGAACACCCAGGCCGGCGGATTGAACCAGGGCTTCTCCAGGCCTTCATACCAAACCCCCGGCGGCGCAATGGCGCCGAGGCTGGCGATGGCGGACACCAGCAGCACGCACAGCAGCAGCGCGACGACGGGGCGGCGGTTGGCGAAGGACGGGGGGGTCATGGCGGGCTTCCTCAGGGGTCGCGGGAGTTTAGTCCGGGCAACCACACCACGTCGCGTGAATGCCGGCGAATCGGAGGAAGCGGTGTTGTAGGCAGGCTCCCTTGAATATTGGCGCGCCCTTCTCGCCGTGGCGGTGCCAATCAGTTAGCCTGGTGTCGGCGACCGCACCGCCGTATGGCCCAGTGCTGGAGACTCCACCGACATGAAGAGCCTCGCCACCCAGACATCGTTGTTCCAGGTCGGCGCGCTCTATCATCGAAAGAACGAGATACACGCGCGTCTTGGCGGACAACAGCAAGGCGGCATCTCAACGCCAGTCGGCGCGCCTTACGTCATACTTTTCACCGGCGAAGTCGGATCCGCGCACGGGTATACGGACAAGTGGGACGACGAAGGCCTTCATTACTTTGGTGAAGGCCAGAGCGGCGACATGAAGTACACCAGGGGCAACCTCGCCATCAGTCGCCATGATGTCGACGGCAAGAAACTTCTTGTCTTCCAGATGATGGGCAGGGGCCAGCCGTACCGATACCTGGGGGAGTTCCTGCGCGTGGGACAATATGAGCAGGAAGGCGTCAGGGACACCAGCGGAGCGCTGCGCAAAGCCATCGTCTTCAAGTTGGCGCCCATGGACCTGGCAATCACGGGCGACGTCACGTCCGCTAAGGCGGTCGCTGAGCCACGACCTGTGCTTGACCTTGCCAGCACCGTGGGCAGCACCCTGGTTGCCGTCCGGAAGAAGCAGGCGTTGTTCCGCAATCGTCTGATCAGTCTTGAGAAGGGTTGTCGCATCACCGGCGTGAGGGATCTGCGTTTTCTTCGGGCGAGCCACATCAAGCCATGGGCTTCATGTGACACCGGAACAGAAAGGACCGACGGCAACAACGGTCTTCTGCTGAGCGCGCAGGCGGATCATCTCTTTGACCGGGGCTGGATCAGCTTCTCCGGCAGCGGTGAGTTGATCAGGTCTGACGAGCTGCCGGTCGAGATCATTGAACGCGTGGGACTCAACCTCGATTCCGGCCGGCCATGCGGAGGCATCCGCATCGAGCAGCAGAACTACCTGGAGTTCCACCGGGAAAAAGTGCTGGGCAAGAGATTCAAGACGGTGCAGCAGCCGCTTGATGAGCTGATGAAAGATCTGGCGGTCGAGGCGCCGACGCCCACCTACCCTTGACCCTGTTCGGTGACCGGAGGTTTGGATCACTGAAGCGGGGCGGTCTTGATAAAACCCAAAAAGGGCATGATCATACCCACTATGGGTACAATCGACGGCCGCTTCTCCGACGCCCTCTTCAGCCGCACCCAGCAACGGGTGCTGGCGCTGCTGTTTGGCCAAGCGCCACGCAGCTTCCATCTCAACGAAGTGGTCAGGCTGGCGGGCGTGGGCTCGGGGTCCGTGCAGCGTGAGCTGGCGCGCCTGGTGGAGGCGGGGCTGGTGAATCGTCGGGCCCACGGGCGCCAGGTATGGTTCGAGGCCAACCGGGAATCGCCGGTGTTCCCGGAGCTGCGCAGCCTGGTTCGCAAGACCTTCGGAGTCACCGGGGTGCTGCGAGAAGCTTTGGCGCCGCTGGCGGACCGCCTGGAATGCGCCTTCGTCTTCGGTTCGGTCGCGAGGGGGACCGACACCGCGGAAAGTGACATCGACCTGATGTTGATCGGCGAGTCACTTTCCTACGCTGACGTCCACCCCCTGCTGACGGATGCCGAGGCTGAGCTGGGGCGCAAGATTTCACCGACGCTGTACTCGCCAGCGGACTGGCGGCGTCGCCTGGAAGAGGCCAACGGCTTCGTACCTCCGGTCCGCCACCTGCCGACACTGCCGATCATCGGGGCCGCGCCGGATAATATGGATGTCGCCACCGTTGGGTCAGCTGAGGGATCTCCAGCCAGAGCCAGCGGAGCGGCTTGAGATCGAGCGACTGGTCGCCGTTGGGAAACATCGCGGCACCGCGCTGAACTCAGGGCGTCATCCCGCTCGCCGGACGCCACAGATCCACCGCGAATTCCGCCTCGTAGGGCGGCACGTTGCATTCGATCACGTCGTCGGGGGCGATCTTGAGGGTGATGCCGACGATGTCTGCGCGCACCGGCATGCGGTGGCGCTGGCGGTCCACCAGCACGGCGGCGTGCACATGTGCGGGTTTGTGGGTGGCGAGCCATTCGAACACGCGCATCAGCGAATAGCCCTGGTAGAGCACGTCGTCCACCACGATCACCCGCCGGTTGAGCAGGTTGGCGCCCTCGGGCGCCTCCAGGTGGGTCTCCGGGTGCAGCAGCTCGAGGTTGTCGGCGTAGCGCTTGACCTTGAGGTCGATGCGTTCCACCTGTGCCCACGGCGCGTGCACCTTGATGCGCGCCAGCAGCAGGTCAGCCAGCGGCGCACCGCGACGCAGTACGCCCAGCAGCACGGTGGGCGTGGCGTCCAGCAAGGCCGCCGCCTGCCGCGCCATGTCGTCCACCACGAAGGCCAGGTCCACTTCGGAATACATGCGGTAGCGGTCGTCGGCCATGGCGGGGCTCGTTGTGGCGAAGGGCGTAGGTTAGCGGTTTTCCCGGCGCGGGTGCCGTGTGGCCGCGGGCGCCGGGTCGCCGTAGGATGGTCGGCGTCCCCTGCGGAAGCGACGCCATGAAGCCCAGGAATCCCGGCAAGCCCGACCCCGACGACGACCAGCGCCTGCTGGCCGTGCTGATCGACGCCGACAATGCACCACCGGGCATCATCGAAGGCCTGCTTTCGGAGGTGGCCAAGTACGGCGTCGCCAGCGTCAAGCGCATCTACGGTGACTTCACCTCGCCCCAGCAGACGCAGTGGAAGAAGGCGCTGCTCAAGCACTCCATCCAGCCGGTGCAGCAGTTCGCCTACACCAGCGGCAAGAACGCCACCGACTCCTCGCTGATCATCGACGCGATGGACTTGATGTACACGCGCCGCTTCGACGGCTTCTGCCTGGTGTCGAGCGACAGCGACTTCACCCGGCTGGCGCAGCGGCTGCGCGAGGAGGGCCTGAAAGTCTACGGCTTTGGCGAGCGCAAGACCCCGGATGCTTTTGTGCAGGCCTGCGACAAATTCATCTATGTCGAGGTGCTGCGCGCGGACGCGCCGCCGTCGACCGCCAGCCCGACTTCACCCAAGCCCAAGGCGGCACCGACACCACCGAAAAAGCCCGCCAGCGCCGGCAAGTCGGCCGCGGCAGCGCCGGCAACCGCTGCCGCAGTTGACGCGGCGACGGCCGACGGTCCCAAGGTCGAGGTGCCGTTGGCGCTGATCCACCAGGCCATCGAAGAAGCCTCCGATGAAGAAGGCTGGGCACCGCTCAGCGCCGTCGGCAGCTACCTGAACAAGATCCGCCCCGACTTCGACCCGCGTCTGCACGGCTATCGCAAGCTCAGCGACCTGATGAAAAAGCAGGCCAAGCATTTCAGCGTGGAGGAACGCGGCACGCCGGGAAGCTCATCGAAGTCGGTCTACGTCCGGGTCAAGGTCTGAAGCGACGGCGCCGCCACGTCGGGACTGTCAGCAGGCCGGGTGCGCCGTCGCCAGATCGCCAGCGGCCGCGCATTGATAGCGGCCCAGAAGGCTTTGTAGAGGAGCCCCGCGCATGGGCAGGAACCGGCGTAGTGAGCGCAGGGAGATGACGGTGGTGATGTCGTCACCGGATTGGAATCGGACGACGGCGCCAGCTGGCATCGCACCGCCGCTGCGCCTGCCTTCGGAGAGTCTTTACACTCCGCCTTCACAGGCGCCTTCGAAATAGACCAACCGGCCATGTACCTGCTGCTCGCCGATCTCATCCTCGCGCTGCACGTCAGCATTGTGCTGTTCGTCGTCGGCGGGCAGGCGCTGATCCTGCTGGGCGGGCCGCTGGGCTGGGCCTGGGTACGCCGCGCCGGGTTCCGCTTTCTGCATCTCGCGCTGATGGGCTTCATCGTGGTGCAGACCTGGCTGGGCCAGCTGTGTCCGCTGACCGTGTGGGAGCAGGATCTGCGCCGGGCTGCGGGTCAGGCCGGCTACGCCGAGTCGTTCATCGAGCACTGGCTGGCGCGGCTGATTTTCTTTGAAGCGCCGTGGTCGGTGTTCGTCGCCGCGTACAGCGCCTTCTTCGTGCTGGTGCTGCTCAGCTGGTGGCGGTGGCCGCCGCGCCGACGCCCGGCGCGGTCGGCATGAGCGGCGGTTGCAGCATCGAGACAGAGCAGCCGGATGGGCTGTCAGGCAGCGAATCACGAGCGGTGTTGGCAAGCGTGGTCCGCCTTCTGGGCGTCATCGACCTCGCTGAAGAGGCTTCTGGCACGCCTGCAGGTTGACCTGCTGCCGGAGGCGATCGGACTGCTCGCGCTGAGGCAGCTGCAGGGCTCGCGCCGAGCGGTCGTTCGTCGCATGCTTGAGCAACGCTGGCGCACCATCGAACCAGCGCTTCGCGTCACCCAACCAGGAGGAAACAGCATGGCTCGTTACGTGGATGGCTTCGTTCTACCGGTTCCGATTGCCAACATGGCGGCCTACAAGAAGATGGCGCGGCTGGCCGGCAAAGTCTGGAAAGAGCACGGTGCGCTGGAGTACGTCGAATGCGTCGCCGATGATGTCAAGCCCGGCAAGCGCACCTCGTTTCCGCAGAGCGTCAAGCTCAAGGAAGGCGAGGTGGTGGTGTTCTCCTACATCGTCTACCCATCGCGCAAGGCGCGCGACGCGATCAATGCCAAGGTGATGGCCGATCCGCGGCTGGCGCCGATGATGAATCCGAAGACCATGTCGTTCGACGGCAAGCGCATGTTCTGGGGTGGCTTCAAGGCCTTTCTCGAGCTGTAACAGCCTGCCGGACGCAGCGCAGGGTGGCGGGACTCCATCGGGTCAGCTCGCCCGCTGCGTGTGGCCAGCGTGTCGTGTGGTCGGCAGCAGACGGGGCGATGGCGGCCCGGAATCGGTCGCCTGAGAAAGCTGACCACAGGTCTGGCAGTGGCGGCTGCCTGAGGCCCGTCGACAATGTTAAGAGGGCGTGATATCTAGGAAACGCGGTCGCCATCGAGTGGCCGGGTCTTGTTGGCCCGGCGCGTGGGCTGGCCGGGATCCGGCCAGCGGCCGAAGGGAATGTCGAGCGTGGCGTCGCAACGAGGCGGGATGCCGAACCCATGAGCGCCGTGCCCGGGCAATCGGTGGCGCCGCCGTCGGCATCGCTGGAGCAGGCGCTGGCGCACGCGGCGCGTCTGCTTGAACGCGCGCCCGAGCTGGCGCTGGCGCAAGCCGAAGAGATCATCCGGGCGGTCGGACCCCAGCCATCGGCGCGCCTGCTGCGCGCGCAGGCGCTGCAGGCCTGTGGGCGCTGCGACGAAGCGATTCCCGAGCTGCGCTCGTTGGTCCAGCAGCTGCCCTCCTGGCCGCAGCCACGCATCGAACTGGGTCTTTGTCTTGGTCAGGCCGGGCGCGGTGCTGAAGCCGTAGCGCTGCTGCAATCGGGGCTGGCAGACGCACCGGCGCATCCGCGCGCGTGGCGGGCGCTCGGCGATCACCTGAGTGTCATTGGTGATTCCACCGCCGCCGACGCCGCCTATGCCCGCCACATCCGCCACGCCACCGGCGATCCGCGCCTGATGGCGGCAGCCGACGCGCTGATCGCCAACCGGATACCCGAGGCAGAACGCCTGCTGCGCGAACATCTGAAGCGCGCACCCACGGATGTCGTCGCAATCCGCATGCTCGCTGAAGTGGCAGCGCGAATCGGCCGGCTGGACGACGCCGAGACCCTGCTGCAGCGCTGCATCGCGCTGGCACCGGGCTTTGCCGCCGCGCGCCAGAACTACGCCATGGTCCTGCATCGCGCTAACAAGCCGGAGCTGGCGCTGGAGCAGATCGACCGCCTGCTGGCCGACGATCCTGCCAACCCCAGCGGCCGCAATCTGAAAGCGGTGGTGCTGTGCCGGGTTGGCGACTACGCGCCGGCAATCACGCTCTATGAAGGTATTCTTGACGAGTATCCCGAACACGGCCGGATCTGGCTCAGCTTTGGCCACGCGCTGAAAACGGCCGGTCTGCGCGCGCGCGCGGTGGCTGCGTACCGCCACAGCATCCGCCTCGATCCGGGCTTTGGCGAAGCCTGGTGGAGCCTGGCCAATCTCAAGACGTTTCACTTTGCAGCGGCCGATCTTGAAGCGATGACCGCGCAACTGGGGCGCGCCGATCTGGATGCCGAACAGCGCGCCCAGTTCGAGTTCGCGCTGGGCAAGGCGCACGAGGACGCGGCGGACTACGCGCGCTCGTTCGCGCACTACGCGCGCGGCAACGCCCTGCGCCGGGCGACGCTGCCGTATCGGCCCGAGGATGCCAGCGCCCGGGCAGAACGCTCGCGCCAGCTGTTCACGGCGGATTTCCTCGACCAGCGCCGAGGCTGCGGCAATCCGGCGTCCGATCCGATCTTCATTGTTGGCCTGCCGCGCTCGGGCTCGACCCTGGTTGAGCAGATCCTCGCCAGCCACTCCGCGGTGGAAGGCACGATGGAGCTGCCCGAGGTGATCGCGCTGACCCACGCGCTGCGCCGGGAAGCCGGCGCCGGCAGCGGCGTGGCCTATCACGACGCGCTGGCCGGTCTCGACGCTGATCGCCTGCGGGCGCTGGGCGACACCTATCTGGAACGCACGCGCGTGCAGCGCAAGACGTCGGCGCCGTTCTTCATCGACAAGATGCCGAACAACTTTTTCCACGTCGGCCTGATCCACTTGATGCTGCCCAATGCGCGCATCGTCGACGTCCGCCGGCACCCCATGGCCTGCTGTTTTTCCGGCTTCAAGCAGTACTTCGCGCGCGGCCAGAATTTCAGCTACGGGCTCGACGATATCGGCCGCTACTACCGCGACTATCTGGCCCTGATGGCGCACTTCGAGCGCGTCCTTCCGGGTCGTGTCCAGCGGGTCGTCTACGAGCAGCTGGTGGACGACACCGAGGCGCAGGTGCGGCGACTGCTCGACTATTGCGGACTGCCGTTCGAAGCGCAGTGCCTGCGCTTTTTCGAGAACGACCGTCCGGTGCGCACGGCCAGCTCCGAGCAGGTGCGCCAGCCCATCTATCGCGAAGGTCTGGACCAGTGGCGCCACTACGCGCCGTGGCTGGGCCCGCTGCAGGAAGCGCTCGGCCCTGCGCTCGACACCTATCCGGAGGCGCCGCCGCACACGGCGCCAACACCGCTGTTCACCGCCCACACCAGCTCGGGGAGTTCGTCATGAAGGGGACACGTCTACGGCGCAAGCCATCCTGTCTGGCCAGGTTGCCGCTGGCCGCCGCCATTGGTCTGGCAATCAGCGGCAACGCCTGGGCGCAAGGTTCAGAGCAGGCACCAGTGCTTGATGCGGTAACCGTCACCTCGCAAAAGCGCAGCGAGAATCTGCAGCAGGTGCCGGTGAGCATCCAGGTGCTGGGCGCCGAGCAGCTCGACGAGCTGCACGTCAGCGATTTGGAGGATGTCGCGATCCGCTTTCCGAGCGTCTCGTTCCAGCGCCTGGGCGAGGTGCCGAGCAATTTCCAGGTCTACATGCGCGGCGTCGCCAGCGGCGGCGACGGCAACCACTCCGGTCCGCTGCCCAGCGTCGGCGTCTATGTTGACGAGCAGCCGGTGACCACCATCCGAGGTGCTATCGACCTGCATCCGTACGACATCGAGCGGGTTGAGGCGCTGGCCGGTCCACAGGGCACGCTGTACGGCGCCAGCTCGCAGTCCGGCACGCTGCGCATCATCACCAACAAGCCAGATCCCAGCGCCTTCGCGGCCGGTTACGGCGTCGAGTACAACAGCGTCAGCGACGGCGGCAGCGGCCACGTGCTGGAAACCTACGTCAATCTGCCGGTCAACGAGAGCACGGCGATCCGCCTGGTTGGCTGGGATCGCGACGACGCCGGTTTTGTCGACAACCGGTTCGGCGAACGTACCTTTCCCAGCTCCGGCATCACCATCAACAACGGCAACCGCGCCGAGGATGACTACAACTACGGCGACACCACCGGTGCCCGTGCCGCATTGAGTATCGACCTCAACGACAGCTGGACAATCATGCCCAGCGTGATCACCCAGCGCCAGGACATCAACGGCAGCTTTGGCGTCAATCCCGACGTTGGTGAACTGGCCACCACCCAGTTCTATCCGCAGACCTCGGAGGACCGCTTCACCCAGTCGGCGCTGACCGTGCAGGGCAAGCTTGGCAACTTCGATGTGACCTACGCGTACGCCCACCTAAACCGCGACCTCGACACCCAGTCGGACTACAACGACTACGCCTTCTGGTACGACACCCTGTTCGGCTACGGCACCTACTTCTACGACGACAACGGCGACCTGATCAATCCGGCGCAGTTCATTCAGGCCACCAACGGCTACAGCAAGATCAGCCACGAGCTGCGCATCGCGTCGCCGGCCGAGAATCGCTTCCGCTTCGTCGCCGGCGTGTTCTCGCAGCGCCAGGGCAACAACATCCAAGAGCGCTACCTGATCGACGGCCTGGCCGATTCGCTGTCGGTGACCGGCTGGCCCGACACCATCTGGCTGACCCGCCAGCGCCGCGACGACCGCGACGAAGCCCTGTTCGGCGAACTCTCTTTTGATATCACCGACCAGCTCACCGCCACCGCTGGCGCACGCTTTTTCCGCGTCGACAACAGCCTGCGCGGCTACTTTGGCTTCAGCGATGGCTACGTTTCCAATCCGACCTTCGGCGAGGGCGCCTGCAACACGCAGGACCTGCCGCCGTTTCCGAACGCGCCGTGTGAAGTGTTCAACAAGTCGGTCAAGGAAAATGACCACCTCGGCCGCTTCAACCTGAGCTATCAGGTCAACGATGACCTGATGATTTACGGCACCTGGTCGGAGGGCTACCGGCCAGGCGGCGTCAACCGTCGCGGCACCCTTGATCCCTACCTGTCGGATTTCCTGACCAACCTCGAGTTCGGCTGGAAGTCGAGCTGGCTCGACAATCGTCTGATCCTCAACGGCGCGGTGTTCGAGCAGGACTGGGAGGACTTCCAGTTCGCCATCCTGGGTCAGAACGGCCTGACCGAAATCAAAAACGCCAACCAGGCGCGCATCCGCGGACTGGAAGCAGACCTCAGCTGGGCGGCCAGCTACAACCTGCGGATTTCCAGCGGCGTGGCGTTCTACGACGCCGAGCTCACCGAGAACTACTGCGGCTTCACCGACGCCAGCGGCAATCCGGAAACCGACTGTGCGGACCCGGAAGCGCGCGCCGGCAGCCGGCTGCCGATCAGCGCCCGCTTCAAGGGCAATCTGACCGCCCGCTACACCTTCGATGTCGGACGCTACGAGGCCCACCTGCAGGGCGTGGTGGCGCACGAAGGTGACCGCCGCACCGATCTTCGCAGCGCCGAAAGTGCGATCCTGGGCAATCTCGACAGCTACACGATGTTCGACCTCAGCGCCGGCTTCGGGGTGAACACCTGGAAAGTCGACGTCTACATCCGCAACCTGTTTGATGAACGCGCCGAACTGTCGCGATTCACCCAGTGCGCGGAAGCCGTCTGCGGCGAGCAGGCCTACACCGTGTTCGCCCGCCCGCGCACCTTCGGCCTGCGTTTCTCGCAGGAGTTCTAGCGCCGATCCGACCCGGCGCTTCGCGGCGCGCGACCGCCCGTCCCGAGACCCGGCCAGTGGGACAACTCACTGACCGGGCGCGCGGCCCAAGCAGAGCCTGCCGCCGGCAGATCGCCCCGTCTCTCCATGTCGGAGCGCCGCTCGGCGCGATGCGCTCGGCAACGCCCAAAATCGCGCTCAGATCAGCGCCGCAAAAAGCCGCAGGAGCATTCCCCATGGAACGGGTCACCGGCATCGGCGCCATCTACGACGCTGTGAAGGCGGAGTAGGAAAAGAGCTCACCCCGAGCAGGCGCAAGGATGCGCCTCGCGCTTGTAGAACGAAAAAGCCCGGCATCGCTGCCGGGCTTTTCGTTCGCGGGTGCTGGCTGACTTACAGGCTGTAGTACATCTGGTACTCCAGCGGATGGGTCGCCGCGCGGAAGCGGGTGACTTCCTGCATCTTCAGCGCGATGTAACCGTCGATGAAGTCGTCTGACATCACCCCGCCAGCCTTGAGGAAATCGCGGTCGGCGTCGAGCGCTTCCAGCGCCTGGTCGAGCGAGCTGCACACCTGCGGAATCAGCTTCTCTTCCTCCGGCGGCAGGTCGTACAGATCCTTGTCCATCGCCGGGCCCGGATCGATCTTGTTCAGGATGCCGTCGAGGCCAGCCATCATCAGCGCGGTGAAAGTGAGGTAGCCGGAGTTCATCGGATCGGGAAAGCGCATCTCGATGCGCCGCGCCTTCGGGTTGGTGACGAACGGAATGCGGCAGGACGCGGAGCGGTTGCGCGCGCTGTAGGCGAGCATCACCGGTGCCTCGAAGCCGGGCACCAGCCGCTTGTAGCTGTTGGTGGTGGAGTTGGCGAAGGCATTGATGGCGCGGGCATGCTTGAACACGCCGCCGATGTACCACAGCGCGGTCTGGCTCAGGCCGCCGTAGCCGTCGCCGGTGAACAGATTGGTGCCGGCCTTGGCCAGGCTCTGGTGCACATGCATGCCGGAGCCGTTGTCGCCCACGATCGGCTTGGGCATGAAGGTGGCGGTCTTGCCGTTGCGGTGGGCGACGTTCTTGATCACGTACTTCATCGTCAGCAGGTCATCGGATTTCTTCACCAGGGTGGAGAACTTGGTGCCGATCTCGCACTGGCCGGGGCCGGCGACTTCGTGGTGGTGCACTTCGGTTTCGATGCCCAGCGACTCCAGCGTCTTGCACATTTCGCCACGCAGGTCGTGCAGCGAATCGACCGGCGCCACCGGGAAGTAGCCGCCCTTGACGGTCGGCCGGTGACCGGAGTTGGAGCCCTCGTACTTCTTGTTGGATGACCACGGCGCCTCTTCGCTTTCCACCTCGAACGCGGCGCCGGACATCTCATTGGTGAAGCGCACCGAGTCGAAAATGAAGAACTCGGGCTCCGGACCAAAGAACGCCTGATCGGCGATGCCGGTCGACTTCAGGTAGGCCTCGGCCCGCTTGGCAACGCTGCGCGGGTCGCGCGAGTAGCCCTGCATGGTGGCCGGCTCGAGGATGTCGCAAAGCAGCACCAGGGTGGGATCAGCGGTGAACGGGTCGAGAAACGCGGTGCCGGCATCCGGCAGCAGCACCATGTCGGACTCGTTGATGCCCTTCCAGCCGGAGATCGACGAGCCGTCGAACATCTTGCCTTCCTCGAACAGACCGGGCTCGAGCGCGCGCGCCGGGAAGGTTACGTGGTGCTGCACGCCACGCACGTCGACGAAGCGCAGGTCGACGAACTCGACGTTGTTGTCTTTGGCCAGTTTCAGGGCGTTATCGATAGACACAGCGGGACTCCAGATCGGTTTGAGGTTTGAGTGCATTGCGGTGCAGCAAGCAGCGTGCCAAGCCATCGTCTTGCGCAAGTGCTTGAAACTTCACGTACGGAAGGCCAATACGGCGCACTAGCGCGCGAATACGGTGCAGTGGGGGCAGAGTACGCACCTGCTTGGTGCGCCAATGGCACCCCGATTGTGCGCTACTGGCGAGACGTGAAGGCGATGCCCCGCCGATCACAGATGACCCAGTCAGCGCGAAGCGGCGCCAGTCGGAGCCGGGCCTCGCGATCAGGCCACTGGCAGCAGGTGCGACCGACACAAAGGGATGCACGTCAGATCAGAGTTTCTTCCGCACTCGAGAGGATCGCAGGTTAGAGTGAGTCGGCACGTCCGCGCGCGGGTCTAGCCCGCATATTTCATGAATTCGCGCGATGATCGCGCAGGATATTGTTCGCACAAGGGACTACCGAAGGAGCGTCGTATCGGGCCATACGACCGACTGAGGAAAATCTCTTGCGCGGACAAGAGACAAGCGAGGGCGTGTGAGATTCATGAAATATGCGGGCTGGTTATGAGCTACACGGTTTTCATCGAGGTGCCGCCATTCGAACGGCTCAAGCCCAAGCGTGGCGAGTATCCGCCGGCGGCACTGCAGCGCCTGGCGCTGATCGCGGCGACGCTCAGCCGGCTTGATCCTGATGCCGGCCTGACGCAGGACGATGGGTTGGTCGAGGCTGACAGCGCCAAGCTCGGCGCGGTGATCGCCGACCCCAACCGCATCACCCTGCAATTCCGCGCCGCGCAGGGATACTCGGCGCTGCTCAATGCGTTTCACGCTGCGCTCGGAGCGTTCGAGCCGCTGGGCTTTGTCGGCAGCGACCCGCAGGTCGGCGGCGTGATCCGCTATTTCGCTGACGGCCCCACCTTTCTGCGCCAGTTCCGCAGCCAGATCATTTGCCCCGACGACGAGTTCGAGCAGTGGATCCACGGCATCGAGCCACCGGCCTGGGCACCTCGTCGACAGGCGCGGCAGCGGCTGCAAGAGGCCTACACGGCGGAAAATTTCGCCGAACTCGCCGACTTGCCTTACCACCAGGAAGTGCTGGCGATGACGCCGGCAGCACGGGAGGCCCTGCTGGCGCGGGTGGTAGCACACAACGACGCCGTCATTGCACGCCTTAACCTGCGTGACGATCTCGTCTGTTTTGCCGACAGCGAAGGTCCACCGCGCCATCGCGCCGACGGCAGCCCGATGCCCTTCGAAATCTGGCTGTACACGTCATCGCTGGGGCAGGAAATGTGGCTGGCGTCGTATCGGCCCCGTCCCGCCGATAACGGCGCTGGGGCCGCAGGGCACGCCACGCGGTAAGCCGGCGCCGGCTATCTCCCGATCATGCCGCGCTATTCGCAGCCGCTGCTTGCATCGCAGCAGTTAATCCGTCGAAAAGCCAAGCGGCCACGCCGCTGCCGAACTTCACGGTTGCAGCCGACGACGGCGGCAAGTGCTACGTCCTGCGCGTTCGGTCGAGACCTTGACACGTTCCGACTGATCCCATTGGTCAGTGGGTGTCCACGATTACGGGTGAACCTGGACACCCACGTGTTGTGGGTGTCCAGGTTCGTCTCCAGGTTCGTCAGCGTCCAGGTTCGTCAGCGCTCAACCGCTATCTCGACCACGGTCAATGCGTGATCGACAACAACGCCGCCGAACGCGCCCTGCGCGTCGTCGCGATCGGCCGCAAAAACTGGCTGTTCGCCGGCAGCCAAGCCGGCGGCCACGCCGCCAGCATCTGCTAC
>JBBRBN010000080.1:0-17624 GCA_038205755.1 Lysobacterales bacterium | reverse complement strand
CTGCGATCAATGGCGCTCCGCCCAGTCTCGCGAGTGACGTCATTGGCACTACACGATTTGTCTTCAACGATGGCGAGTCGGCCAGCTTCAGCTACACCGTCGGTACGGTTACGCAGACCCGAATGATTGCCCGGCTGCTGGTCGGAACGGAGGCTCAACAGTGCCGATCGACTGATGCGGCGGGCAACTGACAGCGGATCTTCAGCGCTGCCGCGTATTACACTATTCGCGCGTGTTCAACGGTTCAATGAAAGCAGCCGCGAGCGTCTGGGCCGTTGATCGCAAAAGACTGGTGTTGACCTGCAGCGCGAGAGTATATTCAACTCAAACGCCCTTTTCGAACACTCTGGCGAGTAGGCGGTGGTCGCGCAAGCGCTGGTTTGGGCGCGGATCGGATGTTCGCGAGTGGAATTTCGGCGTCGGGGGGCGCGCCGCCTCACCGTCCGTGGCCACTCTCGCCGATTCCCGGCAGCGGGCCGAGCACGGCCCTGCGGGATGGTTGCCGCTGCGTGTTGTCTTGCCTGGTTTCGCCTTCGGCGTCGTGGCCGGCGGGTGTTCGCCGGGCCTGACCGGCTAGAGCGACAGCGGTGGCACCAGACCGGGATCGGGCACGCCGCGGCGCGCCAGTTCACGTCGGGCCGCACTTCCTGCCTCGCCATCGGCGAGCAGCTCAGCGCGCAGCGCCAGCCACTCCAGCCCGGTCGCGCGGGCGCGCTGGGCCACCAGCAACAGGCCCGCCTCGCGCTCGGTCTGCTGCGCGGCGGCGCGCACCAGATCCACGCGCAGCCCGGTCAAGGCGTCCTGGCGCGTCGCCAGCTCGACTTCGATCTCGTCGAGCAGGCGTTGCGCGGCATCAAGGCGCCCGCGTGCCACCAGCACCGCCGCCAGCAGCACGCCCGCCGCCGCCGCATCCGGGGCCTCGCCGGCTTCCAGCATGGCGCGGCGCAAGGCCCGTGCAGCGTGTTCGGATTCAACCAGCCGGCCCTGGCGCGCGGCCAGTTCGGCAAGGTCAAGCTCGCTGCTGCGAACCCACGCCGCCAGTCCGGCCTGATCGCGCAGCGCGCGGGCACGGGTGAAGGCTTCGGCCGCCGTTTCGAAGTCGCCTTGCTGCGTGGCCAGGCGTCCGCGCACCGTCGCCAGCGCGGCCGCGCGCTGCGGTGAGGCCTCGGCTTCTTCCACGCTGGCGAGCACGGCTTCAGCCTCGGCGGGCTCGGCCCGCAACAGCAGCAGGTCGGCCAGCGCCGCCGCTACCGCGAGAGCAAAGTCGCCTGCACCCATCGCATCGAATTCCGCCAGCGCTTCGCGCATGCGCGTTTCGGCGCTGGAAACGCTGCCAGCGCGGCGGTCCTGTACCCCCAGATTGAATTGGATGCGGGCGATGTCGAGCCTGGCGCCTGCGGCGCGGAAGTCCGCCAGGGCGGTTTCGTTGGCCTCGCGCGCGGCATCGACCCGCCCCGCGCGGCCGTAGAGGATGGCGAGGTTGCTCAGCGCCACCGCCGCACCGCGTCGGTTGCCGGTGGCGCGGAACGCCGTCAATGCCAACTCCAGATGTTCCTGCGCATCGGCGGAGCGACCGAGGCGGCCGAACAGCATGCCCAGGTTGGTGCGCACGGCGGCCGCGCCGGCGATATCGCCGGCCTGCACATAGGCCTGCAGAGCGCGGTCGGAAAATTCCATCGCAGCGGTCTGGTCGCCCATGCGCTGGCGGACGATGGCGGCCACGTCCAGCGTGCTGGCCAGCTCGCGCAGGTTGCCGCTGGCCTCGGCTTCGGCGATGAGGGCGTCGATCTGCTTTGCTGCACCGGGCAGGTTGCCCGAGGAGGTCATGGCAAAGGCGGCCTCGCGCCGCGCGGCTATCAGGGCGGCGCGGTCGCCAAGGGACTCGGCCTGTTGCGCGGCCGCTTCGAAGCTGGCGATGGCGGCCTCGAACTCGCCTGTCTCCCGCTGCAGGGTTGCCCGCAGCAGGCCTGCCCGCATCTCGCCGGCCAGCCAGGGCGTGGCCTGTAGCCTGGCTTCAATTGCGTCCAGCGTCTCCCGGCACGACGCCATCTCGCCCAGCAGCAGCAGGGCCCAGCCTTGCTCGATCTGCGCTTCTATGCGCGCTTCGGGGTCCTGCGCCAGCTGCTCGGCGGCGCGAGCCAGCTCCAGTCGCATCGCCTGGTCGCCCGCCAGCGTGGCGAGGCGCGCCTTGGCCAGATGCAGACGCAGCTCGCTGCGCTGGACGGCCGGCAGCAGCTCAATGGCCGCCAGGGTGGTGCGCGCATCGACGCTTCGCCCCGCCGCAAGCTGAGCTTCGAACAGCCGGAATCCCGTGCCGCTGTCGCCGGCGTCCAGGCCGAACACCGCCGTGTAGTGCGAAATCGCTTCGTTCCAGCGGTAGCCAAGCGCTGCGTTCAGGCCCTCCAGCCGGAGCTGGTCGGCCCTCGGCAGATTGGCGGCACCCTGCAGCGCAGAGTCGGACCATTGCCGGGCCAGCGCGGTCTCGCCAAGCTGGCCAAGCACTTCGGCCAGCGCAGCCATCGGCGCCAACGCGCCGGGTTCGCGCTGCAGAGCACGCTCGAACTGCGCCCGCGCTTCGGGCAGGCGTCCCTGACGCACGAAGGCGATGCCCTGCAGGTAGCGGACGCCCGATTCGGGCTCCTGCGGCATCGTGGTCAGCACGGACTCCTGCGCAGAAACGGCGCGCGCGCCGGGCTGAGAATCCGGGCGCTGCCAGTGCCACACCGCAGCCGCCACGATCAGGGCTGCCAGTGTGGCCGCCACGCGACCGCGCTTGCCGCTGAGACCGGGTGACGGATCGGAGGAAACCGGCGGCTTCACGAGCGAAGGCGCTGTCGGACGGGCTGCTTCGCCCGTTGGCCGGGACGAGTCCACGCGCTCGAGCTGCGCAACGAAGCGATAGCCCAGCCGATGCCGGGTCTCGATGTAGATCGGTTCCTGTGCACTGTCGCCCAGCGCGCGGCGCAGCTCGCGGATCGACTGCGAGACCACGCCCTGGCTGACGGCCTGACGCCCCCATACCGCATCGAGCAGGGCGTCGTGTGCCACCAGGTTGGGCGCGCTTTGCAGCAGGTGCATCAACACCTTCAGGCTCATCGGGCGTAGCACGATCACGCCTTCAGGGCCGCTCAGCTCGGCGGTGTCGGTGTCGAGCGCAAAGGGTCCGAAGCGAAAGTGCATGGCTGAATTCTAGCCCGCATGTTTCATGAATTCGCGCGATGATCGCGCAGGATGTTGTTCGCACAGGAGATTTTACGAAGGAGCGGCGTAGCGGGCCATACGACCGACTGACGAAAATCTCCTGTGCGGACAAGAGACAAGCGAGGGCGCGCGAGATTCATGAAACATGCGGGCTAGCCGCTGGCCTGCTGAGCAACACGGTCCTGGGACTGGCCACCGGGCCGGCGCGCTGCGGCATGCTCCTGACGCCCGGCGAAGCCATACCTTGGGGCAGTACCAAGGCGATCCTCGACGTCGCCCCCAGGTTGCCCCCCAGGTCGCCCCTTGGCCGCGGTCGTGCTGCCCACCATCGTCGCCACCGCCAGCCACCCGAGCCTCGGCGCTGCGCGGTCGGTGGCGGGCATGTTGCATGCATGCAACCTCATCGAAAGTCAGCTGCTGACGTCCACGCTGCTCGGTCGCGCGATGTCCATGTCGCCCCCGGTCGTGCTGATCTGGCTGCTGCGCTGGCGCTGGATGGGGGCGTTTGCGGACCGCTGCCGGCGGTCCCGATGCGGTGCATCCGAAGATCTTCGGCAGCCGCCTTGAATCCCTGCGTGGCAGGGCGCTGATCATGGCGTCGCAGAAACCCGTACGCCCCGCTCAAGCCGAGGAGTGGGTGCAGCGACGGGCAGCCGGATGCGGCTCCGACCGGCCGAATTCACCTGGCGCGTCTGTACACGCAGCGTTTGACGAGCTGAACGTTTCGCCGACGCGCTGGTGGTTCAAGGCTCCCAGCCGCCGCCCCGCACCAGGCGCACGTGATAGCTCTGGCTCGTCTGGTCGGCAATCACGTCGCCATCGTCAAACGCCACCATCCACACGGTGCCTGCCGTGGCGGGGTCAACCAGCTCGCCGTGCGGCGAGGCGCTGACGAAACCCAGTGACGGGGTTTGCGGAAACGCGGCAACGTTGATCGCCGGCGAGAAGCAGCGCACCTCGACGATCGAGGCCAGCTCGCTGCGGCTCGGCAGGCGCCAGTCCGCGAAGCCGCCGTGGTTACTGCTGGCCGCAGCCTGCAGCGCCTGCGCCCAGGTGAACAGGCTCGCCCCACCGACGCAGGACGCCCCGTTCCACTGCTGCCCCAAGGCGCAGCGCATCCATTCAAGTCGGGTGGAGCGGTGCCGGACGATGCCGTCCTCCGTGGCCAGCGCTGAGGTGAGCTCGAATCGTGCGGTCGGCGTACTGGACGCCACGTTCGGATTCTCGTTTCCCGGCAGACAGGCGCTGTCGGCATGCGTCTGCCCGGCGCCTGCCAGCGTGGCCAAGGCGAGCCAGGTAGCGATATGTGGGCGACGAAAAATGGAAATGTTCGACGGCATGCTCAGGCTCCTCATGGCAGGGTGCGCACCAGCCTCACGCGATGGCTGGCACTGGCGGGTTCGACCGCCACGCTGCCGTCGCTGAACAGCACGACCCAGGCGGCACTGCCATCGCGGGCAAGCGGCGTGGCGCTCCAGAAGGCCGCGGTCGGGGTGCTTGGGAACAGTCCGTCATCAATGGCTGGATCCAGACTGCCGCTGTCGACCAGCGTTACCAGCTCGCTGCGGGTCGGCATGCGCCAGATGTTGGCACCGCACATGCCAACGGCATTGACCGCCTGCAGGTAGGACAGGGTGTCGCAGGCGCTGCCGACGCAGTTGCCGCCGTCGGGCGTGCCAGGATGGCCGCCATTGATCGAGACATCGGGCTCGAACCAGGTGTAGGTGTGGCCGTGGTAGCGCAGATTGGCGGGCTCGTCGCGCTTGCGCTCCCAGACCAGTCCAGTGACGTTGTCGACCACGCAGGCCCAGTCGGCGGCATCGTCCGGCAGCGCCAGGCCGTCGTCGTCGAGCTTGCTGAAGTCGAACCCGGCGCGGCCGCTGCCGCGCTTGCCGAGCAGGCCCGCAGCCGCCAGCACGTCGCGTCCGGCCTCGGCATCCTGACCGGGCAGAGCCTCCACGGGACAGACGATGCCGTATCCCACCGTGGTTCCGTCGGCGCAGACCTGGATGCCGGTGTCGTTGACCTGGCCGAAGTAGCAGGCCGGCCCGGGCGGCGCCGGGAAGCCATCCTCGAAGCCGTTCCAGAAGCTGGTGCAGCTGCCGGTCGAATACGGCTCGGTCGGCGGCTCGCCCTGTACCTCCAGCAGCACGTTGTCGATGCGCACGCTGCCCGACTGGTCGGCGGCGGCGCCGATGAAGGCTGCAACGAAGGTCAGCGACGTGCCGGCGGCGATGCCTTCCAGAGGAATGCGCACCTCGCCGTTCGCGTAGGTGGTGCCCGCGCCAAGCGACGGTGGCGCGCCTGCGGGTACGGCGCCGGCATTGATGCTCGATGTGGCGCCTGCGCGCCAGGCGAACGCGGCATTGCCCGCCCCGGCGCGCATCACGTGCGCCTCGAAGGCCTCCGGAATGAAGCTGCCCTGCGAGCCGAACACGGGTTCCTGCACGATGCGGAAGCGCAGCGCCTGCAGTCCTTCCGGCGCCGAAAAGCTCTGCTGCAGTCCGAGGAAGAAGGCGCCGCGCTTGCGGAGCTGGGCGGCGCCGGCGACGACCGTCACCTCGCCTCCCGGCGTGGCGTCGGCGGGCGAGGTTTGCACCTGCCAGCTGTCGAGGCCAGCGGCAAAGTTGCCATTGGGTAGCGGCACGTCGACGATCGGCTGGGCGGCGGCCGTCGTCGAAATAAGAAGCAGGCCCAGCAAGGCGCTGCATCGATTCGCGTAAGAGAAGATCAGCATCGCCCTGCACCTCGACGGTTGAGATCTGAATGCGTTCATCCGCCACCCAGGTCGCCGAGAGGACCGCCCAAGCCACAGGGGAGGAATGGTCCGATCGGATCGATCCAGGTGGGTTCCAGAGGCGCCAAAGCGGCGCCGGCGCTGGCCGGTAGGCCCTGCAATCCATTGGCGGCTTGGGTCAGCGCTGAGTCAACGAACAGCGCCCACGGCCGGATCCCGAACACCGTCGCGCTGACCGTGCAGAGCACCATGGCGTACTCGGTGGCTGCGGATTCGCCGCTCGGGTCGACCAGCACCAGCGGATTGTTCTCGGCGTAAGCGTAGTGCCACGGCGCGCGAGCGTCCTCGGAAACGAAGCGTCCGATCGCCGGGTCGTAGACGCGCGCGCGGTAGAAGCCGAGACCGCCGGGCAGATCGAACTCGCGCCCGGTAAAGCGCAGCGAGTCGTCCAAGGTGGGCGCCGGCCCGCTCACCTGGCGGCCGAAAGGGTCATAGCTGTAGCGCGCCAGCACTAGCCCATTGTTGTCGACCACATCGCGGACGCTGCCGACATGGTCAGCCAGCAGCCAGCGCAGCTGACCGTCGCGCTCCTCGGCCAGCGCACGGTCAACGCTGCGCGTATGCAGGCGCCGCCAGGCCACGTTGCCGGCGTCATCGAGTCCGACCGTGGCGTTGGGACCGTCATGCACGTAGTTGCGCTGCACGCCGTCGCGCTGTGCCTTGATGCGCCACCCGTTCATGGCGAAAGCGTAGTTCGCTTCCGAAATCGTCTGGCCCATGCCGTCGGCCAGGCGCACGCCGTTAACCCGCGCCCAGCGCGCGTGATCCAGGGTCAGGGTCTCCCCGCTCGGTCCGTGGATGCGCGTCAGCAGGTCGCCCACCGCAGAATAGCTGTAGGCATGGTTTCCAGACTGCAGCAGGCGGTGTCCACCTTGGCCCTGCGCGTAGGAGAGTTGTGCCGGCCCCGGTACGCCCGGACGACTCAGCCAGTTGCCTGCGGCATCCCAGACCGTGCTGCCGCCGATCGGCCCCATGGCCGCCGGATGACTGGACTCCGCTAGCCAGCCGCGGCCGTCGAGCACGTAGGTGTGGGCGCCGTCTGCATCGTTCATGGACACGACCTGGAAGGCCGCGTTGCGGCCGTATTCGAGCCGGTGGATCTGGCCACCGCCTGCATTGCGGTGCTCGATGAACTGCAGCGAGCCCGGGCAGCTCAGGCAGCCGAAGCCATACTCCGTAATCGGTCCCGGTTGAGTCGCGGCCAGGTCGGCGTAGCGACGCATCTGCATCGGCAAGCCGGTTGCGCTCACATCGAAGTCGACGCGCTTGGGCAGTACCCCTGCGCCGTGCTGCATGATCGAAACCAGCTGGTTGATGCCGTTGTGCTGGTAGTCGGTAACGCCGCCGGCCGAGTCGCGCACCTGCGCGATGTTGCCGCTGCCGTCGTAGTCGTATTCCACCCACCACGGCGACGTGCCGGCCGCGGAATGGTCGACGCGGCGTACGCGTCCGGTGGGCCAGTACAGGTAGTCGAGACGGCTGTCGCTGGTCTCGGCTCGCGTTTCCAGGCCGTTGCCGTTGTAGTCCCAGGTGGCGACGCTGCCGACGCCCGGCCAGCGCTCCTCGATCCGTCTGCCGCCGCCGTCGTAAACGAACTCGCGCAGGCTGCCGTCGCGATTCTCGATGCGCGTGGGGTTGCCCAGGGCGTCGGACTGAACGCGCACCTCGCCGCCGTCCGGGTCCGTGACTTTGGTCAGCACTCCGCGACTGTCATGCTCGAACGACCAGGTTTGCCCGAGCGGGTCGATGACGCCATCGCGCAAGCCGCGGCTGTCGTAGCGATAGCGCGTCAGACCGCCCAGCGGATCCTCGACCTCGGTCAGGCGGCAGTCGTCGTTGAACATCCGACGGTAGCAGTTGCCGAGGCCATTGCATTGCCGCGTCCACTCGGCGCGGCACACGTCGTACTCGAGACTCCAGGTTTCGCCGCCCGGCAGTACCCGAAGGGTCTCGTTGCCGTCGGCGTCGAACTCGCTGCGGGTGAGTCCGCCGTCGCCGTCCCGATACTCAAGGACATTACCCTCGTCGTCGTAGGTCCACCGCTGCTCGAACCAGTGGTCGTCGCTATGCCAGTCGCGGCGGACGATCAACAGCCCGCGGGCGTCGAAGAACAGATCGCTGCGGAAGCCGCGCGGATCGAAGATCGTCTGCACGCCGCCGTCGGCGTCGAAGCTGTAACGACTGCAGCCCTCCAGCGTTGTGACGTCGCCGTCGGCCGGACAATGGGCAACCAGACGCCCATCGGCATCGAATACATGCCGCGCCAGCGGATTGCCCAGGGGGTCGAACAAACCGGTGAGATGATGCGGGTGCGCCGGGTCGCCGTAGACGAAGGTCGAAACGTTGCCGGCCAAGTCCGCGGCGCTGACCAGATTGCCGTTGGCATCGTAGCCATACAGCAGTCGATTGGCGGGCTTTCCCGGTTCTGCGGGCAGCAGGATTTCGATGATGCGGCCCGCCCCGTCCCGGACATAGCCCACCGACGGACCCCAAGTGCTCTGCAGGCCGTCCGGCGTTACGCTCAGAACGCCGCCAAGGGCGTCGCGGATCTCCTGCAGGCCGTCGACCTCGTCGATCAGGTAGACCACGCCTTCGATCGTTTCGAGTTCGTAGCGCGATGGGTTGTAGGGAATGATGAAGTTCGCGAAGCCCGCGCCCAGCGACCAGACCGCATCGGGCCAACCGACGGCGCGCAGGCTGTCGGTGACGCCGGGATCGGGCGTGAATCGGACTTCGTACTGCAACACGGCCGGGAAGGATTTGAGCTGCGGTTCAAAGGTGAAGCCGACACGCTCGCCGTTGGGCTTGATCACATGGATCCGGGTCAGCGAGCTGAACGGCTCGGCAGCGAACAAGCCTCCGATTCCGCTGGCATCTGCCGGCGCCTCGGTGGCCGAGTCGGAGACGCTAGCCGACAACAGAAGTCCCCAGCCCGGTCCGAAATCGCCTGAGCTGTTGCCGTGTCGCCCGGCGTCGAGGCTGTCGTAGACCCGGCCGAGCGCCAGCGGAATGCCGGCCACTTGCAGGGTGACATCGGCGTTGGCAAACCTCACCCGCCCCGGCTTGAAGCCCTCGCCCGCGTTCAGGCGGAAGCGAACGCCTCCGGTCTGCGCACCGTCGCTGCCAAGAATGTCGATGAAATACGTGCCCGGGGCCAGGCGAGAGGGATCGAACACCGCGACCTCGCTGGCGGTCACCGGCCCGCTGCCGCTGGCGAGAATCTCCGCCTCCGCATCGGCTTCCCGACGCAGCGACACCGTCCAAGTGAGGATCTCTGGCGTGTTGTCCTCGATCGATACCACGATCGGCACCGGCAGGTTGTGCGCGGAATCGGGCAGCGGTGAGCTCAGCGTGACCACCGGCGCCTCGTCGTCATTGCAGTCGGCCACCGCCAGGTTGGCGAGGTCGCTGCCGGCAAGCCCGCTCGGGTCGACCGCTTGGGCGTTGGCCGGGAACAGTCCGGCGGATGCCGGCGTCCACAGATGACAGCGCGCGGCATCCAGTGCACGCGCCTCGCCATCGATGACCAGACTCAGCGAGCTCACACCTACGTTGTCGCTGGCCTCGACGCAGACATTGACCGGCTCGGCACGACACGCCGGCACACGGAGCATGCGAATGGTCACCTGGGGCGGTTGATCGTCGACCAGCAGTTCGACGACGAAGGCAAACCCGGACCGACCACCCCAGCCATCGGTGACCTCCAGCTCGATCGGGTACATGCCCGGTGTGGATCCGCGGGTGGACCAGTGCAGCCAGCCGATGCCGGCGTGCAGGGTCATGCCGGGCGGACCCTGGAGCAGGCGGTATTGCAGCGTATCGCCGTCGGCATCGCTGGCCAGGATCCGGGTGCTGTAGAACGCGCCCACGCGCACCGAAGGTGGTGGGTTGGCGCTGATCACCGGTGCCGAGTTGGCCGCCCGCAGTCGGATCACAAAGTCCTGCATCGCAACCGCGCCGTGCGGATCGCTGGCCTGCAGCGTGACCGGCACGTCGCCAAGATCCGAAGCACTTGGAATCCAGTGGATCAATCCGCTCACCGGGTCGATTGTCATGCCCGCGGGCGCCACCGGCAGCGACCAGAGCAGCGCTTCGAACTCCGGGTCCACGGCGTCGGCGGCGTACGAATACGGCACACCGATGCGCGCGCTCGGCTCCGGCGTGCTGACGATGTAGGGCGGCTGATTCGGCAAATTGGCCAACACCTGTAGATCGAAGCGCTGGGTGGCTTCGAGGCCGCTGGAATCCACCGCGCGTAGTTCCACGACCTGTGGACCTAGATTGGCGCCACCCGGCACCCAAGTAATGACCCCGGCAGACGCATCCAGGTGCATCGCCGCCGGTGCCTGGACCAGGCTGACCACGGGTGCATCCGTCTGGAAGTGGTTCAGGGAATAGGCGTAGCGATACTGCACGCCCACCGCGGCAAAGGTTGGCGGCACGCTGCTGAACGCCGGACCCGGCGGTGCGCCGGCGGGCTCGCCGACGTAAAGGGTCCAGGCCTGGCTGGTCTGGCCACCGCGACCGTCGTCGGCCATCAGCACCAGACTGTGCTGTCCCGGCAGAGCCTGCGGCCAGCTCACCAGGCCGGAGATCGCTCCCACCTGCACTCCGGTCGGCGCAGCCTGCAGACTGAAGCTCAGGGCATCGCCGTCGAGATCCACAGCCACGGCGTGGTAGGTGTAGGCCGCTCCGATCGGCACCTGCACCGACGGCGTGGAGGCGAACACCGGCGGACTGTTGAAGCTGCCGTCCTCGACGCGCACGCTGAAGCCCTGGCGCGCCGTCCCGCCGCGACCGTCCGAAGCCTGCACCATGACTTCGAAGTTTCCGCTCTGCGAAGGGGTCCAGGCCAAGGCATTGGCCTGCACTTCCATGCCGGGTGGCGCCGCGAGCAGCGCCAGGCTGATCGGGTCGCCGTTGCCGTCAGCCGCGCCGATCGCGTACGTCCAGGGCTGGCCGAGCGTGGCGCGCGTCTTCGGAATACTGGTGTAGTACGGGGGTTGGTTGATCGGAGCGATCCAGCGCGGCGTGAAGTCGATCAACGCACGCTGCGGATTGGCAAGCGCCAGTGCACGCACTGCAGACAGCGCGCCGCTTTCCAACTGCCCGCCTTCGGGTACCACCACCACGTAAGGTTCGCCCTGCGGCGTGAAGCCATCGGCATTGAGCAGGCCAATAGCCGGATCGGCAGCGCCGCCGATTGCCATCAGCACCGGCCCGGGCAAGCGGTCTCCGCTGTTGAAGGCCTGAAGATCGACCAGCAGCCGCTCGTTGGCCAGATCATGGGTCGTGCGAGCGAAGCGTGCTTCAAGCAGAACCGAGGCGTCGCCCAGGTTCGCCCAGGGGTCCTGCGCACTGCCGCCGCCGGACAGTTCGACGCTGACATCTGCCGATCCGCAGCGATCCCGGGCCATCACCCGGATGGCATTGGGACCTGATTCGAGTTCGACCGCGCCAAAGAAGGATCCGGAAGCATCCAGAACCGCGTTCCGGTCATTGATCTGCACCTCCAGCACCGGCTGCGTGGCATTGACCGGGATCACCCGGCCGCTGATTACCAGCGGCACGCCCGCGGGCAGGACCGCGCCTGCCCGCGGCGAGAGTTCGCCGAAGCGTGGCGGGATGAGGTTGCCGCCATCATTGGCACAGTCAGGATCCCGATCCGGGGTCTGAGTGCGGTAGGTGTTGTGCAGCTCCCAGCTGTTCTGCTCGATGAACGGCACGCTCCAGTCGCTGTTGATGTTGTTTACGTGATAGTGGTGCTGGTTCCACAGCGGCCGGGAATCGGCCCAGCGACCGACGTGGCTGATCACGAAAATTCCCTGACGGCCGCCCAGCACGATGTCGGCGATGCCATCGCCGTTGACGTCGCCCAGGGTCGGATATTCCATCACCGTATTCGAACCGACGTAAGGTTCGTTGAACAACCGCTTTCCATCGCTTCCGCGAAGGATCAGCAGGCCATCCTGCGAGCCATTCCAGATGATTTCCCAAGCGCCGTCGCCGGTGAGATCCTGCGCTGTCACGCCGGATGCGGATGCCGTGGTGTCGCCCACATTCTGGCTCCACACCAGATTGCCCTGCGCGTCCACCACCATCAGCAGGTGGCTCAGCACCACGAAACCGGAACTGATCGCCGAGGCCGTGACGACGTTCATCTGCCCGTCGCCGTTCACATCGGCGATCGTGACGGGACTGGCCCGGAACAGGCCCGGCTGGCCCGGTTCGTAGCGCCACAGCACGCTGCCGTCGGCGCGTATCGCTTCGACGACCGGCCCCCAGTTGATGATGATCTCGGGCTGGCCATCGCCAGTGAGGTCGGCCACGGCCGGCGCGCCGAAGGCACCGGTTCCGCTCGCCTGGTCCGGCTGGGTGTATTGCCAGACCGTCTGGCCGCCGTTGGCGAAGTCGTAGACCCTCAGGTTCCAACCCTGCGCGACCACGATGTCGAGCATGCCATCACCGGTGATGTCGGCGAGGACCGGAACGGTTGGCCATCGGCCGATAGGTTCGCTCCACAGGGTGTTGCCGTCGTGGTCGAGAACGTAGAGCGCATCTTCAGACGCGGCAATCACGATTTCCGGCTCCGGGCCGAGATCCAGGTTGCCCAGGGTGGGTCCACCCCAACCTGTGACGCCACCGGCATCCGAAGTGAAAGCTTTCACACCGGGTTTGTGCCAGAGCGTGGCGCCGGCATGCGAGAAGGCGAACGTGCCGTTGGAGCCGCTGATGACGATCTCGGCATTGCCGTCGCCGGTCAGGTCGGCGAGGGCAGGTTCGGCCGCAGCGCCCACCACGTCGGTGGACCAGATCAGCGGTGAACCACCGCCGGCATCCTGCCCGTCGCCGCGATAGACATATAGCGTGCCGTTGGACGACGGGGCCACCAGTTCAATCAGGCCGTTTCCGTTCAGATCGCCGATGGCAATGCTGCTCATCACGCCCGTGTTGGAGAAAGCGGGGTCGCTGCCCACGGCAGCTGGTGCGGTGTCGTACCACGTGACCTCGGGCATGTAGCTGATCAAGGCATCGGGATTGACCTCGAAAGCATCAATCCGCGATGTCACGGCACCGGCAGCGGGCACAAAGACGTGGGCCACATGCGCGCCTTCGCCAAGGTTCGGGAAATGCAGCGCAAAGGGCTGGTTGCGAAACGGCGGCGGCGCCGACATGTCAACCAGACCCTGGTCCACCCCGTCAATGACCACCTGCAGACTGCTTCCGTCGCGCTGGTAGCCCAGTACGGTCAGGTCCGTGCCGGTAAAGTTGAACCAGATGTTGGTATTGGCACCGGCAACCGGGTTCAGGTACTCGCCATCGCGCGCATAGATGTCGCTGGACTTGCGCCACCACTGCTTGCGCGAGAGGTGCAGCAGGCCGCTGGTCTCATTCTCCAGCCGGGCGTCGTACCAGCCGTCGGCGACTGTCTGGCCATCCCATACATCCATGTAGTCAGGCATCACCGGCCCGCTGACCACGACCACCTCGACCGTATGGGCGCCGGGTGACAAGTCTCCAAAGGTGACGTTGCTGACGCTGTTGACGCCGCCGGATGTGGCGTGGAGGCCGCGAGAGGCACCGTCAAGGAAGATTTCGACCGTACCGCTCGTAGCGGAGCTGCGAAAGCCGATATTCAGCCAGCGCCCCTCGAAGTCCAGGCTCCAGGCATTTCCGGCCGCGGTGCTGCTGAGGTTGTAGCTGGCGCTGCTCTGAACGCCGCTCTGCTCGGCCCAGCTCTGAGGCATGCTGCGATAGGGCTGACCGTTGTAGCGCATCGCAGGATGGTTTTCTTCGTAACGAACGAAGGGGGCCGCTGCGGGAGTTTGTTGTCCCGGCGTGATGCTCGGAGCAATGAAGGCGTCAATCGTGACGGTGTCACTGCGGTAGCGGCGCAGCTCGAGCACGTGTGGCCCCGGGCCGAGATCCTCGAGCGAGTAGGCGCGCGTGGCTTCGTCATAGCTGTAGAGGTCCGCCTGTCCGAGGCTGACGCCATTGAGGCGGATGTCGGCCTCCTGGAAGCTGAAGCGTGTCCAGCCCTGCCAGGTGACGGAGTCGCCGGAAAAGGGAAACCAGACCGTGGTGTTGCCGTTACCGCTGGTGCGGTAGGCGCCGCCGCTGGCGTTGGCCTCCAGGTTTCGACCCCAGCCGCTGCTGTAGAACAGCCGTTCGCTATCTTCCTCGAAGGTCCCGTCAGCCAGAGGGTGTCCGTCCCAGACGTCGAAGAAATCGATATGCACGCGCGTTCCGATGGCGTTGGGATGACTGCTGCCGAGTGCGGTGACGGTGACGACGTGGGGTCCGGCACCGAGATCATGGAAGTAGCGGCTGGCGGTGTCCTCGAAGCGGCTGTAGAGGTCCACCGTTTCCACAACTTTCCCGTCAATGGCGATCTCCGCCCGCCCGCCGAAGCGGTCGGTGGCAAAGCCCACGCCCAGCCAGTCGCCCTCGATCTCAAGGCTGACCGTGTCGCCTGCGCTGGCGGAGTAGATGTACTCGCCAGCGCTGGCGCGAACCGCGCCGCTGTTCGCCACCCGCACCCAGCTGCTGGCCGTGTGCGTAAACGGCAGGTCGTTGTATCGAATGGTCGGGTGGTCGGCCTCGAAGCGGGTGACGCCAGTGGCGGGTGGATTGGGGTCGACGAAAGGACCGCTTCCAGGCGTGGCCAGCGCGTCCACGGTCAGCTGACCCTGGTAGCTGGTGATCTGCAGGGTGTGCGGCCCACTGCCCAGGCCCTGATAGGAAAAGCTGCGAGGAACGCCCGCCGACGGGAACACAGGTTCAAACAGATCGATGGTGTCAAGGTAGACCCCATCGACGAACAGTTGCGCCTTGCCTGCATTGCTGTGGGCGATGGCCTGCAAGCTGAGTGAATCGCCTGCGAAGGGGAACCAGGCGGTGCCTGTACCGGCGTTGAGATAGCTGCCGCCGCTGGCGCCGGCGTAGGCCGTGGTGGTCCAGCCATTGCTGGTCAGAAGGCGTGCATCATTCTCCTGAAACTCGCCGTCCGGCAGCAGTGAACCGTCGCCGAAGTCCGCGTAGTCGAGCTGGATGCGGGTGCTGGAAGCGAAAGGATTGGCACGGCCAAGAACAGCGACGACCACGGTATTCGCACCGGCCGACAGACCATCGAAGCGGTAGCTGACTGGCGTTTCCTCATTGCGATAGAGGTCAACCACACCGCGGCTGACACCGTCGATGAAGATTTCGACCTCACCACTGAACCGGTCGGCGATGAAGCCCAGACTGATCCAGCTGCCGGTGAATCCCAGCGTGGCCGAACTGCCTGCCGTGGCGTTGCGCCAATGGCTGCCGCCGCTGGCACGGCCCAGGGTGATGTTGGACCAGGTGCCGACGTAGCTCCAGGCGGGGTCGTCCTGCTCGGTGCGGACGAAGCTCGGGGACTGCGCACCCTTGGCCTCCCCAGCCACGGAGCCGCGCGGCACCTCGGCGTGGCCGCTGAAGGACGCCAGAAGCAGCACAAAGGCCAGCAGGGCCCTCCACATGCCGGGCGCGGGACACTGAAACCGATGAGGAAAGATCATTGGCGGGCTCGCGCAGGTGTGTTCAAGAATGGGGGGGCACGCAATCCGGTCACGCCACCCTTCCTCCGCGTCGGGATCAACCGGCGAGGCGCTGAAATTGCCCGCGGCAATGCGGATTGAGGGGTGGACATGCGATCTCTCCCGCAGGAAGCGACCCCCGCTCCCTGCGGGCAGAGTGGCCACCGGCCGCCCCACAAGTCCTGCAGAAACCATGAAATTTCGATGAAATCAGCGTCTTCAGGCCGCGCTCGTGCCCTCGATGGGTGCCCGAGTGGCGCGCTCTGCACGCTCGCGGCGGTATCCGTCCGAAAACTGGCATGCCGCACAGCGTCAGTTCGGCGCGCAGCGTCGGGCATTCGAAATCGCCATCACGGGCACTTGGCACCGGCCTTCGCCGGGGCGACAGCGCTGGGTTTGCCGTCCGACGTGGCCATGGCGCCCTCATCCTGTGCGCTCACTACTCGGCGCGCAGCGGGCTTTCCGAAGGCGTGCTCAATCGCTGGGCGCCGAAGCTCGGACGCGATGTGCAGGCGCACAGTGCCGGCAGCGCGCCGAGTGGTCGCATCGATCCGTTCGCGCTCGAAGCGCTGCAGTGCGCGGCTATCGCTACCGACGGCTATCGCAGCTGGAGCTGGGACGAGTTCTGCGCCGCCGGCGCGCCGCCGCTGGCGGCGGTGTTCACGGTGTGCGACAGCGCGGCGGCGGAGACCGGTCCGGTGGTCTTTGGCGGCAACGGCGGCGAACCGGTCAAGGTGCACCGGGGCGACCCGGACCCCTCGAATGCCGAGGGCGGAGAGGTCGGCAAGCGTCGGGCATTTGAGCTGACCCGGCAGGCGACTGGCAGCATCAAGTGCTTGAACACCGCGTCCGCGCAGAGGAATCTGCAGCTCCGCCGACCTACGTCCGGCAGGCTGCTCTGCATCGCTCAAGCGCCGCGCTCAAGCGCCGCGCCCTCCCAACGGGCCGCGCCGCTAACCCACCTGGTCAGCTGGCTGCCGCGCCACCGCAGTCAGCCCCGGCGTCCGGCCCGGAACCTCCAGCAGCTGCATGCCGAAGAGTTTCTGCGGATCGTGCCAAGCGGGACCAAGATGCAGGCCCGCCGCGTGCGCCATGCGCGCGATGTCGCTCTGGTCGTACTTGCAGCTGACTTCCACCCGGATCGCCTCGTCCTGCTGCAGCGCAAAGCACCGCGACGCCACCCGCACCGGCTGCGCGCGGCGACTGATGATGTCGGTTTCGATCCGACCCGCTTCTGCGTTGTACTCGGCGCGATGCGCGAACTGATCAAGCGCGAAGTCGCCGCCCAGTTCGCGGTTGAGGCGCTGCAGCAGATTGAGGGTAAACGCCGCTGTGATGCCCTGCGCATCATTGTAGGCAGCGCGGATCAGCGCGGGATCTTTCTTCAGGTCGAAGCCGAGCAGCACCGCGCCGCCTCGGCCGGCGGTATCGCGCATGTGGCGAAGCAGATCGATGGCCTCGGTCTCGACAAAGTTGCCGATCGTCGATCCTGCCAGGTAAACCACGGTGCGCTGTGCTCGCCGCCGGGTCGGCGGCAGTGCAATGGTCTGGGTGAAGTCGGCGCAAACCGGAATCAACTCAAGCGAGGGAAAGGCGCTCGCCAGTTGCGTGATCGAGTCGAGCAGAGCGGTGCGGGAGATCTCCACCGGGAGATACGCCACGGGATCGCGCAGCGATTGCAGCAGCAGGCGGGTCTTATCGCCAGCGCCGGTGCCGTACTCGACCAGGCGCACTCGCTCGCCCAGCATCGCGGCAATCTCCGCGGCGTGGCATCTCAGGAGGGCCAGCTCGGCGCGGGTAAGGTAGTACTCGGGCGTTTCGCAGATGCGCTCAAACAGGCGTGATCCGCGCGCGTCATAGAAGTACTTTGAAGGCAGGCTGCGCGGCTGGGCCGACAACCCGGCCAGCACATCGGCGGCAATGTCAGGCATGGCGGGATGCAGGTCATGCAGCTTCGGCGGTGACGTGGTCTGCGACATGTGGGTTAGAGATCCTTTGCCAGGCGCAGGCCGGAAAATTGCCAGCGATCACGCGGATGGAAGAAGTTGCGGTAGCTGGCGCGC
>JBBRBN010000079.1:0-17906 GCA_038205755.1 Lysobacterales bacterium | reverse complement strand
GGGTCGACCAGCCTGCCGATGGCCCCGTCACGAGGCACTCTACGAAGCACATCGCCACCCCGAGGCCGATCACAGCGAACTAGTGAGCGAAGTGCTCGCGTTTGCAGCCAGAGAGCAGATTGCGACTGACAACGGGTATGTGGGGCTGATCCTACTGCCCTTGGGTGCCTTCGATCTGCCATTCAACACGCCGGTGGTCTGGGGCCAAGAGTTCCAGCGCTATCGCCAATCGCCGCAGTTCAAGCGCTTCGTACGCGAGAGCGGTGTCTACGCCTACTGGCGCGAAAAGGGCTTCCCTGCACAGTGCCAGCCGGTTGGGTCGGATGACTTCCGCTGTGATTAAGTGCGATCACCAAGGTCGAGGAAAACGCACGTGAGCTTTTTCGCCGAACTCAAACGCCGCAACGTGATCCGCGTTGGTGGCCTGTACATCGTCACCGGCTGGCTGCTGATCCAAGTTGCTGAAACGCTGCTGCCGGCCTTCGGTGCGCCCGACTGGGTGCTGCGCGTGCTGGTGATTTTGATCGCGATTGGCTTTGTGCCGGCACTGATGTTCAGCTGGGTGTTCGAGCTCACGCCGGAGGGCCTGAAGCGCGATGCTGCCGATGGCCAAAACCCTGAAACGCGGGCAGCGGGTCAACGCCGGCTAGACATCGCCACCATGCTGGTTGCCGGGTTGGCCATCGCGCTGCTGCTGGGTGATCGCCTTTGGCCACAGACAGTTGCGCCAGCGCCGTCAGTGCAGCAAGACGTTGCCGCAGCGGTTGCCCCGCCGGAGGCGCAAGGCGGGCGGGGTGCGGACGCCGCTGGCGCAGGGTCCGAGGTGATCGACGAAAGTTCGATTGCGGTGCTGCCGTTCGTCAACATGAGCGCCGACAAGGACAACGAGTATTTTTCTGACGGCATTTCAGAAGAGCTGCTCAACGTGCTGGTCAAGGTCGAAGGGCTCAGCGTTGCATCGCGCACCTCCTCATTCGCCTACAAGGGCCGCGAGCAAAGCGCGGCCAGCATCGGTGAAGAACTCAAGGTGGCCCACGTGCTCGAAGGCAGCGTGCGCAAGTCCGGCAGCCGCGTGCGTATAACCGCGCAGCTGATCGATGCCAGCAGCGACCGTCATCTTTGGTCAGAGACCTACGACCGCGAGCTGACCGACATCTTTGCCATCCAGGACGAAATCGCCAAAGCGATCGTCGCCGCATTGCGCGAGACCTTGGGTGATCGGATCTCGGCGCCGACGGTGGCGGTCACCGCTGACACCGACAATCTTGACGCCTATCAGCTGTATCTCAAGGCGAGAGAGCTGTTCTTCGCCCGCGAACAGCTCGACGAATCGGTTCGTCTGTTTGAACAGGTCGTTACGCTCGATCCCGAGTTCGCTCGCGGCTGGGAAGGCCTGGCGGCGGCCAGTGCGGTCATCGTCGACTGGGTGGCCATCTACCCAACAATCGACCGCGACACACTGCTGCTCCGCGCTGAAGAGGCGGCCGGCCGTGCCTTGACGCTCGACCCTAATTTGTCGATGCCGTGGGCCACCCGCTCTCTGGTGGCCGGCTACCTGAGACCGGTTGATTTCGCCAAGCAGATTGAACTCATTGACCGCGCAATCGTCGCCGATGCGCGCAACGCCTCGGCCTTTCTGTGGCGCGGTATCTACTGGGTCACCCTGGGATTCTTTGATCGCGCATTGGCGGACCTCAACCGGTGCCTGGAGATCGATCCGGCCTACGGCAATTGCCAGCGTTGGAAGGCGGTGGTGCTGCTGTTCCAGGGCCAGGCCGACGTCGCTCTGGCGCTCTATCAAGACGGCATGGCAAAGGGATTCAACGGCAATCGCGGCAACAGCTTCGTCGAGCCGTTGATTCGTCGTGGCGACCGATTCGCTGCCATCCTGCTGATGCGTGAGATCGGCTGGCCGCTAGAAGTCCAGCAGGTCGTGATGGCCTCTGTGGGCGACGGCCTACCGTCGCCCAACGTGAGGGCGTTGGCGGACCGCTATCCAGACGTCACCCGTCGACAGTTTCACTGGGGTCTGCTGCTGCGCGACTACGCGCTGGCCGCTGAGGCTGATGAGGTGGGGACGACCTATATCGAGCACTGGGACCCAGCCTACGAAGGCCTGCGCGCGACGCCAGCATTCAAGCGCATGCTGGAGCACGCAAATGTCCCGGCCTACTGGCGCGCAAAAGGCTTCCCGCCGCAGTGCCGCGCGCTCGGTGACGACGATTTTGAGTGCGATCAGCCCGCGCCGAGTCGATGAGTGTTGAGGGGCGTCACTGGCTTCGGGTATCGCGCTTTCAAGCGCGGAATGTACTTGGCCGGCGCAGAATGAGTAGGCAAAGGGCCGAACATGGAACGGCCGTTTACGGTGACGAAATCATGGCTCGCTCTGCGAGCACATGAAACCTGCCGTCGCGTGGTTGGGCGACGCGCATGCAAACGATGTCCCGACCACCTATCTGGAGGTACACGATGAATCAGAAAACACGCGTGTCGCGCCGATCGATGCTGCAGTCGAGCCTCGGCGGTGTCGCCCTGCTCACCGTCGCGCCGCTGCTGCACGCGGCCGCACCAACCCCACATCAGACCGAAGGGCCGTTCTTTCCGCTTCACGATCAGGCCGACAAGGATCTTGATCTGACCCTGATCGAAGGCCATGCCGAGCATGCGCAGGGTGAGGTATTCGAAGTGCGTGGTCAGGTGCTAGACACAGACGGGAAGCCGGTTGCTGACGCGCTGGTGGATGTGTGGCAAGCGAACTCGCATGGCCGCTATGCGCACGAGCGCGATCCGAATCCAGCGCCGCTCGATCCGCATTTTCAAGGCTGGGCGAAGCTGACCACGGATGCCGAGGGCCGTTTTCGTGTCCGCACCATTAAGCCCGGCGCCTATCCTGTCGCAAAAGGTTGGACACGGCCGCCGCATATCCATTTCAAAGTCGCACGCCGCGGGTTTCACGAATTGACGACCCAGATGTACTTCGCCGGAGACGCGTTGAACGATGTTGATCGCTTGCTTTTGGGCTTGCCCGAGGCCGAACGGGCCGGTCTTATCGTGGCATTTGCGCCTGGCAACGGCGGCGGCGCGCCCAGCGGACAGTTCGGCATTGTGCTGCGGCGCGTCTAGCAGTCTGTCGGACTTAGGTCGGCCGGGCCGCAAATCCGTCGGCGCGGCCCGAGTGTTCAAAAAAGCGCACGCCGCCAATGGCTCTGGCTCGTCATTCCCGCATGCTTTTGGCGGGAATCCAGTGACGTGGCCTCTGCTGTTCGTGAGGCCAAGGAGCAAGAGGCGCTGGATTCCCGCCTTCACGGAAATACGAGCTGAAGCTCAGGGCGAATCAGATAGAAGTTTGGGGCGGCAATGCCGAGGGCGCGCAAGCGTCTCAACCAGAGCGGTGACGGGTGCGCTGGAGTGCGAACTTCGCCTTTGTCGCGAGACCCTGTCCCCAGCGCGCAGCGCATCTGGGAAATGCGCGCCCGCTGTCAACCCCGCATCGTTCCACAGTCGCGTATCTCGATAGGCAGCCCGTCGCATGGCACCTGGAAGCAAGCGATCCAGTGGCGCTGAAGATGTGATGGACACTGTCTCCGTGGTGCCATGGTGGGCGGATCTGATGCTGGCGGTGCTGGCGTACGTTGTCTTGAGTTTTGTCGCCTCGCGGCCGATCACGTTTTTCCCTGACCCCGGCAAGGCGGTGCCCGGCGTGATCAGGGTCATGGTCATGCTGCGGACCTGATCCTGGTCGGCACGCTGGGAGGCGTCATCCGCCGGTCCAGGCGCAGGCAGCTGCTGCGCAGCGGGTCAGATCGCGTCGCGAGGCTCGAGGGCGTCGCGAGGTGCGCGAACGTCGCAATCACGCGAACCGGTTCGGCGCTGCCAAGCGCACGCACAGACCCAAAGGCTTCGCTGTGTGAGGTGTCGAACAGAAGCACCTCGGCTTGGGCCGGCACACTGCGTTGAGACCTGCGGCATACGCCCTGCGTTCTTCTCCAACCCGACAGCGGAGAGCCGCCATGTTCTCGCGACACCCGATCTTCATCGCCATTGCGCTGACTGCGGTTCTGGCAGCCTGCAGCACAGCCAGCCAACTGAGCGTGGAGCGGGGCACCGGCCCCTCGCCGCTGCTGCCGGCGCCAGATCCCCCGCTGATCCCGGTGGTGAAGATTGCAGAAGCCGTCAGATGGCCAGCCGGCGTGTTGCCAACGGCGGCAGCCGGCCTCCAGGTGCAGCGGTTTGCGGGCGAGCTCGACCATCCGCGCTGGCTGTACGTGCTTCCCAACGGGGACGTCCTGGTGGCAGAGAGCAATGCTCCTCCGGATTCGTCGGCAATCAAGGGCATCAAGGGGATGGTGATGTCGTCGGTGATGAAGAAGGCTGGCGCCGCCGCGCCCAGCGCCAACCGCATCACGCTGCTACGAGACGTGGATGGCGACGGCGTAGCCGAATTTCGCAGCGTGCTGCTGTCGGGGCTGAACTCACCCTTCGGGATGGCGCTGATCGATGACCGGCTGTTTGTGGCCAATGCCGACGCCCTGCTGGAGTTTCCGTACCGGGAGGGCGACACCGCAATCAGCGCGCCGGGGCGCGTGCTGGCGGAGCTGCCACACGGACCGGGAACGCTCAACCACCACTGGACCAAAAGCCTGCTTGCCAGTGCGGATGGCACCCGGCTGTACGTCGGCGTCGGATCAAACAGCAACATTGCCCAAGGCGGCATGGACAAGGAAACCAATCGTGCCGCGATCCTCGAGATTGATCGCAGCAGCGGAGCGAGCCGGGTGTTCGCCTCGGGTCTGCGCAACCCGGTCGGCCTGGCCTGGTACCCGGACAGCGACGTGCTGTGGGCGGTGGTCAACGAGCGCGATGAGCTCGGCAACGATCTGGTGCCCGACTATCTGACGTCGGTCCAGGATGGGCGCTTCTACGGCTGGCCGTACAGCTACTTCGGCCAGCACGTCGACACCCGCGTCGAGCCCGCCCGCCCGGACCTGGTCGCTAGCGCACTGGCGCCGGACTACGCGCTGGGTTCGCACGTCGCACCGCTCGGCCTGACCTTCAGCAGCGGCGACAGCCTGCCGGATCGCTTCAGCGAAGGCGCCTTCGTCGGACTCCACGGATCATGGAATCGCAAGCCGCCCAGCGGCTACGAAGTGGTCTTCGTGCCCTTCCGGCAGGGCCGCCCTGACGGGTTGCCCGTCACCGTATTGGGGGATTTTCTCGCCCCCAACGGCGATGCCTACGGCCGACCAGTGGGAGTCGCCATCGACCACACGGGAGCCCTGCTGGTCGCCGATGATGTCGGCAACGTGGTGTTTCGAGTGAGCGCTGACGCGGCCCAGACGAACACGGTTTCGCGCCCCGATCCCAAGCGCTGACCTTGCGGCTTGATGTAGCGCCGAGAGGGCCAGAGATTGATGGCGGCGCAGGGCGAGCGACCGGACTGTTCTGCCCAGCCGTCGCGACGGCCTGCTGCCATCCTGGAGCTAGCCCGCATGTTTCATGAATTCGCGCGGTGATCGCGCAGGATGTTGTTCACACAGGAGGTTTTCCGAAGGAGCGGCGTAGCGGGCCATACGACCGACTGAGGTAGTCTCCTGTGCGGACAAGAGACAAGCGAGGGCGTGTCAGATTCATGAAATATGCGGGCTAGTTCCGACCCGCTGCCCGAGGCGCCGCCGTGGGATGCCGCTCCTGCATCTGCGCCACCAGCAGATCAAACACAATCCGCCCAAAGCTGGCGGCGACGGCCTTGTCGGAGAGGACCTGATTCATCTGATTCTGGTGCGCGTCGCCGCTTTCCATCACGGCGTTGTCGAGGGCGTTGGCGAAGTCGCCGAGCATGGCCTGTTCAGCGGAGTTGTTCTGGATCTGCTGCGTCACCGCAGCGTTCTCGCCCACCTTGTTGGCGATCGTGCGAGCGTAGTCGAGCACATCGTTTTCGGTCAGGCCGTCGGTAATGAACGTCTCGTTCAAGCGCCGGATGATCTGCGAGAGAAACGCTTCCTGCTTGCTCTTCGCTTTCGAGGTGCCGACTTCCGAGCCCGGTGTCAGCCCTTCGCCGATGCCGCGCGCAAGCGTCAGGTCCTGCTGCTTGATCTTGCTCAGCCGGTAGTGACTCAGCTCGACCGTTGACAGGTCGACGGCCTCCTCGTCGGGCTGCATCTCACGCAGCAGCGGGGCGAGATGGCGCGCATACAGACTCAGCTTCTCCAGATCGGTGCTGTCGTAGTCAACGATCTGACTCATGAATTCGTAGTAGCGGACGAAAGACATCAGGTCCTTCTTGAAGTCTTCCAGCGCGTTGAGCGCCCGCGTTGAGCCTTTCAACTCGCTGTCGGCATTGCCGATCAGCACGGCGTCGCCGGTCAGCTTGGCGCGGGCCAGCAGCTCGCGGTGGCGCGTCGCCTGCTGGCGGGCGTCAGCGTAGCGCGTCTGCCAGCGGTCGACCGCGGGTTTGCAGACATTGCTGATCGCCGCTTGGCTTTTGGTGCGGGCGTAGAACACATCGGCAAAGCGATTCACTTCGCTCATCAGGAAGATGCTCGATCCGCTCAGCTTCTCGTGCAGCAGCCAGATGTGTTCGGGGTCACTGACATCGAGCAGCGCGGCGGTCTCGTAATACTCCTGGAACGCGGCCAGCACGTCGTCGGGATCGTTGAAGAAGTCCAGGACGTAGGTCTCCTCCTTGCCCGGATAGATGCGGTTGAGGCGCGACAGCGTCTGCACGCACTCGACGCCGGCCAGCTTCTTGTCGACGCACATCGCACACAGCTTGGGCTGGTCGAAGCCGGTCTGGAACTTGTTGGCGACGATCATCACGTTGAAGTCGTCGCTGTCGAAGGCCTTGCGCAGGTCCCGGCCTTTCAGGTCCGGATTCATGCTGACTTCGGTGTAGCTGCCGCCGAGCAGCGCTTCGGCGTTGGGGTCCTGCGGGCTGAACTGCACGTCACCCGAGAAGGCGATCATCGCGCTCAATCCGCGATAGCTGCGCAGCTTCACGTATTGGTCGAAACCCAGCTTGTAGCGCACCGCTTCCTTACGCGATCCGGTCACCACCATCGCCTTGGCGTGTCCGCCCAGCAGGCCGGCCACGGTGGCGCGGCAAAAATCGGGCGCGCAGGCGGGCTCCACCGGCAGCGACCTGCTTAGCCCGCCTATTTCCTGAATCTCACACGCCCTCGCTTGTGTCTTGTGAGCGAAAGGGATTTTCCTCAGTCGGTCGTATGGCCCGATACGCCGCTCCTTCGGTTGTCCCTTGTGCGAACAATATCCTGCGCGATCGACGCGCGAATTCATGAAACATGCGGGTTAGTACGCCCCCCGTTTTGTGAGATTGGCGCCCGGATTGGAATTCCCTTCCCGGGCGATTCATGGCTCTGGCCGCAGGATTCCAACCTCTGCCAACCGGATGCAACGCCCATGTCCCGCTCCGCCCGCCTGCTGGTGATTGCTCTCGTTGTGGCGCTGGTCGGCTGCAGCGGATTTCCGCAGGCGCGTCCCGGCATCGTCTTTGCCGATGGACTCTCGGCTGCGCAGCTGTTTGATCAGTGCCTCGCGGCGCATGGTGGCGATATCGGCGAGTATCCGGGCGACATCAATATCGCCACGGACGGTCGTTGGTACTCGCTTATCCAGCGTATCCAGCCGGTGGTGAGTGACGCCGGTTTTCGCATCACGTCGGAAGAGCGATTCCGCCCGCGTGACGGCACTTATGCCATCCGCCACAGCGGCCCGGACGGCACCAAGCAGGTGCTGCGAACCCCGTCGGGCATCAGCGTGCGCTACAACGCAGCGCCCGCCGTCGAGGACGAAAGACGCCGAGCAACCGCCATGACCAATGACGCCTTCCAGCTGTTTCACTTCGGCCCGTCGTTCGTGAAGCACCGCGCGACGTCGATGACCCGGCTGCCCGACACCCGCGAGAGTGGCCGCGCGTATCGACGCATTCTGGCGACCTTGAGTCCGGGCTTTGGCGAGTCCAGCTCAGACCAGGTGGTGCTGTGGATCGACGCCGCGTCGTCGCGCCTGTTTCGCGTGCACATGACCCTGGAAGGCTTCGAGACCACTCGCGGCGCCCATGTCGACACCACGTTTCTTGCCTATCACCAAGCTGGCCCGTACCTGCTGCCCTCGCGATTTTCAGAGCGCGTGCGCGGACCAGTGAAGATCATGGCGCACGAGTGGCACGTGACGGGAATGGATCTCGACCGCGGCTGGACCGACGCCGAGGTGAGCGGTCCAGACTTCACCGGTCGCGCAGCAGTCTCGGCGACTCCGTTCTAAGCGGTCGGCTGCCGCGCCACCGCTGTCAGCCCCGGCGTCCGGCCCGGAACCTGCAGCAGCTGGACGAACGTGGACACGCACGCGCACGCGCCAAGTAGCTTGACAGGCTCCGGCTGCGCCCTTGGGGGATTTCCGCACCGGCTAGGGCTTTAGCGGAGCAAGCTCCGCTCTACGAGGGCCTTGCACGGTGCGTTGCGCGGTGCCTTGCGCGCGGATCTCGCGCACCTCGCGGCGCTCGCGCTTCGCGACGCTCCCGTAGAGCCGAGCTTGCTCGGCTGCGCCCTTGGGGGGTTTCTGCATTGATCAAGGCTTTAGCGGAGCAAGCTCCGCTCTACGAGGGCCTTGCACGGTGCCTTGCGCGCGGACCTCGCGCACCTCGCGACGGTCGCGCTTCGCGACGCTCGCGCCTCTCGTGAGCACGGCCACCAACCTCGATCGCCGGGCGCGCGACGGTACGGCACAGGTCTTCGGGTTTTTGGCTCCCGTGCGCCTCGGCGGCGACACCCGCATGCAGCGAGGAGCCGCCGACCCGCAAGAGCCGTGCCGCGGGCGTCGCGCAGCTCCTGTGTTGGTGCGGACGTTGCCGCTGGAGCGTGTTCGCGGCTAGAGCCGCGCCTACCAGAGCTGTGCCGCGAGCGTTGCGCAGCTTCTGTGTTGGTGCGGACGCTGCCGAAGTGCCAAGGCTTCAATAAAGGCCGGCGGCGTCGCCAGTAGCGAACATCCCGTAAGCACTTGCTAACCCGCATGTTTCATGAATCTCGCGCGCCCTCGCTTGTCTCTTGTCCGCACAGGAGACTACCTCAGTCGGTCGTATGGCCCGATACGCCACTCCTTCGGTAGTCTCCTGTGCGAACAACGCCCTGCGCGATCATTGGGCGAATTCATGAAACATGCGGGCTAAATCTGTTCGGCAAGCCCGGGCATTGCTACATGTTCCTGCGGTACTCGCCGCCAACGTCGTAGAGCGCGTGGCTGATCTGGCCGAGGCTGTGGGTCTTTACCGCCTCCATCAGCGATTCGAACACGTTCTGGCGGTCGCGGGCGGTTTTCTGGAGGTACGCCAGGCCTTCGCCGGTGGGGGTGGCGTTGGCGTTGCCGGAGTTCGTGTTCGCGGCTAGAGCCGCTCCTACAATAGCGGTGGACAGGTCGTTGCGCAGGTGCTGGTAGGCGCGGACGTTGTCGATCTGCTGGCCCTTTTCTTCGGGCGTGGAGCGGATCAGCTCGATCTCGGTGACGATGTCGCCGGCGTGCTCCTTGGGCAGGAAGGTGTTGACGCCGATCAGCGGCAGCGAGCCGTCGTGCTTCTTGTGCTCGTAGACCATCGACTCGTCCTGGATCTTGCCGCGCTGGTACATGGTGTCCATCGCGCCGAGCACGCCGCCGCGCTCTGAGATCGCCTCGAACTCCGTGTAGACGGCCTCTTCCACGATGTCGGTCAGCTTGTCGACGATGAAGCTGCCCTGCCAGGGGTTCTCGCAGAAGTTCAGGCCCAGCTCCTTGGTGATGATCATCTGGATGGCGACGGCACGCCGCACGCTCTCTTCCGTCGGCGTGGTGATGGCTTCGTCATAGGCATTGGTGTGCAGGCTGTTGCAGTTGTCGAACAGGGCGTAGAGGGCTTGCAGCGTGGTGCGGATGTCGTTGAACTGGATCTCCTGCGCGTGCAGCGATCGGCCGCTGGTCTGGATGTGGTACTTCATCATCTGGCTGCGGGAATCGGCGCCGTAGCGTTCGCGCATGGCGCGCGCCCAGATGCGGCGGGCGACGCGGCCGATGACGCTGTATTCGGGGTCCATGCCATTGCTGAAGAAGAAGGACAGATTGGGTGCGAAATCGTCGATCTTCATGCCGCGCGCGAGGTAGTACTCGACGATGGTGAAGCCGTTGCTCAAGGTGAAAGCGAGCTGGCTGATCGGGTTCGCGCCGGCTTCGGCGATGTGATAGCCAGAGATGCTGACCGAGTAGAAGTTGCGCACCTTCTCATCGACGAAGTACTGCTGGATGTCGCCCATCATGCGCAGGGCGAATTCAGTGCTGAAAATGCAGGTGTTCTGCGCCTGGTCCTCCTTCAGGATGTCGGCCTGCACGGTGCCGCGCACGCTGGCCAGCGTCTCGGCCTTGATCTTCTCGTAGACCGCCGGCTCCAGCAGCTGGTCGCCGGTGATCCCGAGCAGGCCGAGGCCGAGGCCGTCATGCCCGGGCGGCAGCTCGCCGGTGTAGGTGGGCCGCTCGCGCCCTTCGAAGAAGGTCGCGACGCGGACCTGGGCTGCCTGCCAACGCGCCGGGTCGGCGCGCAGGTACTTCTCGACCTGCTGATCGATCGCCGTGTTCATGAACATGGCAAGGATGATTGGCGCGGGGCCGTTGATGGTCATCGAAACGCTGGTGCTGGGCGCGCACAGGTCGAAGCCGGAATACAGCTTCTTCATGTCATCGAGCGTGGGCACATTGACGCCCGAGTTGCCGATCTTGCCGAAGATGTCGGGCCGCTCGGCCGGGTCTTCGCCGTATAGCGTCACGCTGTCGAAGGCAGTCGACAGACGCGCGGCCGGCAGGCCCACGCTCAGATAGTGAAAGCGGCGGTTGGTGCGCTCGGGCGTGCCCTCGCCGGCGAACATCCGGATCGGATCCTCGCCGCTGCGGCGATAGGGATACACGCCGCCGGTGTAGGGATAGAAGCCGGGCAGGTTTTCCTTGCCCAGAAAGGTCAGCAGTTCGCCCCAGCTGCGGTAGGTCGGTGCGGCGATCTTGGGAACCCGCTGGCGCGACAGCGACTCGCGGTAATTCTCGACCCGGATGGTGCGGTCGCGCACGCGGTATTCGGTGAACTCGTCGGTGATCGACTTCAGCCGCGCCGGCCACTCGCGCAGCAGGCGCAGATTCTCGGCACTCAGCCACTGCACGGCGTCTGCATAGCGCTGCCGCAGGGTCAGCAAGGTGCGATCAACCGGCACCGTCTCGGTCGCCGCCGAGCCCGGTCCCGACGCCAGCAGGGTGTCAGCCGGATACGGATCCAGTGCCTTGGGCAACATCGGGTCGTGCAGGTCATGCAGCGATTGCCAGTAGCTCTGCGCACGGTCAGCGATGCTGGCCTGGGTTTCGATGCGCTGGTTGATCGCCCTGCCCTGCTCGGCAATCTCGGCCAGATAGCGGATCCGCTGACCGGGAATCAGCACCGTGGCGCGCGGCTCCCTGAGCGATGTGTCGAGCTGCGGCGCAAAACTGCAGCGTGCGCTGTCCGGAATGGTGGTGCCGCTGGCGGCGCTCAGCGTCTCGCGCAGCAGCCGGCACAGGTTGACGAACATCCAGCTGATGCCGGGGTCGTTGAACTGGCTGGCGATGGTCGGATAGACCGGCAGGTCTTCGTCCTTGCGGTCAAACGCGACGCGGTTGCGCTTCCACTGCTTGCGCACGTCGCGCAGCGCGTCCTCGGCGCCACGCTTGTCGAACTTGTTGAGCACGATCAGCTCGGCGAAATCGAGCATGTCGATTTTCTCAAGCTGGCTCGGCGCGCCAAAGTCACTGGTCATCACGTACACCGGCAGATCGACCAGGTCGACGATCTCCGAATCGCTCTGGCCGATGCCGGCGGTTTCGACGATCACCAGATCGAAATCCAGGCTCTTCAGGTAGCCGATGCAGTCGCGCAGCACCGGATTGGTGGCCGAATGCTGTCGCCGGGTTGCCATCGAGCGCATGAACACCCGCGAACTGCGCAGCGAGTTCATGCGGATGCGGTCGCCAAGCAGCGCACCGCCGGAGCGGCGGCGAGTGGGATCGACCGAGATCACCGCGATGCGCATGGCGGGAAAGCTGATCAGAAAGCGGTTGAGCAACTCGTCGGTCACGCTGGACTTGCCGGCGCCGCCGGTGCCGGTGATGCCGACCACTGGCGCGGTCGGCATCCGGCCCTCCGGACTCGGGACTCGGGACTCGGACAAGCGCCTGCCCGCCCATTGCTTGCGGAGCATGGCGAGCTCCGCCTCGCTACACACGCAATCTTCAAGCGCCGACAGCACTCGACCGATGCCGATTTCATCGTCGAGTGCCGCGAGCGCGCCTTGCTGTGCCGAGTCCCGAGTCTCCAGCCCCGAGTCCCGCGCATTCGACGCGCGTCGCACCACGTCCTCGATCATCGCCACCAGCCCCATGTGCATGCCGTCATTGGGGTGATAGATGCGCTCGACGCCGTAGGCCTGCAGCTCGCGGATTTCTTCGGGTGTGATGGTGCCGCCGCCGCCGCCGAACACCCGGATATGCCCGGCACCGCGTTCGCGCAGCATGTCGACCATGTACTTGAAATATTCGACGTGTCCACCCTGGTAGCTGGACAAGGCGATGGCATCGGCGTCTTCCTGCAGCGCGGCGCGAACCACGTCCTCGACGCTGCGGTTGTGCCCCAGGTGCACCACTTCGGTGCCCTGCGCCTGGATCAGGCGGCGCATGATGTTGATCGCCGCATCGTGGCCGTCGAACAGGCTGGCGGCGGTGACAAAGCGCAACGGCGGGAGGTTTGGCTGGCGCGCGGCGTCGGGGCCGGCAGCGAGCGGGCTTGGGACACTGGACATGAAGGACTCCGATACGGCGCTGGCGGAATCGGTGATTCTATCGCGCTGCGCCGACCTGCCCGGCGGCCGGTTGTGCGGGTGTCTCGTTCACGCCAATCGAGCCGCCGAATCGAGTCTTTTGGCTGTCATATCGAATTGATGGAATAGTGCAAAGAAAAGCGTAAACTTTTGCGCCAGAGGCGGATCCGGCGAATCGGGATAGCGCTTCACCTGTCGCCATCAGGTCGACAGCCCATCCGCACCGTTCGGGGAAACACATCATGATCAAGCTGTCAGCGCTAGCCACCGGCGTCCTTCTGGCCACCTCGCTTTGTATCCCGGCGCTCGCCGCCGATCATCGCGACGGACCGCTAGCGAGCGGCGATCCGGCGGCGGACCTCAACGATGTTTACCTGTTCATCAATCCCAGCGATGCCAGCGAGCTGATTCTCATCGGCACCGTGTTCCCCGATGCACCCGATGGCGCGCGCTTCTCCGACGCCGTCAACTATCTGTTTCATGTTGACAACGGCGGCGCTGGCGGTCCGAGCGTCATCACCTGCAACTTTGGCGACGGCGGGCAAACCTTCCTGTGCAGCGGTGAGGGCGACGTTCTGTCAGCCACCGGTCGCGTCGAGCAAACGGTGGTCAACGGCGACCTGCGGGTCTACGCCGGGCTGCGCGAGGACCCCTTCTTCTTTGACGCCCCACAGTTCAATGCCATCCGGCTTGGGCAAGCCAGTGGTTTCCGCAACCCTGGCGTCAACTCGTTCGGCACGTTCAATACCCTCAGCATCGTCATGGGTATCAAACACAGCCGCCTGACCAACGGCGGCGCCAATCCCGTGCTCAAGGTCTGGTCATCGACTGATCGCCAGGGCGACAGCGGCATTTCCGCAGGTCACTCGGGCATGTGGTTCGACCCCGCCAATCCCGGCCACGGCGTGCTGCTGCAGTCGCTGGCCGCTGGCGTACTGGGCCCGGGCGCGCCGCGCAGCATGGTGGCGTACTGGAACGTTTTCGAACCCAACGGCGACCAGATCGCCCTCTACGGCATCGGCAGCATCAACGGCACTTCGGTTTCGATTCCAGTGGTCAGCGCCACGGGTGGCAATTTCCCGCCAGCCACGGTGCAGGGCGCGGGCTTCTCGCAGCCGCCGTTTGGCGCACTCAACTTCAGCTTCACCAGCTGCAACGCGGGAACCATGGCGGTCGCGCCCACGCGGGCGGGCTTCTCCGCCAGCACGATCAATCTGCAGCGACTGAGCAATGTGGAGAACCTGCCCTGCACGTTCTTCAGCGCCGGCCAGATTGATCGCAACGGCCGCGGAGCGATCAACACCGCGCTGATGGGATCGGTTCGCGACAGCCCCGCACTGAAGGACGCCTACAACCGGGCCAGCAATCCGGCGTCGTGGGATGGTCTGTTCCGCGCCGAGTTCGAGTTCTCGATGGGCGCGCTCGATGGTCTCGACGGCATCAGCGGCAACGGCGTCTCCGGTCTGCCGATTCCGACCCTGGCGGGTGTGCTGCTGGATGATCGCCTGATCATCGATACCAGGATACCGGCCTGCGGCCAGTATCTGGCCGTCGAACTCGGGCTGACCACCGCCTGCGGTGGCCGTACGCTCCAGTCTGACGTGATCGATGTGTCGCTGGCCGCGCTGGTGGGCCCCGGCGTGAGTGACAACGTCAACTTCAACGAAGTGCTGGCAAACGTCTTCCCGTTCATGGTTGATCCGCAGTAACCCGTCGGACTGCAATCGATGACCACAACCCGCTGGGGCCGCCGGCTGCGGGCGACTCGATACTCCGTGTTGCTGACGGCACTGCTTGCGGGCTGCGCCGTCAGCCCGGATCCGAAGCCAACCGCAGGTCCAGCACCTCTCGCCAGCGCTCCGGCGCTGGCGGTACCCGCTCTCGCTGACCTCTGGCCGATTTCGACAAAGTACTACCGCACAACATCAGCCGACATCTACCTCGGCAACCTTGATGCACGAATTGCCACGCTTGGGCGTCGGGTGGAGGCGGGCCAGCGTGAGCGCGGCGAGGCACTGGCGGGGCAGCTCTACCACCGCTACAAGCTGCGTGGCCAACTGCAGGACGCTGACCGCGCCAGCGCCCTGCTGGCGGACTACGCCGGCAAGGATCAGCTGTCGCCGGACGGCATGGTGCTTTACGCCATCACCCTGTCCGGACTGCACCGCTTCGATGAGGCAGACGCCTGGCTGCAGCGTGCCCGCGACGGCGGCGCCAAGCCCGAGGAATGGCGCAACGTGGCCGCCGACATCCTCGTGGCCCGCGGCGACTACCGCGCGCTCGCTGCCGACTTCGCCAGTTCGTCGCAGCCGGTAGCCGACTTTTACGTCCTCGCTCACCGCGCCGATCTGCGCCTGTTGCAGGGTGATCTGGCGGGCGCCGAGAGCCATTACCTTGCAGCCCAGTCCCTCTATCACGACAGCAATCCGGTGCCGCTGGCCTGGCTGCACACGCAGATGGGTATCGCCTATCTGCGCCATGGACGAATCGAGGACGCCAGGCGCTTCTTTGCTGCAGCCGTGGAGCGACTGCCGGGCTATTACCTGGCCGAGGAACACCTGGCGGAGTGCGACGCGCTGCTGGGCGACACCGAGGCGGCGCGGCGGCGCTATCAGCAGGTCATTGAAACGACCGGAAATCCGGAGTTTTTAGCCGCGCTGTCGGGCCTTGAACGCGATGCCGGAAACACGGCGCTGGCGCAGTCACTGGTCGAACAGGCCAAAGCGGGCTACGCGACGCTGCTGCGGGAGCGGCCGGCTGCCTACGCTCAGCACGCCGCCGAATTCTTCATCGAGATCGGCGACCCGCAGCGTGCGTTTGCCCTGGCCAAGGAAAACGCGGCGCTGCGCTCCGATGTGGGCAGCCAGATCCTGCTGGCCACCGCCGCATTCGCCGCCGACGACATGGCAGTCGCCTGCGATGCGCGCTCAGCGGCGCTGGCAACCGGCTTTACGCCGCCGGAGTTGTCCGAGTTGGAGCCGCTGAAAGGGCCGTGTGCAGGGCAGGCCGGGAAATCGCGCTCGGCCTCCTGAGCGCCCGTGCGGGATCGGCGCTGGCCCGCCGCACCGCATGTGCTGGCCGCGATGTTCGTACTCGATAGCGGTCGTGGCGGCGTGGCGACACCGCCAACCGCATCGCGCTGAGCGGCGCTCCTGCAGGGGGCGGTTGCGCCGCGTCTGAGGGCACTGCTCAGCGGGTGATGATCTCGCGATGCATCGGGGCCAGCCGGGCCAGCAGGCGGTTTTGCGCGCGGAACGGGATTCCGCGTCGGTCCACCGCGATCTGCAGGTCCTCGACCAGCGCATTGAAGTCCGCTCGGGTAGCGCCAAGCTGCTCGTGTGAGGTCTTCATGTCGCGTCCGCTGTACACGCGGCCGCCGCCGAGAATGGCGCAGAACTGCTCGGCCAGCTGGCGCTTGACGCGTTCCTGACCGGAGCGTTCAAAAAACGGCCGCAAGTGGGTTTGGTTGGGAGCGCGATGGGTAGCGAAGGCGGTCCTGAGTCAACGGGCGCAAGCTGTCCTGAGTCAACCGCGCGCCTCACCCCGAGCAGCCAACGCCAAACCGCAGCGTGACACTGCACGGCTGCACACGGCGCTGGCTGTCGAGAGCCTGGGTTCAAAAGCCGACCTGCAGTGACGCGGACCAGCCGCGCTGGTTGTCTGCGATCACGATGTTGCCGAGGTCGACATAGGCCAGGGTCAACGCCACCTGCTTGTTCGGCGCCCAGGCGACGAATGCGTCCCGCGCAGAATCTTCATCCGCGATGTTCCGGTTGTCCGGCTTGCTGCGGTATTCGGCGCCCAATGCGATCTTGCGTGACAGCAGCACCGCGGCGGACCCTTCGTACTGCAGGCGATGGCCATCACGCCGGTCGCCGCCGAATCCCAGGATGCCGAACTGGTTGGCCTCGGTGTAGCGCAGCGTGCCGTTGAGCAGCAGACTGTAGTTGAGCAGCAGCTTGGTGGCGCTCAGATAGACGTCGGTGCCGCTGTCGTCCTGGGCGCCGATGGCGCGCACCAGATCGCCGCGATTGTTGCGCTTGTGCTGGACGCCCAGCGACAGCTGCGGCAGCGCGCTGTCCTGTTCGTACACAGCATCACCGAGCAGCTTGACCTTGATGCCAGGCAGCAGGCGATGCCAGGCGCCCTCATCGGCGCGGGTCACCTGCATCGCCGGCATCTCGCCGCACCTCTCCAGAATGCGCGAGCGCAGGCGTGCACGCAGCGCCGGATCCGGCAGCAGCGGCTGCAGATCCGCCGCCAGCAGGCTGGCCAACGTGGTCGCCCCGTTGGCGCGGGATGGGTTCCTACTGATCGTGCAACCCTTGCGTTGACAGCCGCCGACGCAGCTCGACCAGCCCACGGCGGATATGCGATTTGACGGTACCCAGCGGCAGGCGGGTCCGGACGGCGATTTCGGGATGGCTGAGTCCGGCCACGAAGGCCAGCTCGAGCAGGCGCCGCACCACCGGCTTCATCTGGCCAAGCGCGCATCTCACTGCAGAGCCCGCTTGGAATGCGTCGATCAGCCGCGCCGATTCATCCTCACAGTTCATATACGAACTGATCGCGTTCTCCAGATGCAGCTGATCGAGCGACAGATGCACCCGGCGGCGGCGCGCAAGATCAACCGCGCGGGTCCAGACCATGTTCATCAGCCAGCCCATGACGCTGCCGCGCTCAGCGACGTAGTGGCTGGCCTGCTCCCAAAGCTGCTGGTAGGCGGACGCAATGGCTTTCTCGACGTCGGCCGGATTGCCCAGCACCCGCATCGCCACGGCGAATGCGCGATTGACCGTAAGGTCATACAGCTGCCCGAGCGCGGCCTGGTCAAGCAGCGTGACCCGAAACACCAGAGCGGCGAGGCGGCGGCACTCATCCGCCGGCGCTTCCTGCAGGGGCGCCCGCGCGGCCGACATCAGGCGACGGCGACTGCCGCGTCTATCACGCGCATCCGCCGCTACGGTGCGGGACTCACCGGGGCGGTGCGATGTCGATGGCGGCGTCGAAGTCGTAGCGGATGACGACCTCGTCGCCTTT
>JBBRBN010000078.1:0-18486 GCA_038205755.1 Lysobacterales bacterium | reverse complement strand
ATGTGCCAATGGACGCCCGCTACGGCGATGAGGTGAGCAACCTGAAGATCAGTCGCATCCTCACCGAGTTCCTCTACAAGCACGCGCGCAACGTCGGCAAGCGGATTTTCTACAACTACTTCCTGCGCGATCTCTCGCTGGGATCGCTGGAGCTGCTGGCCGGGGTGATGCTGCTGCTGTTCGGCACCTGCTTTGGCGGCTGGCACTGGTGGCATTCAGCAGCAATCGGCCTGGCGACGCCGGTCGGGACGATCATGATCGCGACGGTTGCGGTGGTGAGCGGACTGCAGTTCATGCTGGCATTTTTCGGCCACGACATCGCGCGGGTGCCGCAGCGGGCCTTGCACCCGCTGCTGCTGAACCGCCGCGCTTAGGTGCAGCAGGCCGTCGGCGGGTGACCCGTATTGGAGAATCGATGACGACCACGACGCGATTGTCGTTGCTTGGCGTGATCGTCCTGCTGGCATCGGGCCAGGTACTTTTCAAGCAGGCGGCGGAAAGCTTCCAACTGTTCTATCCGCGCTCGTGGCTGTCGCCGCCGTTGCTGGGTGCTCTAGCGGCATATGGGATGGCCACGGTTGGCTGGGTCCTGGTGTTGACCAACGTGCCGCTCACGCTTGCCGTTTCGCTCTATGGACTAGCCTTCCTGATCGCTCCGCTGTTGGCATGGGCTTTCCTGGGGGAAAGGCTTCACGACTCCACCCTCGTCGGCGGCGCCTTCATGGTGCTGGGAATCATCATCAGTTCGCGTGGGCTAGCAAGGTGAGGCTTCACAACATCTCGCTCCCAGAACCACGCGTGCACGCGACTCTGGTTGGGGCCCGGAGCTGCTCTCGTCCATGTTGATCGTGCGACAGGGTTTCGCCTTCCTGTTGGTTGGCGGCGCACAGCTTCTGCTGGACTGGCTGGTTTTCGTGCTGGTTTCGTCCTTGGGTGTGCCTGCAATTGTGGCCAATGTCTGCGGTCGTTCAACTGGCGCGTCATTGGGCTTCTGGCTCAACGGTCAGGTTACGTTTCGCAACGATCAGCAGCCCGCGCTGGCGGGGAGGCCGTTGCGGCGGTTTCTGATCATGTGGATCACGCTGACTGCCATCAGCAGTTTGGCCATGGGTGGCTTCGACCACTGGGCGGGTCTGCAATACGCCTGGCTGGCCAAGCCGGTGGTTGAGGCAATCCTCGCGGTGGTCAGCTTTTTCGTTTCCAGGCACTGGGTCTATCGCTGACACACACCTGTCCCAAGGTACGGGTTCCCGATGCTGCGCTGCGGGGTAAACTGCGCCTTCCGCGGTTTCACTCCCAAGGTCTGACATGACGGCGATCCACAGCACCGCTCCCGCCAAGGGACGCAGCAAGGTCTACCCCGACGCCACCACAGCGCTGCGCGACCTGGTCGCCGACGGCCAGACGCTGGCGGTGGGTGGCTTTGGTCTGTGCGGCATTCCGGAGGCGCTGATCGCGGCGCTGCGCGATTCCGGCGTCAAGAACCTGACCGCGATATCCAACAACGCCGGTGTCGACGGCTTCGGCTTGGGGCAGCTGCTGACCACGCGGCAGATCAAGCGGATGATTTCGTCCTACGTCGGCGAGAACAAGGAGTTCGAACGCCAGTACCTGTCGGGCGAGCTTGAGCTGGAGTTCAATCCGCAGGGCACGCTGGCCGAGCGGCTGCGCGCCGGTGGCGCCGGCATCCCGGCGTTCTTCACCCGCACCGGCTACGGCACCATCGTTGCCGAGGGCAAGGAGACGCGGGTCTTTGACGGTCAGCATTACGTGTTGGAGACCGCGCTGCGCGCCGACCTGTCGCTGGTCAAGGCCTGGCGCGCGGATGCGTCGGGAAATCTTCTGTTCCGCAAGACCGCGCGCAACTTCAATCCGGCCTGCGCGATGGCCGGCAAGGTCTGCGTGGTCGAGGTTGAGGAGCTGGTCGAGGTCGGCAGCATCGACCCCGATCACGTCCACCTGCCGGGCATCTACGTCGACCGCATCGTGGTCAACGCCGCGCCCGAAAAGCGCATTGAGCAACGCACCGTGCGGGCGGCGTAGGGCGGGCCTCGGCCCGCCGGCATTTTTCCGATCTGCTTCAAGCACTCGCGCATCACTATTCAGCGGTGGGCCAAGGCCCGCCCTACGGAGACAAGACATGCCCTGGTCACGCGACGAAATGGCGCAGCGCGCTGCGCAAGAGCTCACCGACGGTGCTTACGTCAATCTCGGAATCGGCCTGCCGACGCTGGTCGCCAACTTCATTCCCGATGGCATGGATGTCTGGCTGCAGTCGGAGAACGGCCTGCTTGGCATTGGCCCGTTCCCGACCGAGGACCAGGTTGACGCCGACCTGATCAACGCCGGCAAGCAGACCGTGACTGCGCGCATTGGCGCCAGCTATTTCGGCAGTCACGATTCCTTCGCGATGATCCGCGGCGGCCACATTGATCTCGCCATCCTCGGCGCCATGCAGGTCACCCATCGGGGCGATCTGGCCAACTGGATGGTGCCTGGCAAGATGGTCAAGGGCATGGGCGGGGCGATGGACCTGGTCGCCGGCGTCAAGCGCGTGGTGGTGCTGATGGAGCACACCGCGAAGAGCGGCGAGCACAAGATTCTGTCGGAGTGCACCCTGCCGCTGACCGGCGTCGGCGTGGTCGACCGCATCATCACCGAGCTGGCGGTGCTCGACGTGACGCTCGAGGGGCTGGTGCTGCGGGAGCTGGCGCCGGGCGTCAGCGAGGACGAGCTGCGCGAGAAAACCGGGGTGGCGTTCGCTCGCGGGTGAGAGTGCGGCGTGCAGATGGGAAAGCATCGCGCCGGGCGGCGCTCCTACACCAGCCGGCAGACCGCAGAAGCGCATTGAATAGGCCGGCGGTTGCAGGAGCGCCGCCCGGCGCGATGCTCGATTAATCCAAATCCTACAGACAGCGTCGAAGTCTGCCGACAGTCAGCGAGCGACGCGACTGCTGTAATGCGGACATGTACCCCCGCATCGCCCCGCGCGCTTCCCCCGGACACTCCGCACTGCGCCGCGGCCGGCACCGCGAATCTGGTCGCATCCATCTCGTCACGTTCACCACGCGGCATCGCAACACGCTGTTCACGGACTTCGAGGCGGGCAGTGTCGCCGCGGCTGCGCTGACGGATCCGCGCGTGTGGCTGAGCGGCAAACTGCTGGCCTGGGTGTTGATGCCGGATCACTGGCACGGGTTGCTGCAGCTGGGCCCTCTGGACAGCTTGGACATCACCATCGCGCGTCTGAAATCGATCAGCGCCAAGCGGATCAATCGCGCGCTGAGGCGGGACGGGGCGGTGTGGTCTCGGGCGTTTCACGACCGCGCATTGCGCGATGAGTCGGACCTGTTGCCGGCGGCTCGTTATCTGGTTGCCAACCCGCTGCGGGCGGGGTTGGTCGAGCGCATTGGGGACTATCCGTTTTGGGGCGCGGCATGGCTTTGAAATGGTATCTGCTGCAAGCGCATCGCGCCCAGCGGCGCTCCTACAGCGGCGCCGCCCATTCGATGCCGTTGCAGGAGCGCCGCTCGGCGCGAGCGTCCCCGACAGCACCGCCAGATTTCAGAACTTCTCGCCCACCGGCAAAAACCGCCACGCGCCAACCGGCATTTTCGCCAGCCCGATACGGCCAATGCGCAGCCGACGCTGGGCCACCGCATCGAGTCCAACCGCTGCGCACATCGCACGCAGATCCCCGGGTTGGACGCCCTTGATGGCGAAGCGCAGGCGGGTTTCGCTCTGCCAGCTGACTTTGCATGGGGGCAGGGTGCGGTCGGCGAGGCGCACGCCCAGGCCCAGCCGCTGCAGTCCGTACGGAGCAACCTCGCCGGTGACATCGACGACGTACTCCTGTTCGATCAGTCGGGCGTCTTCGGTCAGGCGGCGGGCCACGCGGCCGTCCTGGCTCAGCACGGTCAGGCCGCTGGCCTCCAAATCAAGCGGCAGCAACGCCGTCAGATGGGCCAGCTGCCGACGCAGCATGCGAATTCCGGTCGCGTCCTCGCTCCAGCGGGTCTCGGCCGTGATGCGGCGTTCGGGCGACGTGATCTCGACCTCCGAGCCAGCAGGCCGATGCAGCAGGAAGGTGGCAGGCTCGCTGGCCTCGGCCTGCGCGGCCGGGTCGACCAGCACCGTTTCAGTGGAAACCTTGTGCTGCGGTGTTTCGACCACCTCGCCGTCGACGCTGACCCAGCCACCCTCGATGAAGCGGTCGGCGTCGGCGCGGGAGCAGCCGGTGAGTTCGATGACCCGCTTGGCGAGGCGGACAGGTTCGGACATGCGGGTGGCCAGGAAATCAGGGTGGTCAGTGTATCGCTGAGCAAACCGATCGCCGGAGCGGGGACGGGCTCCGCAGGCAATGCCATGCGCCACGAAATCAATTCACCGCCGCACAGCAGACCCCACCCGGCGCGGCAAGCGCGCCGGGTGGGAGCCAGCTCGACGGGTTCGATCAGTAGTAGAAGCCGTAAAGAATGTCGACGATCTCGCCGCCGTCGATTTCGACCAGCAGCAGGTCGCTGTCTACTCGCACCCATCGACAGCCGTACGGCGGCGCGGCCAGCCCGTAGGGCCGGTAGTCGACATAGTACGAGGCAGCCAAAAACGCCAGCGGCAGGTGGTAACCGATACTCCAGCTGCGCGCTGCGTAGCCGCGCGGGTAGTAGTAGTGGCTGCTGGCGCGATAGCGGTTGCCACCCCATCCGTGGTTCCAGCTCTGGCGCCAGCCGGCGTCGTGCCAGTGCCGCGCAGGGGAGGAGTACCGGTAATAGTCGTCGTAATGACCGCCGTCGCGGAAGTCAGGGCCGTAGTCGCGCTGGTTGGTGCGCGGCACGCCGCGACGGTAGTCCTGGGCGCCATAGGCGTTGGTGTAGCGGTCATTGGAGCGACGGTTATTTTGGTTGCCGCCGTCCTGACGATCATAGTGCGGCCGACTGTCGTAGCCAAAGCCGCTGACGCCGGGATCCACTCGGCCCGCACCGCCCGATGCCCGCAGTGCCGCATTCGGCTGCCCGCCTCGCTGGGCGTCGCCGCGGCCATACTCGACCCCTCGGTCAGGTGCTTCCCGGCTGCCGCTTTTGTCACGGGATGCCTGCCGCGATTCGCGGTCGTTGTCCGCGCCGCGCTGCGCGCCGCGCTGCGCGCCGCGCTCGGCGCGCGCGTCGTCACTGCGCTCGCGGCCGTAGCCACGATCCTGCGCCGATGCGGTGAGTGCAGTTGCGCCCAGCAGAAGAATCAATGGTGTTGCCAGATACCTGTTCATCTTCGCACCTCGTTGGATGCCGGCGGCCACGGCAGTGGATCGGCAACGCCGCGGATCGACATCCGCGGGCGTTGGCGAGCGCAGGATGCTCGGAAGCAGCTGAACGGCGGGCAGAAGATCTGCAGACGCGCGCGTGGCCGTTCAGCTTGCGAAGAACCCGGCTCGGTCCGGTGCCATCGCCATGCCGCTGCAGCGCTCCCAGAGTCGGAAGATGCACCGGTCGCGCAAGTAGACGCGACCGGCGAAACCTACTTCTTTTTCTTTTCCTGCTTGGCAGCCCGCTTTTCCTTCAGCGTCTTGCTGGGCTGCTTTTTCTCGGACTTTTTCTGATCCATGCCTTTGCTCATATCGGCCTCGTTCGTCAGGTGGCAGTAAAGGGCGCGCAGCGCCGCCGGTCGATGCCGGCAATGCTGCGCGCCAAGTGTAGCCACGCGCTCAGCGTTTGGCGTGTGCCGTGCACCATGCCGCAACCCCAAGCAGCACGATGGCGGCCGCGTCGAACGCCACGACCCGCTGCAGCGCAGGCTGCAGCGGCCATGCCCAGGCCGCCAGCAGCAGGAAGCCGATATCGCTCAGCAGCACCAGAGTGATGGCCGGAGCGCGCCACTGCGGCCGCCAGATCGCCCACAGCAGCGCGCCGCCAAACAGGCCAAACATCCAGGCGCGATGTTGCAGCAGAAGCACGCTGCCGGCGTCCAGCGCAGGCAGGTCGTAGAGTCGCTGCAGGGTCGCGATGCTGGTCAGGCCCGCCAGCGGCAGCAAATGGATGATCGCAGCCAGCAGCAGGCAGCCGCGCAGCGTCCACGCGACCCCTGCGGCGCGCGGCGCGGGCCGCGTCATGCGGCGGCCAGCTGCGGGTTGCTGCGGCGGGCGCCCAGATACTGCAGCTCGGTGATCACCGCAACCAGCGCGGCTTGCGCCAGCAGCAGCGCCACGCCGACCGGCGTCGGCTCGATCCAGCCCGAGAAGGTCAGCGCTACGCTGCCGAGCACCCACAGCAGATTGCCGATCACCAGCGACCAGACCAGCGTGCCGGGCAGCGCCTGACGCACGCCCAACCAAGCAAGCAGCAGGCCGTAGCCAAGCATGAACAGGCCCAGCGCGAGCACATGGCTGTCGCTCATGCCCAGCAGCGTCTGCAGCATCGATTGGGTGGCGAGAGTCAGCGCACCGGCGCTGGCGCTGAGTGCCGCATCAAGGCGCAGGGCGAGGCGCAGCAGGGGCGAAACGGTCATCTGGCGCATGCTCGACTCCGGGAGAGAACGTGCTGCCAGCGTGCGACGGCGGGCGCCGGCTGTCGATTACCTGTGAGGTAATGGGCGAGCCTGCGGCCGCCGGCTACCATGCAGACCATGGAAGCATCATCGACACCGGTCGGCGCGCTGCTGCGCGGCTGGCGCCAGCGGCGCCGGCTGAGTCAGTTGGATCTGGCCGGCAACGCGCGCATTTCCACCCGCCATCTGAGCTTTGTCGAAACCGGCCGCGCCAAGCCCAGCTGCGAGCTGATCCTGCATCTTGGCGAGCTGCTTGACCTGCCGCTGCGCGCGCGCAACCAGCTGCTGCTGGCGGGCGGCTTTGCGCCCCGATTTGCCGAGCAGCAGCTGTCGTCGGCCGCATTGCAGCAGGCGCATCAAGCGGTGCAGCGGGTGCTGGAAGCACACGACCCTTACCCGGCGCTGGCGGTGGACCGGCACTGGAATCTGCTGCTCAGCAACCGCATGGCGCAGCGGCTGCTGCACGGCGTTGCGCCGGAGCTGCTGACGCCGGTTGCGAACATGCTGCGGATCAGCCTGCATCCGCTGGGACTGGCGCCGCAGATCATCAATCTTGGCCAGTGGCGTCGCCACCTGCTGGCACGCTTGCGGCGCATGGTTGCCGCCGCCGATGATCCGATTCTGGCCGCGCTGCTGCAGGAGGTCGCCGGCTACCCGACCGTGCCTGGCGAGTCCGCTGCGGGTGACACGGATTCGCCGGTGCCGGACGTGGTGATGCTGTTCCGGCTGCGCAGTCCGCTCGGCGAGCTGGCGCTGTTTGGCACCGTCACGGTGTTTGGCACGCCGACCGATATCACGCTGTCGGAGCTGATGCTGGAAGCGTTCTATCCGGCCAATGCGCAGACCGCCGAGCGGCTGCGCGCGCTGGCCGGGAATGGCTAGCCGAGCAGGCGCGGCAATTCGGGGCGGGCACGCGAGCGGGGGCCGCGACTACACTAGCCGGCCATCTTCGACAGGGCGCCCCTATGGCGGTCAAGTCCACCGTCTACAAGGCCGAGCTGCAGATCAGCGATCTGGATCGGCAGTACTACGCCAGCCACGCCTTGACCCTGGCGCAGCATCCCTCGGAAACCGATGAGCGGCTGATGGTGCGCCTGCTGGCGTTTGCGCTGTTCGCCGATGAGCGACTGGAGTTCGGTCGCGGTTTGAGCAGCGACGACGAGCCGGACCTGTGGCGGCGTTCGCGCAGCGGCGAGATCGAACAGTGGATCGAGCTGGGTCAGCCGGATGAGTCACGCCTGCGCAAGGCCTGCGGCCGCTCCCGCGACGTGCTGCTGATCGGCTATGGCGGCCGCGCGTTTTCGATCTGGCTGGAGAAGCAATCCGCCGCGCTGGCCCGCTGCAGCAACCTGCGCGTCATCGAGATTCCGGCTGCGGCGGTGGCCGAAGTCACCACCCTGATCGGCCGCAGCATGCGTCTGCAGTGCCTGATCGAGGATGGCGAGCTGCAGCTCATGAACGACACCGGCTCGGTGACGGTGGTGCCGCTGCAGCACGCGCTGCCGACCGCGTCGCGCTAGCGGATGCCGGCGCCAGCGAACCGGTCAGCGCCAGGCGCTGCGCTGTGAGCGGGCAGGACGATGTGCTGGTGATCGGCGGCGGCGCCGCTGGCCTGATGTGCGCGCTCACCGCCGGGCAGCGCGGGCGGCGGGTGCGGGTGATCGAACACGCCAACCGCTGCGGCAAGAAGATCCTGATGTCGGGCGGCGGTCGCTGCAACTTCACCAACACCGGAACCACGCCGCAGCAGTTCATTTCGGCCAATCCACACTTCTGCAAGTCGGCGCTGGCGCGCTATCGGCCGGCCGACTTCGTGGCGATGGTGGATCGCCACGGCATCGCCTGGCACGAGAAGGAGCTGGGTCAGCTGTTCTGCGACGACTCCTCGAAACAGATCGTCAAGATGCTGTTGGACGAATGCAGCAGCGCCGGCGTGGGGGTCGACACCGGCTGCGCGGTGAGCGGCGTGCGGCGCGTTGCGGACGGGTTTTGCGTCGAGACCGCCGCGGGCATGCGGACGGCGCCCGCACTGGTGGTCGCGAGCGGCGGTCTGTCGATCCCGAGCATGGGGGCGAGCGGCTTTGGTTACACGGTGGCGCGACAGTTCGGCCACGCTGTGCGGCCAACCCGCGCGGGTCTGGTGCCGCTGACCTTGTCCGGGGTGCATCTGGACCGGCTGCAGGATCTCAGCGGCGTGGCGCTGCCGGTCACCGCCCGCTGTAACGGCCAGCAGTTCAGCAACTTCATGCTGATCACCCACCGCGGCCTCAGCGGGCCGGCGATCCTGCAGATATCGTCCTACTGGCAGCCTGGCGATGCGCTGCAGCTGGACCTGCTGCCTGACGCCGACGCCTATGCCGTGCTGGGGGCGCAGCGCGCTGCGCGGCCGGCCGCGGAGCTGCGTACGGTGCTGGCCGAGCTGTTGCCCAAGCGTTTCGCCCAGCGTCTGTGCGAGCACTGGATCGAGAGTCGGCCGCTGCGCCAGCTCAACGAGCCGCTGCTGCGCGCCGTGGAGCAGCAGCTTTCGGCGTGGCCACTGACGGCCAGTGGAACGGAAGGCTATCGCACCGCAGAGGTGACCCTGGGCGGCGTCGACACCGACGGGCTGTCCTCGACGACCATGCAGTCGAAGCAGGTGCCGGGGCTGTACTTCATCGGCGAGGTGGTCGATGTCAGCGGCTGGCTGGGCGGCTACAACTTCCAGTGGGCCTGGGCGTCAGGCTATGCGGCGGGCAGCGCGGTGTGAGGGATGAGCCGGGCCGGGCGCGGCGTTGGCGTGCCGCCGTCGCGCTGGCCTGCGGACCAGCGTCTGCGCTCGTCCATGCAGTAGCGGCCGCCGGTCGCGAATCGGCGACAGGCCTGCGGCCGCTGTGCATAGATCGAGCAGCGCAAGGTGTCGCGGTCGAGTGCGGCGCACCACCCGTCAGGCGCTTTGCGCAGCTGGTCGGGGCCGCTCGCCGGGACGTCGACCAGCCAGGCCGGAACGTCGTCCGCTGCCGTCAGCACCACGGTCAGGCGGCAGCAGATGGCGGCGCAGCGACCGCACAGGTCGGAGCGCTCGGCATCCCGCGCCGTGTCGGCGGCCCGCCCGCCGCGGCTCACAGCCGGCTGACGCGAACCGAGCGCCCCTTGACCTTGCCGGCGCGTAGCCGGGTCAGCGCCTGCGCCGCTTCGGCGCGCCGAATGGCCACGTAGGAACGGGTGGCAAACACGTCGATCTTGCCGACCGCCGCCGCCGCCAGCCCGGCATCGCCGGTCAGCGCGCCCAGAATGTCGCCTGGCCGCATCTTTTCGCTGCGCCCGGCGTCGATGCGCAGGGTGACCATGGCCGGCTCGCGGGCCACTGGCCGGCCACTGATCGCCGGCAACGTTTCCCAGCGCGCCCGGATGGCGAGCAGCTTCTCGATTGCCAGCGCCCGCGGCACTTCCCGCGGGGTGCTGAGGCTGAGCGCAAGGCCGCTGCGGCCGGCCCGGGCGGTGCGCCCGATCCGATGCAGGTAGACATCCGGATCGGTCGGCAGCTCATAGTTGACCACCGCCGCCAGGTCGTCGATATCCAGCCCGCGCGCGGCCACGTCGCTGGCCACCAGCACGCTGCAGCTGCGGTTGGCAAAGCGCAGCAGGGTTTCGTCGCGGTCGCGCTGCTCCATCTCGCCGTGCAGCGGCAGGGCCGAAAATCCGGACGCCTGCAGCGCGGCAGCGACGTCGTCGACATCCCGCCGGGTATTGCAGAACACCACCGCCGACTCCGGCGCATGAACCAGCAGCAGGCGCGTCAGCGCGGCCGGCTTGGCGCTCAGGTCGACCTCGTGGAAACGCTGCTCCAGCGTGCCGCTGCTGACCTCCTCGGCGACCGTCACTTCGGCCGCATTGCGCAGCAGGCTGCGCGCAATGCGGCGGATCGGATCGGGAAACGTGGCCGAAAACAGCAGCGACTGCCGCTCTGGCGGCGTCTTGCCGGCGATCTCGCGGATGGCGTCTTCGAAGCCCATGTCGAGCATGCGGTCGGCCTCGTCGAGCACCAGCGTGCGCACGCCGCCCAGGTGCAGCACCTTCTTGCGCATCAGCTCCTGCACCCGTCCTGGCGTGCCGACCACCACGTGCGGGTCGTGCTGTTCCAGCGAGGCCAGCTGCGGCCGCAGCGACACCCCGCCGCTGAGCAGCAGCAGCTTGAGATTGGGAATGAAGGCCGCTAGCCGGCGGATTTCCTTGCCAACCTGGTCGGCCAGTTCGCGGGTCGGGCAGAGCACCAGCGCCTGCGCGCGGATCAGTGCCGGGTCGATCCGCTGCAGCAGCCCAAGCGCAAACGCCACCGTTTTGCCGCTGCCGGTCGGCGCCTGGGCAATCAGGTCACGGCCTTCCAGCAGGGTCGGCAGTGCCTGCGCCTGGACCGGCGTCATGACGGTGTAGTTGAGTGTGCCCAGCGCCTGCAATAGCGGTGCGGACAGCGGCAGCGCGGTGAATTCAGTCATTGCGCATGATACGCGGCAGTCAGCAGGCGCTCGGCCGCTGGCCCTGGACGCCTCAGTAGGCGCCCATGAAGTCGCGTTTGCCAATCTCGATGCCGTTGTGGCGGAGCAGGTTATAGCTCGTGGTGGCGTGAAAGAAGAACTGCGGCAGGCCGTAGGCGAACAGGTAGGCGTGGCCGCTCAGCGTGCGCTCCTTCGGCGTGCCGGGGCGCAGGACGATCTCGCGCTGTTCGCTGCCCTCAAAGCGCGCCGCGTCGATGCCGCCAATGAAGGCCAGCGTGTTGGCGATGCGGGTTTGCAGCTCGCCGAAGGTCTGTTCGGTATCTTCAAATGCCGGCAGCTCAACGCCAGCCAGCCGGCCCGGCACACTCTTGGCGAAATCGCCGGCGATCTGCACCTGCTTGACCAGCGGGAACATGTCAGGAAACAGGCGCGCCTGGAGCAGCACGGCGGGGTCGAACTTCTTGTCTGCCGCGTGCTGCTCGGCCTTGCCGAGGATGACCGAGAGTGCCTCGAGCACCTGCGTGAAGACCGGGACGGAGGCGGCGTGCATGGAAACGGACATGGGGAATTCCTTGGCAGGCTCGATCCAGTCCGCCGTGCAGCTGCGCGGCGCTGGCGAGCGAAGAGAGCGGGTGCCAGCGGGCGCTGGCGCGGTGCGGGTTCAGCCGAGCGCGGCTTCGAGTTCGGGAAGGAGCTTGAACAGGTCGCCGACCAGGCCGATGTCGGCGATCTCGAAAATCGGCGCCTCGGCGTCCTTGTTGATGGCGACGATGGTGCCGGCGTCCTTGATGCCGGTCAGATGCTGGATGGCGCCGGAGATGCCAATGGCGACGTACAGCTCGGGGGCGATGATCTTGCCGGTCTGGCCGACCTGCATGTCATTGGGCACGTAGCCGGCATCGACCGCCGCGCGTGAGGCGCCAACGCCGGCGCCCAGCTTGTCAGCGAAGGCGTAGATGACGGCGAAGTTCTCGGCCGAGCCGACGCCGCGGCCACCCGACACCACGCGACTGGCGCTCTGCAGATCCGGGCGGTCACTCTTGCCCTGCTTGAGCTCAACAAAGCGGGTGTGGGTCGGCAGGGCGACGTCGACGCTCGCCGCTTCGACACTGGCGCTGCCGCCGGTGCCGGCCGCCGGCCACGATGCCACGCGTACGGTGGCCACCACGATCTGATCGGCTGGCGCCTCAACCGTGATGATGGCGTTGCCGGCGTAGATTGGCCGGGTGTAGCGATGACTGCCGAGCACGGTCATCAGGTCGCTGACCTGGGCCACGCCAAGCAGCGCTGCCACACAGGGCATGAGGTCCTTGCCAAACGTCGTGGACGGACCAAAGACGTGGCTATACCCCTTGGCCAGCTGCGCAATCTGCGGCGCCAGCAGCTGCGCGATCGGATGCGCGTTGGCCGGGTTGGCGACGGTCAGCACGTTGCTGACGCCGGCGATGTCAGCGGCGGCGGCCGCGATCAATGAGGGGTCGTCGGCCAGAACGGCAATGTCGATTTGAGCGCCTTCAATGGCCGCCGCCGCCGACACGCACTTGGCGGTGGCGGAGAGGTTGAGCTTGCCGGACAGATGCTCGGCGATGATCAGAATCTTCGACATGGGATCGATCCTTGGAACGCAGTGGATGTGCGGCTGGGCCGTCGGGCACTCGGTAGAGATGCTTGCAACGGTGGGCAGGTTTCGCGAGGGGCTACTTCAACCCGGAGACGCAGAAAACGCAAAGGAAGGCAGAGTTACCGGAGGGCCGTGCAGCGCAGGGTGAACGGTACGCCAACCCTCCATGATCTGGTTTTTCCGCGCGATTCCTCTGCGTCCTTTGCGTCTTCGCGTTGCTGCTTTGCGTTGCGTCAATCCTTGATTCAAAGCGTCAGAGCAGCCCCTTCGCCTTCAGCACCGCCACCAGCTCGGCGGCGTCCTTCACCATCACGCCCTTGCTGCGCTTGGGCGGCGGCGCGTAGTGGCTGACCTTGAGATAGTCGCCGCGCTCTATGCCAAGGTCGGCCAGCTGCAGGGTTTCCATCGGCTTGCTCTTGGCCTTCATGATGTCGGGCAGCTTGATGAAGCGCGGCTCGTTCAGGCGCAGGTCGGTGGTGATGACCGCCGGCAGCTCGACTTCCAGCGTTTCCAGACCCGCGTCGACTTCGCGGCTCACGGTTGCCTTGCCGTCGGCGACCACCACCGAGCCGGCAAACGTTGCCTGCGGACGGCCCCACAGCGTGGCCAGCATCTGGCCGGTCTGATTGGCGTCGTCGTCGATTGCCTGCTTGCCGAGCAGCACCAGGCCGGGCTGCTCGCGCTCGACCAGCTTGAGCAGCGCGCGCGCCGCGCTGAGCGGCTGAATCGCCTCGCTGGTGACCACGTGGATGGCGCGGTTGGCGCCCATCGCCAGTCCGTTGCGCAGGTGCGCCTGGGCATCGGCGGGACCGATGGTGGCGACGATCACTTCCGTCGCGACGCCCTTTTCGCGCAGGCGCAGCGCCTCTTCCAGCGCGATCTCGTCAAACGGATTGGCCGACAGCTTGACGCCGTCGGTGACGACGCCGGAGCCGTCGGGCTTGACCTGGATGCGGACGTTGTAGTCCACCACCCGCTTGAAACCGACCAGAATCTTCATCGGCGCTGTGTTCCTCGAATGGCTGTGTGGGAGTGCCGCGCTGCCGCAGTCAGGCCCGCATGATAGCCGGTAGCCCGGTGATGGCCGAGTGGGTTCAGGCCAGCTGCAGGTGATCGACGATCCGCTGCGCTGCGGCCGGCGGCGCTTCCGCCACCGTCTGGATCCGCAGTTCGGGCGTTTCCGGGGCCTCGTACGGCGCACTGATGCCGGTGAAGTTGGGCAGCTGACCGGCGCGCGCCTTCTGGTACAGGCCCTTGACGTCGCGCTGCTCGCAGATCTCGATCGGCGTGTCGACGTGGATCTCCACAAACTCGCCGGCGCCAAACAGCTCGCGCGCCATCTGCCGCTCGCTGCGAAAGGGCGAGATGAAGCTGACCAGCACGATCAGCCCGGCATCGACCATCAGCCGGCTGACCTCGGCCACCCGGCGGATGTTCTCGACCCGGTCGGCGTCAGTGAAGCCGAGATCCCGGTTCAACCCGTGGCGCACGTTATCGCCGTCGAGCAGATAGGTGTGCTTGCCCAATGCCAGCAGCCGCTTTTCGACCAGGTTGGCCAGCGTCGATTTGCCAGAGCCCGACAGGCCGGTAAACCACACGCAGCGCGGGGTTTGCGACTTCAGCGTGGCGCGCGCCGCGCGGTCGACATCGACATGCTGCCAGTGGATGTTGGCGGCGCGCCGCAGCGCAAAGTCCAGCGTGCCAGCGGCGACGGTGGCTTGGGTGATGCGGTCGATGAGAATGAAGCCGCCGAGCGTTCGGTTCTCGCTGTAGGGCGCAAAAGCGATTGGCTGGTCCAGCGACAGGTGACAGACGGCGACCTCGTTCAGCGCCAGCTCGCGTGCTGGTCGCTCTTCTTGGGTGTTGACGTCGATCCGGTGGCGGATGTCGGAGACGGTGGCGTTGACCGTGCGCGCGCCCAGTTTGAGCCAGTAGCCGCGGCCGGGCAGCAGCGGCGCATCGGCCATCCAGAGAAGATGAGCGGCGAACTGGTCGGCAACTTCGGGCGGCGATTGCGCCGATGCCAGCACGTCGCCGCGGCTGACGTCGACTTCGTCCTCCAGGGTCAGAATGACTGCCTGTCCTGCCGTTGCATCTGGCAGATCGCCGTCCGCGGTCACGATCCGCGCGACGCGGGTGCGTCGGCCGGAGGGCAGAGCGACCACCGCATCACCGGGTCGCACGACACCTGCCGACAGCGTGCCGGCGAAGCCGCGAAAATCCTGGTTCGGCCGGCACACCCACTGCACCGGCAGACTGAACTGCGCCGCCGATGGGGTGGCTTCGATCCGAGTCGTTTCCAGCAGGCTCAGAAGGTGGGGGCCGGTATACCAGCGCATTGACGTTGCTGGTGCGGTGAGGTTCTCGCCGCGCAGCGCCGATAGCGGCACGCAGTCGACGCTGGTGACGCCAAGCTGCGCGGCGAGCTCACGGTAAGCGCTGCTGCGCGACACGAAGACGTCGCGGTCATAGTCGACCAGATCCATCTTGTTGACCGCGAGGATGATGTGGCGGATGCCGAGCAGTGCGCAGATGAAGGTGTGCCGGCGGGTCTGGGTGAGCACGCCCTTGCGGGCGTCCATCAGCACTACGGCCAGGTCGGCGGTGGAGGCACCGGTCGCCATGTTGCGGGTGTACTGCTCATGGCCGGGACAGTCGGCGACGATGAACTTGCGGCGATCGGTGCTGAAGAAGCGATAAGCCACGTCGATGGTGATGCCCTGCTCGCGTTCGGCGGCGAGTCCGTCGACCAGCAGGGCGAAGTCGAGCTCGCCGTTCTGGGTGCCGTGACGGCGGCTGTCGCCGGCCAACGCGCTGAGCTGGTCGTCAAACAGCTGCTGCGAGTCGTGCAGCAGGCGGCCGATCAGCGTGCTCTTGCCGTCGTCGACGCTGCCGCAGGTGATGAAGCGCAGCAGCCCCTTGGTCTCGTGGGCATGGAGGTAGGCGGAGATGTCGGTGGTCATGGGGGCTTGTTCAGGGCTCAGGTTGCAGGGCTCAGGGGGCAGGGCTCAGGGGGCAGGGCTTAGGGGGAAAGGACCCCTGGCCCGCATATTTCATGCATCTCACGCGCCCTCGCTTGTCGCTTGTCCGCACAGGAGATTTTCCTCAGTCGGTCGTATGGCCCGCTACGCCGCTCCTTCGGTAGTCTCCTGTGCGAACAACATCCTGCGCGATCATCGCGCGAATTCATGAAACATGCGGGCTAAGTCCGACAGGCTGCTAGCTTCTCAAAACACTTCTGCGTAAGGGTCGTGGTCGCCAGTCGAGCCCTCGGCGAGACGGATTTTCAATGCCAGACCGTCACGCGAGTCGGCCTTGCGCAGCACTTCCTCAAGCTCGCACTTGCCTTCCTTGAACAGCCGGAACAGCGCCTGGTCGAAGGTCTGCATGCCGTCCTCCAGCGACTTGTCCATCGCCTCCTTGATCTCGTGCGTCTGCCCGCGGCGCATCAGGTCGCGGATCATCGGCGTGTTGATCAGGACTTCGGTCGCCGGAATGCGCTTGCCGTCCTTGGCGATTACCAGCCGCTGGCTGATCACCGCTTTCAGGTTCAGCGACAGATTCATCAGGATGTTCTTGTGCGCCGACTCCGGGAAGAAGTTGACGATGCGCTCCAGCGTCTGGTCGGCGTTGTTGGAGTGCAGGGTGGCCAGGCACAGGTGGCCGGTTTCTGCAAACGCCACTGCCGCCTCCATGGTCGCCTGGTCGAGGATCTCGCCGATCAGGATCACGTCCGGCGCCTCGCGCATCGCGTTCTTCAGCGCGGTGTGGAAGCCGTGCGTGTCGAGTCCCACCTCGCGCTGATTGACGATCGACTTCTTGTGCCGGTGCAGAAACTCGATCGGGTCCTCGATGGTGAGAATGTGGCCCGACTGGCTGCTGTTGCGATGGTCGATCATCGAGGCCAGCGTGGTTGACTTGCCCGAGCCGGTGGAGCCGACCACCAGCACCAGACCGCGCGGCTCCATGATGATGGTCTTGAGCACCTCGGGAAGTTTCAGCTCTTCGATGGTCGGGATCTCGCTCTTGATCGCGCGGATCACCATGCCGACCTCGCCGCGCTGCTTGAAGACGTTGACCCGGAAACGGCCGGCGTCCTTCACCGCGATGGCCATGTTCAACTCGTACTCGCGCTCGAATACCGGAACCTGTCCCTCATCCATCAGCGAGTAGGCTATGCGCTTGACCATGCCGGCCGGCAGGCCGGTATTGCCAAGCGGATAGAGTTTGCCCTCAACCTTGATGTTCACCGGCGCGCCGGTGGTCAGAAACATGTCCGAGGCACTTTTCTCGGTCATCAACTTCAGGAAGTAACCGATGTCCATGTGCTCGCATCCCCTGTTGCCCGTGGCGCCGGCGCGCGAATCGAAAAGGCGGCGACCATTGCATGCGCCGCCGCAGCTTTCCACAATACGACGCATTGCCCCTGTGGCGTCGACTGGGTCGAATGATATGACACGCTGCGCAAGAAAGGATTACGCCACGCGTGCGCCGCTGTTTTGGCGACCCGCCCTGCTGCTGGGCATGCTGCTGTTGACGACGGCCTGCGCCAGCACGCCGCCACCGTTGGCGGAGCTGGACGCGGCGGACGCTGCCCTGCTGCAGGCGCGCAATCTGCAGGCCGACGCGCTGGCGCCGGTCGAACTCGGCTTTGCGCTGGCCAAACGCGCCGACGCCGATGCGGCCGTGAAGGAGCGCAACTATGCGCGCGCGCAGATGCTCGCGGCCCAGGCCGCGGCGGATGCCGCGCTGGCGTCGGCCAAGAGTCGCGCGGCCGCGGCGCGCGCCGAAGTCCAGCGCAAGACCAGCGACAACGCAACGCTGAGATCGGAGCTGCTGGGCGCAGGAGCGCCGCGATGAGCCGACTGCTCCTGATCCACGCCCCGCTGCTGCTGGCGTGCGTGCTGCTGGCCGCTTGTGCGTCCACCCCGAAGCGCGATCTGCAGCTTGAGCGGCTGCAGGCTTCGCTGGCCAATCTGGAATCCGACCCGGCACTCGGCGAACTGGCTGGCGGCGAGCGCGCCGAGGCACGGCAGGCGCTGGCGCGGCTGGCCCAGAGTCGCGGCGATCAGCGCACGCATGAGCTCTACATCGCCGAGCGGCGGGTTGAAGTCGCCCGCACCGTGGCGCAGGCTGAGCTGGCGCTCAGGCAGTCCGATCAGCTTGATCGCGAGCGTGATCGAATTCTGCTTGAGGCCACCCGTCGTGACGCTGAAGGTGCGCGATTGGAAGTCGAGAAGCTGCGCCTGCAAAGCCTCGCCCGTGCCGAGGAAGCCCAACGAGCCAACGTCGACGCCGAGGAGGCCCGGCGCGAAAGTGAGCTCTCGTACGCGGAGGCCGAGCAGGCCCGCCGGCTGGCGGCTGCGCAGGCCACCGAGGCGGCGCTGGCGCGGCGTGAGGCGGAGCTGGCCGGCGAGGCTGCCGACAGCTTGCGGCTGCAGTTGGAGTCCATGACCGCCCGTCGCGATGCCCGTGGGGAGGTCATGACACTGTCCGGCGACGCGTTTGCCAGCGGTTCGGCCAAGCTGCGCGCCGAAGCGCGCGCCAACCTCGGTCGGGTGGTGGAATTTGTCCGCGCCAGCGGCACGGCGGCGGTGCAGATCGAAGGCCATACCGATGACCGCGGCGGCGACAATCTGAATCAGTCGCTCTCGCAGCAGCGCGCGGAGGCGGTGCGAGCCGCGCTGATCGAGGAAGGCGTCGATGCGGCGCGACTGCGGGCGGTTGGCCTTGGCAAAACGCGCCCGGTTGCCGACAACAGCAGCGCCGAGGGTCGGGCGCGCAATCGACGGGTGGAGGTCGTGGTCGCTGCGGGCGGCTGATCCAATGGCAGCCGATCCAACGGCAGCCGATCCA
>JBBRBN010000077.1:0-18571 GCA_038205755.1 Lysobacterales bacterium | reverse complement strand
GCGGAGCAACTCCACTCTACGCGGCGCGCCGCAGGCTTGGCGCATGTGGTCTGCGGCCGGCCTGACGTAGAGCCGAGCTTGCTCGGCTTGGTGAGTGATTCAGGACGGGGCTTGGTGAGTGACGCAGGGCAGGGCTTGGTGAGTGACGCAGGGCAGGGCTTGGTGAGTGATGCAGGGCAGAAGCAGCGGAGCAAGCTCCGCTCTACGCGATGTGCGGCCGGCCCGACGTAGAGCCGAGCTTGCTCGGCTTGGTGAGTGACGCAGGGCAGGGCTTGGTGGGTGATGCAGGGCAGAAGCAGCGGAGCAAGCTCCGCTCTACGCGGTGTGCCGCAGGCCCAACGTATGTGGTGTGCCGGGGGCCTGGCGCATGTGGTGTGCGGCAGGCCCGAGGTAGCGCCGAGCTTGCTCGGCTGCGGATCAACCAGCGCTCAGGGCCGCAGCCACATGCGCGCCTTGCGGGCCGGCAAGCTGAAGCTGTAGCTGCCGCTGCTGATTCTCACCACGCTGCCGCTGCCGAGGGTGTCGGTGTAGTTGGTGTTCCACCACAGCACACTGTTGTTCATGTTGACCGCTGTGTTGACCGTCGAGCCGCACTTGTTGATACCGACGATGCCGCGATTGCCGCGCCGGAACAGGATGTGGCAATCGCTATAGGACAGCACCTGCATGTCGCTGCCCTGGGCCGCGTTGTGGAAGCGGATCATTGCCTTGAGATCGGTACGGTTGTAGGCGTTCACCCAGCGGTTGTCGCCGCTCTCGTTGTTGTCGCTGTAGAGCATCGGCACACCGCCGCTGCGACCCAGAATGTAGGCGTAGGAGAGGGTCTCGTCGGTCGGATCCATGATCAGATAGCGGAAGCCGCCGTTGTTCGGAATGTCGTGGGTGACGGTGAAGGTGATTGCCCGATCTGGCGCCAGCGCCTGGCCGGTGGCCAGCGGGTTGACCAGCCGGTTCATGCTGCCGCCAAAGCCGAATGCGCCGCGCAGCGAATTGAGCAGCGGAAAGTCGTACGCGCTGTGGCCGGTGGCGTCGAGGTAGGGCTTCAGGAAGCGGTCGTACTCAAGCTCGCCCGCACCGCCGCCGGTGATCACCTCGCCGAACACGTGGACGCCGCTTTTGATGTCGGCGGTAAACACGCGATTGATGTGGCTGTTGCTCATGTGCTTGGCGGCATCGACACGGAAGCCCGTCACGCCCAGCGTTTTGAGTGCGCGCAGATACTGCTGCTGCTGCGCCACCACCCAATCATTGGCCAGCAGGTCGGGCAGCCCGGCATCGCCGCCGCCGCCGCACAGGCGCCAGTTCTGCACCTGCCACACGTCGCTGTAGTTGCTGATGCAGGCCGCCGGGCCAAAGTCGCCGGCGCCGAGGAAATTGTTGCTGATGTTGCCAAACAGCACCTGGCGATTGAAGTAGGTGCGGTTGCCGGCGTACTGCGCGAGTAGTGCGCTGCCCGGGTAGTTGAGGTCGGGTCGCTGGGCCGCCTCGTTGGCCATGTGGTTGAAGACGATGTCAGCGTAGGTGCGGATGCCGCGGGCATTCAGCGCCTGCACCATGTTGGCGAAGCTCTCCGAGTTGCCCAGCGGGTTGTCGATCAGGCGGATGTCCTGCGGCTGATAGCGCGCCCACCAGGCGCTGCCGGTGGACTTGTAGGCCGGCGCCACCAGCACGATCTTGTAGCCGGCGCTCTGGATCGCCGCGGCCCGAGCGGTCACGTCGGCGTAGCGCCAGTTGAAGGCGTGCAGGATGACGTCAGCCGCGGCTGGCAGCGGCAGCAGCGCGGCCAGCATGGTCAGCGACAGCAGGGCAAGCCGCAGCTGCGTGAAGAATCCTGGGCGCGCAGTTGCACGGCCCGCCGGCGTGGCGAGAATCGTCATCGGATGTTCCTCGTTGTATCGTCGGCCGCTGGCCGATGCGCACTGGTTCGCTGTCGCGAGTCCGCCTCCGGCGAACGCCCGATCAGCTCGCCCGATTTCTCACCGGACGACCTGCACGAAAGCGCATTGGACCCCTCCTGGGCGCTTTCGATCCTGCACGTAGCGGGAGGGATAGTAGTGCGCGCCGCTGCGGAAAGGCGGATCGTGCATACGTATTCAATTTTTACGCTTGCCAGGAGCGCTGGGTCTTACGGGTCAATGTCCGGTTTCCGCGATGGTGCGTTCCACGCAATCGATGCGCAACCCGTGAGAGTTCGAGGGGAGTCCGCCCGGTTTTTCCGGCCAGATTCCACAGCACGACCTTCAACGGGTCGCGAACTCGATCGCCCGGGCGGGTTCGGCAATCACCGTCTGCACCCGCGCCGGCAGCGCCACGGCCAGCATTGCTGCTGGCGCCAAAAGCCACAGCAGGCGCAGCTGGGTGGCGCCGAACCGGCGGCTCCAAGGGCGGCCGCGGCCGACGCTGGCCAGCAGCTACAGTCCTGCAACGGCCAGCGACAGCGCAGCCAGCACGCCACCAATCGCCGTCGCGGCGATCACGTCGCTTGGGTAGTGCAGGCCGAGCACCACCCGCGACGCCGCCACCGCCACCGTGAACGGCAGCAGCAGCCATGCCAACGACGGGTAGTAGGCCAGCGCGACGCTGGTGAAGGCGACCGCGTGCAGGGTGTGGCCGGAGGGAAAGCTGTATTGGTCCAGCGGCTTTGCCAACGCATGGATGCGCCGGTCTTCGGCGAACGGACGCGGGCGCCGGGTGTAACGCTTGAGCCAGGTGTAGAGCACCAGGGCAGTCAGCCCGGTGGCGGCCATGTGGGTCGACGCAGCGAGGCCGTCCCAGCCATCCGCCACCACCGCCAGCGCCATCAGCACGTACCAGAACGCCCCGTCGCCCAAGCGGCTGATGGCGGTAAACACTGGCCGGACGCGCACCTTGCGACCCCAGAGGTTGCAGGCCAGGCAGATGTCGGCGTCGTGCTGATAGAGGCTGCGAGCGTTCATGCGGCGGTTGTCCGGGCAGCCGGCTGGAACAGCAGCTCGGCAAACTGTGCGCTTACGCGCTGCGGATGCAGCGAATTCATCGACACCCGCGCGGCGCCGGCCAGGCCCTGGCGGGATCGATCATTGCCCGCCAGGTCCACTGCGGCGGCAATGAAGCCGGCTTGGTCATGCCGCGCAATGGCTCGGCCGTTGACGCCGTCGCGCAGGTGTTCGCGCGCGGCGCCATAGTCGAAGGCAACCGTCGCAATCCCGCTGGCCATCGCTTCCAAAGTCACGTTGCCGAAGGTTTCCGACAGGCTGGGAAACAGGAACAGGTCGCCGCTGGCAAAGTGCGTCGCCAATTCGGTGCCGCGCCGCATGCCGGTGAACAGAATGTCCGGATTTCCTGCGGCCAGGCCCGCGCGCGACGGGCCGTCGCCGACGATCACCATTCGTGCATCCGGCCGTTGACCCTGAACGGCGCGGAACGCGCGAACCGCCAGCTCGAGATTCTTCTCCGGCCCCAGTCGGCCGACATGGATCACCGCCAGCGCCTCGGGCGGCAGACCCCAGGACTCGCGCAGCGCCTCGCTGCGCCGCTGCGGGTCAAACAAGGTGGTGTCCACCGCCCGGCCCAGCCGCACCACGCGCTGGAAGCCGCGTCCACTGAGGAACTCCTTGAGTTCGGCGGTAGGCACCAGGGTGGCCGATGCAGCATTGTGGAAGCGGCGCATCCAGGCGAACGCCAGCGGCGTCAGCAGGCCGACGCCGTAGCGCTCCATGTACTCGTCAAAGCGCGTATGGAAGCCAGTGGTGGCCGGGATGCCGAGCCGCCGCGCCGCCCGCAGTGCCGACCACCCGAGCGGTCCCTCGGTGGCGACGTAGATGGCATCCGGCCGATCCGACTGCCAGCGCCGGCCAAGCTGCAGGCCGGCGGGAAGCCCGACGCGCAGCCCCGGATACAGCGGCAGGGGTGCACTGCGCACCAGCGTCGAGTCGTCACCCTCAAGCAACGGATGTTGGGGCTGCCGCGGTCGGATCAGACTGACCCGATGGCCTAAATCACGCAGCCCCAGCAGCAGGTTGTGCACCGTAAGCGCCACGCCATTGATTTCCGGCGGCCAAGTGTCAGTGATGATCGCAGCGTGCATGGCTCATCCCAGGTTTTGCGAAGTCTGGGTGCAGCCCATTTAGCGCAGATGACGACGCGATGACCTGGGCATGACAGCGCGATGCCCGCAAACAACGTGGCCCCTCGCGCGCAGTTTCCGCGTTCACCCTGGTCATGACCATCGCCCGCGTGTGTGCCAGCATTGTGTTCAACCCGGTTGCCGTTGAGCGGGTCTCGGCTAGACTCGGCCGGGGCAGTGCAGCGGGGAAACGGCATGGGCGAGGTCACCGAATTGATTGCTCTGGCCCGCGACGGTGATCGTCGCGCCTCCGAGCGGCTGTTCGCGCAGGTCTATCGGGATCTGCATCGGCTCGCCGCGCGGCAGCTTGGGCGCGGCAACAAGGCCATGCAGGCGACTTCCCTGGTCCACGAGGCCTATTTCCGTCTCGCCGGAACGGATGCGCTGGCCTTGAACGACAGGGTTCACTTCTTCGCGGTGGCGGCCCGCGCCATGCGCCAGCTGGTGATTGATCGCGCGCGTTCCCGCCAGGCGGAAAAGCGTGGCGGCGGGCGGGACGTCGCGTTGGACGACGTGCGGGCCGAGCTGCTGGGCGTCGAGCAGAACGCCGACGTGTTTGCGCTGGCGCAGGCGCTGGAACAGCTCGGCGCGCTGGATCCCGGATTGGCCCAGCTGGTCGACCTGCGCTTCTTTGCCGGGCTTGAGCTGCCCGAGATCGCCGAGCTGACCAAGCGCAGCGAGCGCTCTCTCAAGCGCGACTGGCGCAAGGCGCGGGCGTTTCTGCACGCCCAGCTGGCCGAACGGCCTGAATTGACTCAGCCCCCACGGAGTGAAGAATGAGCGTTCCTGACCCTGCGGCGATGGCCGAAGCATTTGCGCTGTTCGATGTGCTGGTCGAGCTGTCGGCCCCTGAGCGGGCCGAGCGACTGGCCGCGCTGGCGGCGGCCGATGCGCCGATGGCCGACGCCGTCCGACGTCTGCTCGATGCCGACGCCGGATCGAGCGGCCTGCTTGACCACGGTGTGGACAACATCGCGCACACCCTGCTGACCGAACTGGGCGAGCCCGCGGCAGCGCGACCCGCGACGGCAGCCGGAACCCGGATTGCCGAGTTCACCTTGGTCCGGCCACTTGGCGTTGGCGGCATGGGTGAGGTCTGGCTGGCCCGGCGCAGCAGCGGTAACTTCAGTCAGGAGGTAGCGCTGAAGCTGCTCAAGCGGGGCATGGATTCCGACGAGATCTCGCGTCGATTCGTCCGCGAGCGGCGCATTCTGGCGGAGCTCAACCATCCGCACATCGCCGGCTTCATCGACGGCGGGGTAAGCGCCGACGGCCGCCTGTACTTTGCCATGGAGTATGTCGATGGCGACCCCATCACCACGTACGCCGCCGCCAAGAGCCTCGATATCCGGGCGCGGATGCGGCTGCTCGCAACCGTTTGCGAAGCGGTCGCCCATGCCCAGTCGCATCTGGTCGTACATCGCGATCTGAAGCCGTCCAACATTCTGGTCGATGCCGGCGGGCAGCCGCGGGTGCTGGACTTTGGCATTGCCAAGCTGGTTGGCGAGTCGGTGGCGGACACCGCATTGACCGCCAGCGGCATGCGCATGCTGTCACCCGCATATGCGGCACCCGAGCAGGTGCTGGACGAGCCGATCAGCACCGCGACTGATGTCTACGCGCTGGGAGTGATCGCATTCGAGCTGCTGACCGGCGGTTTGCCGCACACGCGCTCAGGCAACGTGGCGACCTTGGCTGAGCAGGTTCGCGACCCCAGCGTCCAGCCGCCGAGCGCCGCACTGAGAAGCACCGCCACACAGTCGGGGGTCGCCACTGCCGGTCTCAGCCAGCAGCGGGCGGCGCGCGAAGTTGCCGGCGATCTGGACGTCATCGTGCTGACCGCGCTGCAGCGCGAGCCCGTGCGACGCTATGCCACCGCGGCAGCGCTGGCCGAGGACCTTCGGCGTTGGCTGGACGGTCGGCCAATTGCAGCCCAGGTCGACACCACCGGCTACCGGGTGCGCAAGTTCGTGGCCAGGAATCGACTCGCGGTGGGCAGCGCGAGCGCGGTGCTGCTGGCACTGCTGGCGGGGTTTGCGGTGGCGCTGTGGCAAGCGTCGGTGGCGCGCGATCAGGCGGCGCTGGCGCGCAGTGAGGCGAGTCGGGCAGAAGCGCAAACCGCCGCCGCCGCCGCCGCCGGCGAGCGCGCCAAGCGGGCCAAGGACTTCATGATGCAGACGTTCGTGCAGGCCGATCCGCTGCGCCGCGCTGAAGGCCCGCCAATGACGGTCGCTGAAGCCTTCGAGCAGGCCGTGGCGCGGGTCGACACCGAGCTGCAGGGCGATCCTGCGCTGCAGGTTGATGTGCTGGACGATTTCAGCGAGATCCGCGCCGGGCAAGGGCGCTTCGACGAGGCGCGCGTTCTCGTGCAGCGGGCGCTGGATCTGGCTGAGCGCATCTATCCGGCTGACCATCCCGCCATCGCCGAGTCGCTGATGAATCGCGCCTCGATCGAGCACTCCACCGGCGGCGATCTGAAACGGGGCGCGCTCGATCTGGAGCGGGCGATTGCCATTTTAGGACAGCATGAAGAAAACGCGCCGCTGGCCCTCGCCCAAGCCCTGAGCGGCCTCGGCTCGACCTACGAACAGCTTGGTCGCGGCGACCAGGTGCTGGCCGTGCTGCAGCGCTCGCTGGCCCTTTGGCGCCAGCATACGGCGCCCTTATCGGAGGGTCTTGCTGCAGCCCTGCACAACACCGCGACCGCGCTGATCAATCGGGGCAGGTACGCCGAGGCGAGGCCGCTGGCCGATGAAGCCTTGGCCGAACTGGTGCGTCTGGGCGGCGAAAACTCGCCGCGATTGCTGCCGGTACTCGACCTGCTGTCGCAGATCCACTATCGCGATGGCGACCACGACGTCGCTCTGGCCATCAATGAGCGGAGGCTGCGTATCGCCACCGGGAATTTCCCCGGGCCGCACACCTGGACCGCCAGTGTGTTGACCGATATTGGTCAACAGCTGTCTGACCGCGATGCGGCCCAGGCGGCCGAGAAACTCGATGCGGCGATTGCCATGTTGGCGGCGTTGGACAGCGGGCAGATACTCATGCCGCTGCGCTATCGCGCGCTGCTGGCCCGCAGCGAGGATGGCGACGAAGCGGCGGTGGTCTACTTCGACCGCGCGCTGGAGGTTTGTGCGCAGCGCGCGCTGGATCACCTGATGTGCGACCTGCTGCGCGCCAACCGCGCCGGCGTGCTCGCGTCAATGGGCGACGGTGCGCAGGCGCTGGCCGAAGTTGACGCCGCCATGGCGTCCATGCGCGCCAAGCAGGCAGACCAGGACAACGAATACGCTCAGGCGCTGGAATCACGTGCAAAAGCGCAACACGCACTGGGTCAACGCGATGCCGCCCTCGCCACCCAGACCGACGCGCTTGAACGCTACCAGGCACTGTTTGGCGATTCCCACGAGGAAGTCGACCGCGCCCGCCGGAATCTGGAAAAGCTGCGCTGAGGCAGTGCCAGCGGGAGGCTGCCCGCGAGGCGTCCAGGCCGGATGGCGCGATACGCCGCGCCTTCTGGAAATCCCCCGTGCAATCAGTATCCTGCGCGGTGATCGTTCGCGTCCATGAAAGGGCCACGCTGCGCGGCTTTGCGCCTGCAGCGCGGTAGGCCGGTGCGTTGCCAGGCGCTATTGAGCTGCCGCCATTGGGTCTCCGGATGGCTGCCGCTACGCCGACTGAAGGCCCCGCGCACTCCACCTGCGCCGTCCGATTTCGCCCCCCCTGCGAAATCCCGCCCACTGGTGACACCTGTGTCGTAGCTGCGTTGCTGCGCGGTCGGCGGTCGCCCCATTTTGACGGTGATCGTCGACGCTCGGCCCAGCATCAAACGACCCATTGATTGCCCGGGAGTGACCCTTGACAAACCTTTCACAGCGCATATCGCGCGCGGCCCTCTTCGGCCGGCTCCCGGCTTCGCTGTCGGTGGCGCGGGATGCGCCCACCGCGCCAAGGCGCGACATGCTTCCCACTTCCTTTGGCACCATGAGTTCACGCCTGTCGGCGTGCGCACTTTTCCTGCGTTGTTCGCTGACACTCACAGCGCTGGCGTTCTCATCGCTGGCGCAGGCCAGCGGCAGCTGCGCGGGCCTGGGAAGCGCGCGCGACTACAACGCCTTCGTGTTCGGGGACTTCTCTGCGCAGTCCTCCGATGTCGAAGGCCGCATCGCGGTTGGCGGCAAGCTCGCGATCAACCACTACAGCCTGGCCGACAAGCTCAGCGCCGCCACCGCCGGCGTCTCGGTGGTGGTGGGAGGCGACTTCAGCTTTCCGTCCGGCCGCATCTATTTCGGCAACAGCCTGGTGGGCGGCTCCGCTGCCGGCGTGGGTGCGCCGGTGCGCAATGGCCTCAGCGCTGGTCAGTCGATCAGCGACCACGTCAGCCTGCCGATCAACTTCACCGCCGAGCGCGCCAGCCTGCAGCAGCTCAGCGCCGCGCTCGCGAGCCTCCCGGTCAACGCCAGCTATGTCTCGCAGTGGGGCGGTCTGACCCTCAACGGCGCGCCCGGCGCCGCGCTGCAGGTGTTCGAGCTGCCGGCCGACCTGGTGCACAGTGCCCACACCTTCAACGTTCAGGGCATTCCGGCCGGCGCCACGGTGCTGTTCAACCTGCGTGGCGGCAGCGCCGGACTGACCAACATGAGCCTCGAATCACTGGCCTCCCTCCGCCGCCGCGTGCTGTTCAACTTCCCCGACGCCACCACGCTGACGCTGGCCGGGATCAGCGTCGAAGGCTCGGTGCTGGCTCCCAAGGCCGCAATCAACAATCCGCAAGGGGTGATCAAGGGGCAGCTGATCGCGCAGTCGTGGAACGGCATGATGCAGCTTAACCATGAGCCGTTTGAAGGCTGCCTGCCGGCCGCGTCCGGCAATGCGCCGCCGCAGATCACCTCCACTCCGGATCGCTTCGCCACCATCGGGCGGGCCTATCGCTACGCCGTCAACGCCGTCGATCCCGACGACGACGCGCTCACCCATGCGCTGCTGACCGCGCCGGACTCCGCGGTGATCAATGCCGACAGCGGCGTGTTGACCTGGTCGCCGACAGCCGCCAACCTCGGTCTGCACCCGATAAAGGTCAGCGTCAGCGACACCAGCGGCGCCAGCGCCACACAGTCCTATGACCTGCGCGTGGTGCAGGGCTTCTGCCCGATCTATCCGATTGCCTTGCCGAGCACGGTGATGGACGGCAAGCAGCCCGGCGCCGTGATCAACCAGATGCCGCGCGGCACCGGTCCCGGCAACTTCAGCTGGCTGACCTGGGCCGGCAGCAACAACGCGCCCACTTTGGGCAACAGCCTGCTGCCGCCTGGTGACAGCTACACCTATCGCAATCCGGACGACGCCTCCGACCAGGTGCTCACTATCGCCGACTGGGCGCAAGGCGCGCCTGGCTCGATGAACGCGGCAGCGGTGCGCGCCGCCATGGATGTGCTCAAGACCCAAGACATCATCCTGCCGGTGTGGGGCAGCCACCGCGGCCAGGGCAGCAAGTTCGACTACCGCGTGCAGAGGTTCGTGGTCGTGCGTCTGACCGACTATCGACTGACCGGCAACGGCTGGCTGAGCTTCGTCTATAGGGGCGAGGCGAAGTGCTACAACAGCGCGCCGGAGGCGCAGCCGCAATCTCTGAGCACCGAGGCTGGCCAAGCCTTGCCGATCACCCTTACCGGCAGCGATGTTGATGGCGACGCGCTGAGCTTTAGCGTGGTCCAAGTACCTGCTCACGGCAGCCTCAGCGGCGACGCACCGAATGTGGTCTACACGCCGAATCCGGGGTACGTCGGTACTGACGCGTTTACCTTCATTGCTCTTGACGGCGCGCTGGAATCAGCGGCGGCAAGGGTGAGCATCACGATCACGCGCCTGAACACCGCGCCGAGAATCACCTCCTCACCGCTGCTCGTGAGCAGCGAAGCGGAGCCATATCACTACGATCTCGACGCTGTCGATGACGAAGGCGACGTGCTTCTGCATAGCTTTGACCGCATGCCAGACATCCTTGCCATCAATGGCGACAACGGCCTGATCGAGGGCTCGCTGGCCGCGGCTTTTGTGCAGCCGGTGCGCGCCTTCAACACTCAATGCTACCTGTTCCTCGAGGGGTCGGAGGTCGGTGAAGACGGCAGCAGTCTCTCCCCTTTGTACCAGCGCGTACGCGGCGCGATCACCCACGCCAGCGGCTATGTAGCGCCGCAGACGGTTGCCTGGCATCGGCAGAACACTTGCCTGGGTTGCCACGTCCAGAACCAAGCCCTTATCGGCTTGCAGGGCGCGATGGAGCGGGCGCCTGTTGATGAGGCGGCGGCCGAATATCTGCTGAGCGAAATCCTCGCCAGTCAACAAGCCGACGGCACGATTCGTAAAAGTCATCCACAGTTCGGCGCCAATCAAACGGCCTTCGCACTGTGGGCGCTCAGCTATGTGCCTGACCGCGCGCGGACGCTGGACGCCCGCGAACGAGGCTTGCGCTACTTTCTTCCGCGCGTTGTCAGCAGCGGCAATCAGGCTTACTGGGTAGCGAACCGACACGATGCGTGGCTAGGTTCAACGCAGTCGGTCACCGCCATCGTCGCCCTCACCGCGGGGCGTTACCTTCGCGATCTCGCGCGCCTGCCGGTCGCGACACCAGCGCAGGTGCAGACCGGCATGGCGTTCCGTGCGCGCATGCCGCACGTCGCGGAGTTCTACCTCGGGCTGGCCGCCAACGGCAGCGACAACCTTCAGCTTGCGTTCGCGCAAATTGGCCTGGCCGAGATAGCACCGCACATCGATGACACGGCGCTGGTTGAACGGATTGCGGCGCGCATCGAGCTGCTGGACAGCACGCTGCGAAGCCGCGAGAAGGCAACTGGCGGCTGGCATCGGAGTAACGGCAACGCAGCAGACCCGCTGATCTCCGCGTGGGTTGGTTTTGCGCTCGACGCCCGCAATCCACCGATCACGGATCCGGTCGTACAGCGCAACATTGAGTTCCTGCTCGACTCGCAGCAGATTGACGGAAGCTGGCGCACCAACAGTGGGCTTTTCGGCACCCATCTGGGTACCACCGGAATGGTGATGGCATACCTGCCCATCGCATTGGAGCACTTGGGCAATCCCGATTTGACGCTTGGCCACTTCCGTCTGGAAACAGAGTCGGGGCAGGAGCGGGTGGCGGTCGAAGTGATCAATCGCGGACTCTCCGACATAAACGCAGCGAGCGTCGTGACCTTCCGCAGTGGCCGCGACGGCGCGGGCGCCGAGCTCGGTAATGCAAGCATCGCTTCGCTGCGCAGCGGTGAGTTGCGCTGGCTCAGCATCCCACTGACGACCCCGCTCACGGACGACGTTTACGCAGAGATAGCCACCGACGCGCAGGTCGAAGAGTGCATCAGTTCCAATAACCACTCGCAGGCAGCGCTGGCGGCGGCCCGCGCCACTGATCCTGGCGATCTGTTCGATACGCAACGCTTTCTGATCAATCTCGAAGACGCCAACAGCCCGCCGCAGATCACCTCAACGCCGCTGACCTCGCTCGATCAAGGCCTGCCCTACGACTACATGGTGACGGTGTCTGATCCCGACCCCGGCGACGCGCATGAGTACGTACTGGCTGCGGCGCCCAATGGGCTATTCATTCACCCGCTCAGCGGCCGCATCAGTTACGACAGCAGTCGCCTGAGCGCGGGTAGTTACGCAATCACCGTGCAAGTGACCGATTTGCGTGGTGCCACCGCCACCCAGAGTTTTACCCTGGTGGTGACCGCCAACCGCGCACCGATCATCATTTCCAGCCCGACCCTCAGCGCGACGGTGGGCGAGGCTTGGGGCTACGACACCGAAGCGACCGATCCGGACGGCGATGTCCTGCGCTACCGCCTCGATGGCGCACCGCTGACGATGACAATCGACGCCGCGACCGGCGTAATCAGCTGGACTCCGTCAACGCCCCATGTCGGCGATCAAGCGGTCGCCGTGGTTGCTGAGGACGGCCGCGGCGGTGCGGATCGACAGGTGTTTGTGCTGCGGGTAAGCGCGGTCACAGTCAATCGGCCGCCAGTGGCGCTCGATCAGAGCGTCAGCACATCACGTGGCTTGGGCATCGACGTAGTTTTGTCTGCGACCGACCCGGATGGTGATTCGCTGAGCTTTCGAGTTGAGGCCGCGCCCGCCAATGGGCAGGTGGTCGGCACCCCGCCAGACCTGCGCTACATTCCAGACGCGCAATTCGTCGGCGAGGATGCGTTCCGTTTCACCGCCGGTGACGGCGAGTTGCAATCCATCTCAGCGACTGTGAGGGTCCTGGTTACCGGCGGCAATCGACCTCCCAGAATTACGTCAGAGCCGCCCACGCGGGTCGTTATCGAGGCAAGTCTCGGCAGCGCTGCGCCGCAAAACCTCTCAACGTGGGAGTTCCAAGACCTGGACGCCTTCCCCAACGGCCGTTGGGCGTTCGTCGATGCGGGCTTTACTGCCGTGCACACTGATAACGGAAACGCGACAGCGCTGGTCGGTGCTTCCAGTTACGGCGCATTTCACATGGAAGGCACGTGGCTGACTCTAAACGGTGATGACGACCTTTTCGGAATCGTTTTCGGCTATCAGAATCCCTACCAGCACTATCTGTTGGCTTGGAAGCAGAATACCCAAGGAAATTACAAGCGCGGAGTTTCCTTTTGGCGGGCGAATCTGGCGGCTGATGGATCGGAGGGATACCTCATTAACAACGCCGCTTACGTTAGGGTGCAGCCATTATTCGAGAACAATAAGCCGTGGATTATCAATCGCACTTACCAGTATTTTGTCGATGCGGTTCCCGGCATCGCCCGCATTGCGATCAAGGACGGTGCCACGCTGGTTGATGCGTTTGCCGTGCGCGATGCCACGTTCACTTCAGGGCGAGTAGGCATATTTAATCAATCCCAGCAAGCCACCTTCTACACCGCCAAAATCGCCCCGCATTTGGTCAGTAATGGCGTCTACTGGTATGACCTGATAGCGATTGATCCCGACGGCGACGTGGTCAGCTATCGGTTGGTAAATGCGCCGGCTGGCATGTGGATCAATCCAGTGACCGGCACCATTCGGTGGGAGACATCACCTGCGCTTGCAGGCAGCTACCCGATCACGGTCGAAGCTCGCGATCCGCTCGGTGCATCGACTCAACAGCGCTACCAATTGGTGGTGTCAGCCGATGGGCCGGTAATCACCAGTACGCCGATTACACAGGCCACCGTCGGCCAGCACTACCGCTATCTGGTCGCGGCGTTTGATCCCACCGCTAATGAAACTCTGACCTTTGCGCTGCCGGATGCGCCACCGGGCATGAGCATCGACGCCGCAACAGGCGAAGTCCTATGGTCTCCCACCGCCAGTGACGTGGACACCCATGCAGTAGTCGTGCGCGTCACTGATGCCAGCGGGTTGGTGGCGACACAAGCTTACGCCCTGGATGTCGTTTTGCAGGGGGCGAATGCGCCACCCGTGTTTACCTCCTCGCCACCACTGATCGCGGAAGTTGGCCGGAACTATACCTATGCACCGCACGCGACAGATGCCGACGGCGACAGTGTTCAGTACGGCTTTCCCGATTCGGTTCCCTATGACATGCAGATATTTGATGGGGCCAACGTCACTTGGCTGCCGACCGCTGATCAAGTCGGCCGCCATCGCATAACAGTAGATGCCATTGACGGCCGCGGAGGTCGCGCGGTGCAGCAATTCGATGTGCATGTCGTTGATCCGGCGGGAAATCGTGCGCCTATCATCGAGTCAATTGCACCCACCGCGGCAGTTCGTGGGGCGCTCTACCGTTACTCACTTTCAGCGCGGGATCCAGACGGTGATGCCCTGAGCTATGCTCTGGTTGCGGCACCTGTGGGCATGCAGGTTTCAGCAAGCGGCGTGGTGACGTGGTTGCCTCAATCGACTGACTTTGCCTTTCACCAGGTGTTGATTCGCGTCGCCGACGGGCGTGGCGGTTTTGCGCAGCAGCCCTATGAGCTGCGCGTAGCCACCGCCTCCACGAACCAACTACCCAGCTTTATTTCGCAACCACCAACAGTGCTCCCGGTTGGGCAGGCCTATGACTACTCACCGCAAGCACAGGATGCGGACGGCGACCCACTCACGTTTACTCTTCAAAGCGGCCCCGCGGGCATGCAAACTGATTCGGTCAGCGGGCGCACGACATGGACGCCACTGCCAGACTCGACTTTCCCAGTCGAAGTGCGAATCGCTGTAGCTGACGGGCGCGGTGGATCAGCCACGCAGGCGTTTTCCATCGTTCGTGAGGTGACGGGCAACAGCGCACCGAGCATCACGTCAGCCCCGCCACTCGCCGCCTCTGCCGGTCAGCTTTACAGCTATCTCATCGCCGCCACCGATCCCGATGGCGATACGCTCACCACGCGCCTGCTGGAAATGCCCGCCGGAATGAGCTTGGACGCATCTATCGGTCAACTGCGATGGACGCCAACCCTAGCGCAGACCGGCAGTCACCCGGTGCGCGTCGAAGTCAGCGATGGCCGCGGCGGAGTGGCTGCGCAGGCGTTTGTCGTCGCCGTGAGCCCGGCAGGTGGCAATCGACCGCCCGTCATCACCACTCTGCCGGCGTTCACTGGCAAGGTTGCGCGGCCGTATGTCTACGCATTCAGCGCGACAGACCCCGATGGTGATGCCCTGAGCTATAGCCTGCCAAACGCGCCCGCCGGCATGACCATCGGCAGCGACGGACGGATCCGCTGGACCCCGTCGGTGATCGGCCGTTTTGCGGTCACTGCGCGGGTTTCCGATGGCGATTTCGAACTCGATCAGATCTGGAACATCAGCGTCGTTCCGGCCAATACGCCATTGCTGGTTGTTGTCAGCGTCACGCCGAATCCGGTGCCAAGCGGTGGCCAGTACACGGTCAATGTTCAGATCACCGGCGCTGCCGGTAGCACCACCACCACCGCCACGCTTGCTGGTCAACCGCTTAGCCTCGACGCCGACGGCAGCACGCAGCTCACAGCGCCGAGTGTCGATGGCCGCTACCTTCTGCACGTGGCGGTGACGGACGGTAGCGACACAGTCATCACCGACACCCACTTCAACGTCGGCCAATCAACCGATGTGACGCCGCCCACGGCCAGCATCCTCGCCCCGCGCGAGGGCGCACAGGACGAGCTGCTCGAGCTGACCGCACCCCGACCAGTCTCTGTTCGGGTCAATGACGACGGCGCGTTCGAATGGGTGCTGCGTCTGATTGAACGTGGCGACACGCGCGGCGTCATTGAGCTTGCACGCGGCACGGCGGCCGTCGATGGCGCGGTCGTAGCGACGCTCGATCCCACCCTCCTGCAAAACGGCCTCTACAACCTGCAGCTCGACGCCGTCGATGGCGGCGGCAACACGGCGCAGGATGTCGTGCTTGTCGCCATCCAAGGCGACATGAAGATCGGCCACTTCTCGATCAGCTTTCAGGATTTGCAAGTGCCGGTCGCTGGCCTGCCGATCACCGTCACCCGCACCTACGACACCCGCACTCGCCACAAGCCGCTCGACTTTGGTCACGGGTGGACGGTGGACTACCAGTCGATCCGCGTGCAGGAGTCGCGTCGCCCCGGCTTCGGCTGGGAGCTCAAGAATTACCCCAGTGGCCCGCTTGGACTGGTGCCGAACTGGTGCGTGGAATCGGCGCTTGGCAACGTGGTCAGCGTGACGCTGCCCGATGGCGAGGTGGAGAAGTTCCGCGCGGTTGCCTTTCCGGCCTGCAACCAGGGTGTGCCTCTGATCGACGTTGAGCTGCGCTTTGAGCCGATGGCGGGCACCGAGGGCAAGCTAAAAGTGACCAACGACAATTTCGGTCGCTTGATCAATCAGGCACTGGCCGATGCCGACGATCCGAGCCGTCCGCTGGATCCCAGCGGCTACGTCTACAGCAATGCCGAGGGCCAGGACTTCGTCCTCGACCAAGGCTTCACCGTGCGTGAGATCGTCGAGCACGAGGGTGGCAATCGAGTCACCTTTGGCGTCAACGGCGTGGTGCATTCGGCGGGTCTGGGCATCACCTTTGTGCGCGATGCCGCCGGCCGCATCACCCGCGTCATTGCCCCCGACCTCAGCGAGTTGCACTACGAGTACGCCGCCAACGGCGACCTCGTTGCAATGGTGGATGCGAATGGCCAGCGCACCACGTTCACCTACCTCACTGGCCACTACCTCGAAGACATCATCGACCCGCGCGGCGTGCGGGTGTCGCGACAGGAGTACGACGATGACGGCCGCTTGATCGCGGTGATCGACGCCGACGGCCATCGGATTGAATACGATCGCGATCTCGACGGCCGCGTCGAGACCGTTCTCGACCGCAATGGCAACACCATGACCTACCTCTACAACGATCGCGGCGACGTGCTGGTCGAGACCAATGCCGAGGGCGAGTCGACCCAGCGCAGCTACGATGGCAACGGCAACACGCTGACCGAGACCGACGCGCTGGGCAACACCCGCGCGTGGACTTATGACGCACTCGGCAACGTGCTGACCGAGACCGATCCGACAGGTGCCGTTACCCGCAATCAGTTTGGCGTGTTCAATCAACTGAACAGCGTGACCGATGCCAGCGGTGCCGTGACGCTAAGAAACACCTATCGAAACCAGACCGTGGCGGGCGTGCCGATCTACCCCGGCCCGCTGGTCAGCATCACCGATGCCAATGGCCTCGCCACGGCGTTTAGCTACCACGCCGCCAGCGGCGAGCTGCGGCAGATCATTGATGCCACTGGCGCTGCCACCACCTTTGAAGTCGACGGCAATGGTTTCAAAACCGCCGACATCGACGCGCTCGGCCAGCGCACCACGACCATCAACGACGTGATGGGCCGCGTGCTGAGTCAGACCCAAACCCGCACCAACGTACAGGGTCAGATCGAAACCCTCACCACCGGCTACACCTATGACGCCAAGGGCAACGTCACCGCCGTCACCCACCCCGACGGCAGCGTCAGCACGACGCAGTACGACGGCAACGACAAGCCGATCAGAGAATGCGACGCGCTCAACCGCTGCACGCAAACCACGTATGACAACCGCGGCAACGTGGCGCAGATGACTTACGCCGACGGCAGCGTCGAGACCATGAGCTACGATGCCAACGGGAACCTCATCACGCAGACGGATCGCGCCGGTCGCCTCACCCAGATGACTTACGACCGCGCTAACCGGCTGATTGAGACAATCTATCCCGATGCAGCAGTCGATGATGGCAACGCGGCCAATAATCCACGCACGCGCAGCGTCTACAACGACGGCGGTCAGCTCATCGAGAGCATCGACGAAAACGGCAACACCACGACGTACACCTACGACGCCGCCGGCCGCCGCACCGCGACCCGCCTACCTCCTGTGGGAGCGGCGGCAGCCGCGATTCTCACCGACGAATACGACCCCGCCGGCCGCCGCATCGCCAATACCGATCCACTGGGTCAACGCACCACGTTTCGCTATGACGCGGGTGGCCGTCTAATCGAAACGGTTGCCGACAACGGCAGCTCGACCACGCGCGAATACGACGGTGCCGGTCGTAAGACCGCCGAGGTCAATGCCGAAGGCGAGCGCAGCGAGTACGGCTATGACTCGCTCGGTCGACTGGTTGAAGTGCGGCAGTTCATCAATAGCCGCACGCTGACCACGCGCTACGCCTTTGATGAGGTCGGCAACAAGATCAGCCAGACCGATGCGCTTGGTCGCGTGACCCGCTGGGAATTCGACAGCATGGGGCGCGAATCGGCACGTGTATTGCCCGGTGGTCAGCGCGAGACCAAGCGTTACAACGACGCCGGCGAGCTGATCGAGCACGTCGACTTTAACGGCGATGCGACGCGCTACGGTTATAACCTGGCCGGGCGTTTGATCCGAACCGAATACACCGACGGTCGCGTCGAAATCTTTGCTTACGACACTGCCGGCAACCGCACATCGATGACCTCGACCGAAGGCACCACCGCGTGGTTCTACGACTCGCGCAACCGTGTGATCCGCGAGACGCAGCCGAGCGCTGCCATCATCGAATACGCGTTCGATCCGGCCGGCAACCGCACGCTCAGCCGCCACATTCAGGGCAGCGCTGTCACCGAGAACCGTTACACATTCGACGCGCAGCATCGGCTGGCCAGCGCGCAGGAAGGGGCGGGCGAAGCCACTGTCTACAGCTACGACCTCGCCGGCAACCTCAATGAGGAGTTGCAAGGCGACACGCTGACGCGCTATCGCTATGACCGTCTGAATCGCCTGACTGAGATTCACAGCACGACCAATGGCGCAACCAGGCAGCGCTACATTTACACGCTCGATGGCATCGGTCGCCGCAGCAAGATTGAAGAGACCGATGCGAACAGTGTGCAGCGCGTCACCGACTACGCCTATGACGATCTCGGTCGCCTCACCAGCGAGACCGAGACCGTCGCCGGCAGCGTGGTCAACCGTGCGAGCTACGCCTAT
>JBBRBN010000076.1:0-18574 GCA_038205755.1 Lysobacterales bacterium | reverse complement strand
CACGAGCAGCGTCAACTACGTATGCGGCAACTTCCTGGCGCCGGCCGGGCCGCAGATGAACTACGACTTTTCCCAGTAGACAGCGCGCGGTTGGCGCCCGGCGTCAGCGCCTGACGGACCTCCCCGCCTCAGCCGCTGATCGCCTCGATCGCGCCCAGCGCCCGCCGCCGCAGCGCCTGGTCTACGCTGCCTTCGCGTGAGGTGGCGGCAAAGTGCAGCGCCAGCAGAAAGTTCATCAGGTTATGGCGCCGGGTAAGCCCGGCTTCGCTGCGACCGGTTTCCGCCCAACTGGCAAAGGGCGCAGGCTTTGCCAGATCGGCGAACCACGCGTCCCAGAAGTCGTCGCCCAGCACGCCACGCTGGTGGGCAAAGAAGACGGCACGTGCAATGCGTTCCGGCTCGCCGTGGTGATAGGCGACGCCGGGCGGTGCGATCTGCGTTGCCAGCGCAGTCAGCAGGCGACCCGCCTGTGCAGCGTCGACGCCAGGGTTGAGGATCAGCTGCAGCACCCAGTCAGCGCCGTGCGCGGCCTGGTGGCGCCATCCGACCGCATCGTCGAATCCGCGGTAGTCGGTGACTCCCCCGATGAAACCGATGCTGGCATCGACCAGCGACTGGCGCTGCTCGGCGTCCAGATGCGGCGCAATCCGGTCAACGCGCGACAGCTCGGCGAGGGTCAGGGCAACGAATGAACGGCGCACGCCCAGCGGGTCGACCGGATCGGCCAGCGCAGCGAGCAGCTTGACTCGCAGCGCGTCCAGCGTCGCCTCATCCAGAACAGGCTCCCGCATCCAGGTCGCCAGCGCCTCGAACGCCACGCCGTCGCGCAAGGCCGGATCAGGATCCGCAAGACAGTCGATCATCGCCAGCGCGTGCGCGCCGCGCTGGGACGGGTCGGCCAGCTCGAACCTTGCGTCAGCCAGCGCCAGCAGCTCCGCGCGACGCTCGGCCGTTGGCGCGCATTCGGCGTGACTCAGCGCAGGCATCAGCGTCATCACAATTGCCAACAGGACCAGACGCATGAACCGCTCCCTCGATGGCTGGACAGGCCTGCAGACAGTGTGGCGAGCTTACCGCACAGCGCCGGCACGCCCCTTCGGCGTGGGCGTCGGCCTGCGCCGTCAGCACTGCGCCGGTGAGCCTCACGAGATGACACCTGTCATGACCAACCTCTGACAGCCCACACTGCCGCAGGCGCGGCCAGCGCGGGATCCTGATTTCCACCCGCAGGAGACCGCCATGAGCGTCTACCCCACCCCAGATCCTTACCCGCCTACCGTCGGCTCTGCGCCGCTGGCCAAGCTCACGAATGCCAGCAAGCGCTACCGCAGGATCCAGGCGCTGGATCGGGTGACTCTGTCGATTCACCCTGCTGAGGTGCTCGCCTTGCTTGGACCCAACGGCGCCGGCAAGACCACCGCACTGGGACTGCTCACCGGCGCCCTGCGTCCCGACACCGGGTCAGCAACTCTGTTCGATGGCGACCCGCAGGATTGGCGGGTGCGGCGCCGGATCGGCGTCATGCAGCAGGCCGCCAGCCTGCCGGAGACGCTGCGCGTCGCCGAGCACGTTCGGCAGTTTTCCGGCTATTACCCGCAGCCGAGGCCGCTGGAGCAGACGCTGGCGCTGGCCGGCATCAGCGACCTCGCCGGCAGACGCTACGACGCGCTGTCGGGCGGCCAGCAGCGGCGCGTGCAGTTTGCGCTGGCGATCTGCGGCAATCCGCCGCTGCTGTTCGTCGACGAGCCTACGGTTGGGCTCGACGTCGAGGCGCGGCGCACGTTCTGGAAGGTTCTCGCCGACCTGCGCGCGGGCGGCACCAGCATCGTCTTGACCACCCACTATCTGGAGGAAGCCGACGCGCTGGCCGACCGCATCGTGGTGATCGCCGGTGGCCGCGTGCTGGCCCAGGACAGTCCGGCTGGCATCAAGTCCCGCGCCGCTGGCAAGCGGCTGCGCTTTACCTCGCAGCTCGATCCGGCGCAACTGGCGCAGTGGTCCGGAGTGAGCTCGGCGCAACGCGACGGCGGGCGCGTTGAGCTTCGCACCTCGAGCGCTGAGTCGGTTCTGCGCCAGCTGCTGGCGGCGGACCCGCAGCTTGCCGACCTCGAGGTTCTGCCGCTGAGCCTGGAGGAAGCCGTCATTTCGCTCACCGCCGCCCCAGTCGGCGCGCAAGCCCCGCCATGGGAGCACGCCGCATGAACGCCGCCAATGCCGGCCCCAACGCCAGTCTGATGTTGCCCCGGATCTATGTGCGCGAAGCCTGGTATGAGTTTTTGCGCCTGCTGCGAACGCCGGCGTTCGCGCTGCCGACGCTGCTCTTTCCACTGGTGTTCTACGTCATTTTCGCCATCGTGCTGCCCGGCAATTGGGCCAGCTTTGACAAGAGCGCGTACCTGCTGGCGACCTACGGCGTGTTCGGCATCATGGGGCCCGCCCTGTTTGGCTTCGGCGTGGGCCTTGCTCTGGAGCGCGAGAACGGCTGGCTGGCCCTGAAGCAGGTCTCACCGATGCCGATAGGAGCCTACTTTTTCGCCAAGATCGCCATGAGCCTGGTGTTCGGCTTCGCGGTTGTAGTGTTGCTCACGGTCGCTGCGGTCGGCTTTGGCGATGTCGAAATCTCGCTGGGGCGATGGCTGCTGCTGGTTGGCGTTCTTCTGCTCGGCACGCTGCCGTTCTGCGCCATCGGGCTGTGGATAGGCACGCTGGCAAAAGCCCAGGCCGCGGTCGCCATCGTCAACCTCGTCTACCTGCCAATGTCGATTCTTTCTGGTCTTTGGGTGCCGCTGTTCGCGTTCCCCGTCCTGCTGCAGAAAGCGGCGGTCATCTGGCCATCGTGGCATCTGGCGCAACTGGCGCTTGGCACCATCGGGCAGGTGGCCGACGTGCGCTACCCGCTGCACATTGCGGTACTGCTGGTGATGACCCTCCTGTTCCTGAGTCTGGCCGCGCTGCGGCTGCGCGGGAGGTGAGCCGATGCGCTCGTTGCCGCTGATCAGCGTCGCCTGTCTGCTTGCGCTGGTCGGGTTGCTGCTGCTCTCGCCTGCTCCGCAGCCACCCGCGCAGCCACCATCGAAACCGCCCGCGCCGGCCGAGTTCATCATCGCCAACGTCCGCTTGTTTGACGGCGAGAACGTCTTGCCGAAGGCTGACGTGCACGTCCGCAACGGCACGATTGCGGCGGCCGGTGAATCGGTCGAGCGACCCGCCGGCGTGCTGATTGTCGACGGTGCCGGACAAACCCTGCTGCCTGGCCTGATCGACGCCCACGTGCATACCTGGGGCGAGGCGCGCCGGCAGATGCTGCGGTTCGGCGTCACCAGCGCGCTCGATATGTTCAGCGATCCGTCTCAGCTGGCCAGCTTTCGTCGTGATCGCGAATCGCTCGCCGCCACCGACCAGGCCGACATCTGGTCGGCCGGCGCGCTGGTCACCGCGCGCGGCGGGCACGGCACCCAGTTTGGGCTGGCAATCAGTACGCTTGACGACGCGGCGGACGCGGAGCAGGCCGTCGCCACACGACTTGCGCAAGGCTCGGACTTCATCAAGCTGGTGGTCGACAGCGGGCACGCCTATGGCGACGCCGTACAGCTGCCCACGCTGGATCATCCGCGCTTTGACCGCCTGATTGCCGCCGCCAAGCGCGCCAGCCGCCTGGCGGTCGTCCACGTGGCGCAAGTCGACGATGGACTGGCGGTGTTCGAGTCGGGTGCCGATGGGCTGGTCCACGTCTTCAGTGACCGCCGCGCCAGCGCGGAGGAAATCGCCCGCGTCGCTTTCAGCGGCGGATTCGTCATTCCCACCTTGAGCGTGGTGAGCGGGCTGAGCGGCAAGTCAGCCGGGGCGGAACTGAGCACTGACGCGGAGCTGCTGCCGTGGCTGGATGCCGGTCAAGTGGAGAGCCTGCGAGCGGCCTTTCCGCCCATCTACCAGCGCGATTCGCATCTCCCCAACGGGCTCGCCAACGTTGCCGCGTTGCGGCTGGCAGGGGTAGACCTGCTCGCAGGCACCGACGCCGGCAATCCGGGAACGGCCCACGGCGCCAGCATGCACGGCGAACTCGAGCTGCTGACGCGCGCCGGCCTGACGCCGGTCGAGGCGCTGCGTGCGGCAACCTTCCTGCCTGCCAAGCGGTTCGGACTGCTTGATCGTGGCCGGATTGCGGTGGGACTGCGTGCCGACCTGCTGCTGGTAAACGGCGATCCAACCCACGACATCCGGGCCACCCGACGCATCGTTTCCGTCTGGAAGAACGGCATCCAGGTGGAGCGTACTGGTGCCGGCGCGGCGGCCGGCAATTCGAGCCATGCGCCGCTGCTGATGGCGCTCAGCAGCCGCTTTGACGATGGCAGCCTGAAAACGGATCAAGGCCGATACTGGATGGCCACCACCGACAGCGTCATGGGCGGCGCATCGACCGCCGCGCTGACGCCCGCGGTCGGCACCCTGCAGGTAGCAGGTGTCATTGCCAGCGGCGCCACCTATCCGTGGTCAGGCGCGGCGCTGATCATTGGTGATCCTCCGATGTCGGCATCGAACGCAAGCAATCTGGGCACGCTGAGCTTCCGCCTGCGCGGCGACGGCCGCGAGCTGCTGGTGATGCTGCTGTCCGGCGAGCAGATGGGCACCCCTTCCATGCAGCGCATTCCCAGCAGCAGCGAATGGCAGACCCATCAGCTGCCGCTGTCGACCTTCCAAGGTGCGGACCTGACGCGCTTGCGCGCGATCTCCTTCGCTGCCAGCCTGCCGTCTGGCGAATTTGCTTTCGAGCTGGATGACGTTGAGCTGCGCTGATGATCCCACGCGATTCGCCATCGACAGAGAAGGCCGCGCACACCACTTCGCCATGGGAGAACCCATGGTTCACGCTGGTGTATCTGATCTTTGTATTCGTCCCGATGCTGTTCCTGCCGGCCGTCAACTGGACCTCGATTGCGGCCAGCGTGCTGGCCACGCTGGCATTTGTGCCGATCTACGTCAGCGCGCTCCTGGGCGCTCGGCGCCGGCCGCTGCTGCCAATTGCGGCGGTCGCAGCCATCGGCTTGGCGCTGATTCCGTTCAATCCAGGCGGCAACACCTTCATCATCTACACGCTCGCGATGGCCGGGGCCATGCTGCCGCCGCGCCGCGCACTGCTGGTGTCGGGCGCCGCCTGGCTGCTGCTGGTGCTCGCCTTCTGGCTGGGCCGCTATGACGGGGTGACGACTGCCGCCTATGCCGGAATGAGCTTTGTGGTTGGCGGGATGGTCCTGCTTGGAACCATTTTCGGCCAGATTCAGCAGCGCCAGGATGCCGAGCTTCGGCTTTCGCAGGACGAGGTCAAGCGCCTGGCAACGCTCGCCGAGCGCGAGCGCATTGCGCGCGACCTGCATGACCTGCTCGGCCACACGCTCTCGGTGGTCGTGCTGAAGAGCGAGCTGGCCGGCAAGCTGCTGGATCGCGATGCCCCGGCAGCCCGGCAGCAGATTCGCGAGGTTGAAGACGTGGCGCGCACGGCCCTGGCTGAAGTCCGTCAGGCGGTCAGCGGCATTCGCCACAGCGGGCTGCTGGCAGAACTGGCGGCCTGTCGACTGACCCTGCTGAGCGCCGGCGTGAGCCTTGATCAGCAGCTGCAGCCGTTGACGCTGCAGACGCCGGTAGACGCGGCCCTCTCGCTGTGTCTGCGCGAGGCAATCACCAACGTGCTGCGGCACGCCGACGCACGCCGTGTTGAGATTGCGATAGAGGCTGACGGCCCGACGCTGTGCTTGTCCATCCGTGACGATGGCCGCGGCGGCATCATCGCGGAAGGCAATGGTCTGCTGGGGATCCGCGAACGGCTGTCAGCCATCAATGGCAGCGTCGACATTGCAAGCGCTGCCGGCGAAGGCAGCGTGCTGCGCATTCGGGTTGCCCCGCCCTGGCAGGCTGAGCGCGCTGGATTGGAGTGCAGCGCATGATTCGGCTCGTATTGGCGGAAGACCAGGCAATGGTGCGCGGCGCGCTGGCGGCACTGCTCGGGCTCGAGCCGGACATCGACGTCGTTGGCACCGCCGGCGATGGCGAGGCGGGCTGGGCGCTGATTCAAGCGACCCGGCCCGATGTTCTGGTTACCGACATCGAAATGCCGCTGCTCAGCGGCATTGAACTGGCGACGCGCGTGCAGGCCGCCAATCTGGCTACCCGCGTCGTGATCCTGACCACCTTTGGGCGCGCCGGGTACTTGCGTCGCGCCCTCGACGCGGGCGTACGCGGCTACCTGCTCAAGGACGCCCCGTCTGACCAGCTCGCCGCCGCCTTGCGTCAAGTTCAGCGCGGAGCGCGGGTGATCGATCCACAGCTGGCAATCGCCGCCTGGGGCGACGAGGACCCACTGAGCGAGCGCGAACGCCAGGTGCTGCGGCTGGCCGGCGAAGGCGCCAGCAGCGCCGACATCGCGCTGCGTCTGCATCTGTCGCAAGGCACGGTGCGCAACTATCTCTCTGAAGCGATCGGCAAGCTCGGCACCGCCAATCGGATCGAAGCCTACCGCCTCGCCCGCCAGAACGGCTGGCTGTAACCGCCTCGCCCGCGCCAGTCGGCGCGGGCGAGGCGTGCGGAATGACGTCAGCCGATCAGCCGACGCTGCTGCGCAGGGCCTGGATGCGCTCGGCCAGCGGCGGGTGGGTCATGAACAGACGCTTCATGCCATTGCCGATGCCACCTGAGATGCCAAACGCCGCCACGGCGCTGGGCAGGCTGCTCTGGCCGTGGTTCTGCGCCAGACGCTCAAGCGCAGCGATCATCTTCTGTCGTCCGGCCAACTGGGCACCACCGGCATCAGCACGGAACTCGCGCCAGCGGCTGAACCACATCTGGATCATCGAGGCAAAGATGCCGAAAATCACCTGCAGCACCATGACAACGACGAAATAGCCGATACCTCCGCCACCCTCGCTGCGGCCACCGCGCAGCCAGGAATCGACGACCGATCCGACCACGCGCGCCAGCACGATGACAAACGTGTTGAGGACGCCCTGGATCAGCGCCATGGTCACCATGTCGCCGTTGGCAATGTGGCTCACCTCATGAGCCAGCACGGCCTCGGCCTCATCACGCTGCATGGCGCGCAGCAGGCCGGTGGACACCGCCACCAGCGAGCTGTTGCGGCTCATGCCGGTGGCAAAGGCGTTGATCTCGGGCGCGTCGTAGATCGCCACTTCCGGCATCTTGATGCCGGCGGCATCGGCCTGGCGACGCACCGTGTTGACCAGCCACGCCTCGTGCTCGTTGCGCGGATTTTCGATCACCTGGGCGCCGGTGGCCCGCTTGGCCATCCACTTGGACAGGGCGAGCGAAATGAAGCTGCCTCCGAAGCCAAAGATGGCCGCCATCACCAGCAGCCCGGCACCGCCCTGCAGCTGGACCCCGAACACGTTCTCCAATACGAACATGACCACGCCCAACAGCACCAGGACGGCGAGGTTGGTGGCGAGGAAAAGCGCAATCCGCATCATGATTCAGTCTCCGAGTGAGGTCAGCGGCGTCACACAGGGGCGCCTTCCCGGTCATGATGGGGGGCAAATGCTGCCAGACAAGTGAAATTCGCAGGGAATTCCAGACTTCATGGCCAACTCCGCGTCCGCCACTCAGCCGCCGTTCACCGGCCCCGCCTATTTGCTGGAAGGTTTTCGTCGGCTGCGTCTGCCGCGACTTCGACGCTACGTGCTCATGCCCGTTGTGGGCAATGTGGTGATCTTTCTGCTGGCGGCGGTTTGCCTGTTCTTTGGTCTCGACTTCCTGCTGGATCGATGGCTGCCGGAAGGCTTCGACTGGCTGCGCTACCTGCTGTTTCCGCTGGTGGCCGCCGCCATGCTCGCGGTCGGAATGCTCGCCTTCACCCTGCTTGCCGCGCTGCTGCTCTCGCCGTTCCTCGGTCGCCTGGCGGCCGAAGTGGACCAGATGGAGGGCATCTCACCGCCGGATCAGCCTCCCGCCGGCTGGCTGGCAGGGCTGCGCGCTGACCTGGGGCTGGAGCTGCGGCGCCTCGCCTACATCGCCACTTGCCTGCTCGGGTTGCTGCTGCTGGGCCTGACGCCACTGCTGAACCTGCTGGTGGCGCCGGTTGGCGTGCTGGTCAGCAGCTGGCTGCTGGCGGTGGAGTACGCCGGTAATCCGCTTGGCAATCATCGGCAGAGTCTGCGCGAGCAGCTCACGCTGCTGCGCAGCGCGCGGTGGACGGTGGTGGGTTTCGGCCTGGCCTCGTTCGGCTGTTCGCTGGTGCCGATCGTGAATTTCGTCGTGGTGCCGGCATCAGTGATCGGCATCACCCTGATGTGCGCGGATCTGCGCGCTCGCGCCCACCTCCAGCCTTGAGCGCAGGCGACGCCTATCGCGGCCGCTTCGCGCCTTCGCCGACCGGCCCGCTGCACCTCGGCTCGCTGGTGGCCGCCCTCGGCAGCTGGCTGGACGCGCGCCACCATCAAGGCAGCTGGCTGATCCGGATCGAAGACATCGACCCGCCGCGTGAACAGCCCGGTGCGAGCGCCGCCCAGCTGCACACACTCGGCAGGCTTGGGCTGACCTCCGACGAACCGGTCGTCCGGCAGAGCGCGCGCAGTGCGCTGTACGACGCGGCATTGGAACGCCTACGCGCCAGCGGCGAACTGTTCGAGTGCCGCTGCAGTCGCGCAGATCTGACTGCCATGGGTGGCGTCCACAGCGCCTGCGTCGCGCGACCTCGCAAGCGCCAGCCAGCGCTCCGCCTGCGTGTTCCCGATCAGACCATCGGGTTCCCTGATCGCTGCTACGGACCCCATTCCCAGCACTTGCGCGAAGGCTGCGGCGACGTCGTCCTGCGCCGCGCCGAGGGGCTCTACGCGTATCAGTTGGCGGTAGTGGTTGATGACGCGGCACAGGGCATTACGGACGTCGTGCGCGGCGCCGACCTGCTCGACTCGACCGCGCGGCAGATCGCGCTGCAGCGGGCGCTGGGCATCGCCACACCGCGCTACCTGCATCTGCCGCTGCTGCTGGACGACTGCGGCGGCAAGCTGAGCAAGTCATCGAGTTCGCTACCGCTGCGCGACGACGAGCCGCTGCAGGCGCTGCGGCGAGCCTGGCAGTTTCTGCTGCCCGCACTGCCGCAGCCAGCCGGCAGCACAGTCGGGACCTGGCTGGACAATGCCGCGAGCACCTACCTCCCGGACGCCCTGCGTCGCGAGCACGCCGCCATCGCGGTCACGGATGAGGCCGTCACCTGAGCGCTGGCAGTCCTGCAATCGCCGGGAAGTTTGCGCTGTGTAGAATTCCCACAGGTGCCCCACTCAAGAGGGCACCCCACCAGGGAGGAAAATCCACATGACAACTGCACGCACCGTGCTGGTTACGGGCGGTACCGGCGGCATCGGAACGGCCATCTGCAAGCGGCTGGCAACGTTGGGCCACCGCGTTGCCACCAACTACCGCAACGAGGCCAAGGCGCGCGAGTGGCAGGCCGATCTGAAGTCCCAAGGCTTCGACATCGCGCTGGCGAAGGGCGACATTGGCAGCGCCGAAGAGTCTGCATCGATGGTCGCTGAGGTCGTTGCCCAGCTCGGGCCGGTCGAGGTGCTGATCAACAACGCCGGCATCACCCGGGACGGCACGTTCCACCGCATGAAGGCCGAGCAGTGGGGTGATGTGATCAATACCAACCTCAACTCGTGCTTCAACGTCACCCGCCCGGTCATTGATGGCATGCGCGACCGGAAATGGGGCCGAATCATTCAGATCAGCTCGATCAACGGACTAAAGGGCCAGTACGGACAGGCCAATTACGCCGCTGCCAAGGCCGGGATGCACGGCTTCACCATCTCGCTGGCGCGCGAGAACGCCAAGCTCGGGGTCACCGTCAACACCGTCTCTCCGGGCTATGTCGCCACCGATATGGTGATGGCGGTGCCGGAGGAGGTGCGGGCAAAGATCGTCGCCGAGATTCCAACCGGCCGCCTCGGCAGTCCCGACGAGATCGCCCACGCCGTTGCCTTTCTGGTGTCCGAGGAATCTGGCTGGATCACCGGATCCAATCTGGATATCAACGGCGGGCAACACATGGGCTGGTGAGGATGCGCGACTGACTCAGTGCGCGGGCCGTGGTCTGGCAGCCTGTCGGGGCTAGGTCGGCCGGGCTGCAAATCCGTCTGCGCGGCCCGAGTGTTCAAAAAAATGCGCACGCCGCTAATTCTTGGCCCCTAGCGCTGCTATGGGCCAAGAATCGTCGTTGTCTGTCCTCACGCTGTGGCAACGCGTCGTCCGTCCGGACGCTGAGGCCCGGAACGGGCGAAGCGGCGCCCCGTGGGAGAGGTCAAGCAGGGGGTTGGAGCAGCTCGGCATCGTTGCGCCCGACGCAAAGTCGGGAAGGCCGCAAGCACCCGCTGTCCGGCCATGACGCTGATCCGGGCCACAGCAGGTTGCATGCCACCCCATGCTGCGCCATGCTGCGCCGCACGATCTGGGAGGATCAGACACGCATGGCCGTCAGCCGCATCATCAAGAAGTACCCCAATCGGCGTCTGTACGACACCGAGATTTCGAGCTACATCACGCTCGAAGATGTCCGCCAACTCATCGTCGACAACGAAGCCTTTGAAGTCGTCGACGCCAAGTCAGGCGAAGACCTCACCCGGCAGGTATTGCTGCAGATCATCGCCGAGCACGAGCAGGATGGTCAGCCGATGCTGTCGACCCAGATGCTCAGCCAGATCATCCGCTTCTATGGCGACTCGCTGCAGGGCTTCATGGGCAACTACCTTGACCGCAGCATGCAGCTGTTCGTGGACCAGCAGTCCCAGTTCCGCTCGCAGATCAACGGCCTGCTCGGCCAGACCCCGTTTGCAACGCTCAATCAGCTCACCGAGCGCAACATCGACATGTGGAAGCAGATGCAGCAAGGGCTGCTCGGCAGCCTGCGCAGCGGAACCGGCGCTCCCGGAGCGAACACCGAGCACGGCAAGTCGACACCCAAAACGTCGGCGCGCTGAACGGATTCCGGCCGCGCTCTTTGCGGACGATGCAGGTCGGCCGGGTGCTTTGACCCGGCACTGGTCGCTGCGTATGCTGCGCCGCAGCATTCCAGCCTTCCGCCTCAGGACTCCTGCATGACCTCCCGCATTGCTGTCGTCACCGGTGGCATCGGCGGACTTGGCACCGCCATCTGTGCCCGTCTTGCCAGCAGCTATCGTGTCGTCGCCGTTGACCTTCCGGGACGTGATGAAGCGGTGGAGCGCTTCATGGCGCACTGCCAGAGCACGCAGGTCCAGTTCCTGCCGGCTGACGTGTCGCGCTTTGAGGATTGCGAGCGCCTGGTCGGTGAGATTGAAGCCAATCTCGGCCCGATCGAGGTGCTGGTCAACGCTGCGGGGATCACCCGCGACGCGACCCTGCGCAAGATGTCGCGCGCACAGTGGGACAGCGTGCTGGGGGTGGACCTCGACAGCGTGTTCAACCTGTGCCGGCAAGTCGTCGAAGGCATGTGCAGCCGGGGCTTTGGCCGGATCGTGAACATCAGCTCGATCAACGCGCAGACCGGCCAGTTTGGTCAGACCAACTACGCCGCCGCCAAGGCCGGAATGCACGGCTTTACGATGTCGCTGGCTCGTGAGGTCGCGCGCCACGGAGTCACCGTCAATAGCGTAGCCCCCGGTTACATTGACACCGAAATGACGCGCGCCATCCGCGCCGACATCCGCGAGCAGATCGTTGCCGGCATTCCGGTGGGCCGGATTGGACAACCCGACGACATTGCCCGGGTCGTCGACTTCCTGTGTGCGACCGACGCCGGCTACCTGACCGGGGCACTGATACCGGTAAACGGCGGCCAGTTCATGAGCTTCTGAGGGCAACCGCAGCGCCGGCGGGCGGCACTTCAGTCGCGCTGCTTCAGCCACCGATCAATCGCCGGCGGCACTTCGCGCTGGGCGCGGCCCGACACGTAGATGCCGATGTGACCGCCCTTGAAGCTCAGCTCGGTGTAATCCTTGCTGCCGGCGACCCGCGCCAGCGCGCGCGAAGCGGCCGGGGGGACCAGATGATCCTGCTCGGCGAAGATGTTGAGAATCGGCATGCTCAGGCGACCCAGGTCAACCGGCCGGTCGCCGATGCTGAGCCCCCCCTCGATCAGCTTGTTGCCCTGGTAGAAGTCGCGGATGAACTCGCGAAACGCCTCACCGGCCTGATCCGGCGAATCGAAGATCCACTTTTCCATGCGCAGAAAGTTGCGCAGATCGTCGGGGCTGTCGAGAATGTCGATCAGTCCGACGTACTTCTGCGCGTTCAGGCGCCACGGCTTGAGCGTCAGGTAGCAGTAGTTCATCAGGTCGCCCGGCACATTGCCGAGCGTATCGACGAACAGGTCGATGTCCAGATTGCGGGTCCAGTGCGACAGCATGTTGTCCGGCGTGTGGAAATCCACCGGCGTGACCATGGTGATGAGATTGCGCACCGTGTCCGGATAGATGCTGGCGTAGCACAGCGAGAACGCGCCGCCCTGACAGACACCCAGCAGGTTGATTGCTGACAGCCCGTGGGCATGACGAATGTGATCGACGCAGCCGTGGATGATGCCGTTGATGTAATCGTCCAGCGTGGTCATGCGGTCAGACGGGTCCGGGTAGCCCCAGTCGATCAGATACACATCGTGGCCGGCGGCCAGCAGGCTGCGCACGATCGAGCGGTCCGGCTGCAGGTCGACCATGTAGGGCCGGTTGACCAGCGCGTATACGATCAAAAGGGGCGTCTTCTGGCTCGCCGGCTCGTCGCTCGTATAACGATAGAGCACGGCTTTGCCATCGCGTTGCACCGCCGTTTTGGGGCTGAGTCCAAAATCGTGCTCACCCACTTGGCGCAGGCTGTCCAGCCCGGTCGCCAGCTTCTGCTGGAGGCGGAGACCCTCCTGCATCAGAGTCTCCGGGGTCACGCTGAGCGGGGAATACATGAGTAAGGCTCCTTAGCGGGCGCGGCGGCGGGGCGCAGGCGCCTTGCCTGTGGATGCGGATTTTTTCTTGCGGGCGGGTCCAGCGCCCGCGCTGGCGGTCGCGCTCGGTGCATCGGGCGGAAACAGCCCGGGCGATAGGGGCTTGACCGGCGCAGATGCGACGCTGGCCTTGCCTGCCGCCCGTGCGGGAGGCTTGGAAGCGCGCGGTGGTGCGCTTGCAGCGGCCTTGCGCGGCGCAGCTTTGGTTGCCTTGCTGGCGGCCGGACCACCACCCGCCCGTTTCGGGCTCGGGCTCGCCGCCTTGGCAGGGGCCGCCGCGCTGCTCTCGACGCCAGACGTCGCTGGTTTCTCACGGCTGTCAGCGGCAGCCGGCTTCGCGGCCAATGCACTGCGCAGTTCGCGCAGTTCGCGCTGCAGCTGATGGATCCGACGTAGAACGCCGTCAAGTTCGCTGCGGGTCGGCAGGCCCAGCTCGCTGGCGTGGCGCGACACCTCGCGCTGCTGCAGCTGCTTGGAGCGCATCTGCGTGTTGACCAGGTTGCCGTAGGCCTCCCGAAAGGCCGGCGACAGCGCGGTTTCGGCGTAGGCTTCTTCGGCCGCGTCGATCCACAGGTCGTATAGCGCGCGCATCGAACCGATTTGCCGGCCGGGCTCGCTGTGCTCGGCGAGTTTGCTTTCGAAACGCTCCATTCCCGACTCACTGGCCTTGGCCAGCAGCTGCTGGTAGCGCTGCAGCGCCTCGACCTGGGCGGCTTGGGCGGCGATCAGCTCGCCGATCTGCGCTTGGCGCTCGCGTCCCAGCCCCACGCCGGGAAGCTGCAGTGTCGACAGCAGCTCCGTCGTCACCGGCGCCGATGCCGCGCGCGTGGCCTCCATCAGCTGCTCCCAGCCGCGCGCACCTTCGGCACTGACCTGGCGCAGCGCATCGAGCATCGGATTGCCGTCGCCGACCTGGGTCCGCCACAGCGACCCAAGTTCCGGCGTCGACGCCGCGCCGGACGAGGCCCGCTGCACCAGATTCTGCATGAGCGTGAAGAACTGCTGTCCATGCACACCAAGTTTGTCGGCCGCCCGATTGGCGTCGAGAGATCCACCGGCGGCAAGCTCTCCCCAGTTGCGCATTGCCGCGCCCCAGTCAGGAACCTGCGGCGTGCTGGCCGGAGCCGCCGACTGGATGGCGTCGTTCCACTGTTGCCACAGCTGCCGGCCGAACGCGAGTGGATCATTGGTGGGATTGGCGGGGCTCATGCGTTGCTACTCCTCGGGATCGACCCGTCGCAGGGCAACCCTGCCAGCAGGTCGTGGACGCTCAAGTATAGGCGGCGTGGATGACGCTTCGTTCGATACGGTCGCGAACGGTGTCCGACGCGCAGTACGACAACCGCCAGCACATCGGCTCGGGTCGAAAAAGCAGAAGGCGAGCCTTCGCTCGCCTTCTGTGCCTCGCTTCAGCGCAGCTTACCGATCAGACGCCCTCGCCTTCGGTCACCGCCTTGATCGACAGGCGGATGCGGCCCTGCTTGTCGACTTCCAGCACCTTGACCTTGACGATGTCGCCTTCCTTCAGCTTGTCGGACACTTTCTCGACGCGCTCGTTGGAGATTTGCGACACGTGCACCAGACCGTCCTTGCCCGGGGCAATGGTGACGAACGCACCAAAGTCCATCAGCTTGGCGACCTTGCCCTCGTAGATGCGGCCCGGCTCGACGTCGGAGGTGATCTGCTCGATGCGCGCCTTGGCGGCCTCGCCAGCGGCGCGGTTGACCGACGCGATGACGATGGTGCCATCGTCCTGGATGTCGATCTGGGTGCCGGTCTCCTTGGTGATCGCCTGGATCACCGAACCGCCCTTGCCGATCACTTCGCGGATCTTGTCCGGATGGATGCGGATGGTCAGCAGGCGCGGCGCGTACTCGGACATTTCCGGCCGCGGCGTGGTGATCGCCTTGGCCATCTCGCCAAGGATGTGCAGCCGACCTTCCTTCGCCTGGTTCAAGGCGATCTTCATGATCTCCTCGGTAATGCCCTCGATCTTGATGTCCATCTGCAGCGCCGAGATGCCCTCGGAGGTGCCGGCGACCTTGAAGTCCATATCGCCGAGGTGGTCTTCATCACCCAGGATGTCGGACAGCACGGCGAACTTGTCGCCTTCCTTGACCAGACCCATGGCGATGCCGGCAACCGGCGCCTTGATCGGCGCACCGGCATCCATCATCGCCAGCGACGAGCCACACACCGACGCCATCGACGATGAGCCGTTCGACTCGGTGATCTCCGACACGATGCGCACGGTGTAGGGGAATTCCTCGACGCTCGGCATCACCGCCAGCACGCCGCGCTTGGCAAGGCGACCGTGGCCGATCTCGCGACGCTTCGGGCCCATCATCGGGCGCGTTTCGCCGGTGCAGTACGGGGGGAAGTTGTAGTGGAACAGGAACTGTTCCTTGTACTCGCCGCTGACCGCGTCGATGACCTGACCGTCACGCGCCGTGCCCAGGGTGACCGTGACGATCGCCTGGGTCTCGCCGCGGGTGAACAGCGCCGAGCCGTGGGTGCGCGGCAGAACGCCGGTGCGGACCGTAATCGGACGGACCGTGCTCAGATCACGGCCGTCGATGCGGACCTTGGTATCGAGCACCTTGTTGCGCATGGCGGCGTACTCAAGGTCACCAAACTCCTGCGCCAGCAGCTTGGCATTCCAACCGGTGGTCTCGAACTGCGCCTCCAGAGACACCAGCGCTTCCTTCTTCAGGGCGCTGATCGCGTCCTTGCGCTCGGACTTCACGCGCAGCTCGAAGGCGTCGGACAGGCGGTTACCGATGACCGTCTTGATCGCGGCGATCAGGCTGTCGTTGGCCGGCGGCGCCTGCCACGGGAAGTGCTTGGCACCGGCTTCGGCGACCAGCTCATTGATTGCGTTGATTACCGTCTGCAGCTGCTGGTGACCGAACATCACCGCGCCGAGCATGACCTCCTCGGACAGCAGGGCGGCTTCCGACTCCACCATCAGCACCGCGTCGGCGGTACCGGCAACCACCAGCTCGAGCTGTGACTCCTTCAGCTGGCTGGCGGTCGGGTTAAGCATGTACTCGCCGTCCTTGTATCCGACCTTGGCGGCACCGATCGGACCGTTGAAGGGCACTCCGGCCAGACGCAGTGCGGCGGAGGCGCCGATCAGCGCCGGGATGTCACCGTCGATTTCCGGGTTCATCGACATCACGGTCGCGACGATCTGCGTCTCGTGACGGAAGCTTTCCGGGAATAGCGGACGGATCGGACGATCAATCAGCCGGGAAATCAGCGTTTCCTTTTCGGTCAGACGACCTTCGCGCTTGAAGAAGCCACCCGGGATACGGCCGCCGGCGTAAAACTTCTCCTGGTAGTCAACGGTGAGCGGGAAGAAATCCAGCCCATCGCGCAGGCCCTTGTTGGCCACCGCGGTGACCAGCAGAACGGTGTCACCCATGCTGACCAGCACGGCGCCGCTGGCCTGCCGGGCGATTTCGCCGGTCTCCAGGGTGACCGTGTGGGGACCGTATTGGAACGACTTGGTTACTTTCGCCACGATATGTTTGCCTTTTTCTGAAGCTGGCCGCATGGGGGCCGAATGCCGACCCACGTGGGCCGGCCACGAGAGGTTCCGGCTTAGCGGCGGATACCCAGACGCTCGATCAGCGTCTTGTAGCGCTCGACGTCCTTCTTCTTCAGATAGCCCAGCAGCGAACGACGCTGATTGACCAGCATCAGCAGACCGCGACGGGAGTGGTGATCCTGCTTGTGGATCTTGAAGTGGCCGGTGAGCTGCTCGATGCGCGCGGAAAGCAGGGCAACCTGCACTTCCGGGGAGCCGGTATCGGCTGGGCCGCGCTTGTAATCTTCAATGATTTTGCTGGTGTCGATGGACATGATGACCTCATGGACGCGGGGTCCGCAGGAACGTCTGTCGACACGACAACGCACCGCATGACCCGCCGGACAAATGGGAAAAGCGAGGGATAAAGCCGCCGAAGTATAGCCCGCGCGGGAAGAGGGCTCAAGCTGCCAGAGGGGCCGGTGCGGAAATCGGGTTACTCGGCGCCCTCCACACGGCGTGCGGACTCATCCAGCCACCCCGCGACTGGCAGCCTGCGCAGCACTTTCCAGGAGTTGCTCACTCTCGGGCGGAGAACACGCGTCGAATCTTCGGCAGCCCGCCAGCATTCATATCCAGCAGCGCTATCGCGGCGCCGCTGGTGTCGACCGCGAGCACCAGCCCCGGATCGGCGTTCAGCTCCAGCTGCTGGCCATGGCGCATCCGTGCGGCCTGCTGCGCGTCCAGGACCACCCTGGGCATTCCGGCCAGCCCCGCTTCAATCGGCAGCAGACACTCGGCAAGGGCCGCGTCGCCCTCGGCAGCCCGCTCGGCCACTTCGTCCAGCGTGAACATTCGCGGCACCATGAACGGCGCCACCCACAGACGGCGCAGCTGCTCGACGTGGGCGCCGCAGCCGAGCCGCTCGCCCAGATCACGGACTAAGCTGCGCACGTAGGTGCCGGAGCCGCACTCGATGGAGAGGGTGAGCCGCTCGCCGTCGAAGGCGTCAATGCGCAGATCGAAGACCTCAGCGTCGCGCTCGTCCACCTCGACCTGTTCGCCTCGACGGGCCTTGGCGTACAGCGGCTCGCCGTCGCGCTTGAGGGCCGAGTATGCCGGCGGTCGCTGCCGAATCCGGCCAGTGAATGCCGGCAAGTGCGCCTCAACGGCGGCGCGATCCAGGTCAGAGACTTCCCTCCGCAGCAGCACGCGGCCGTCGGCGTCGTCGGTGTCGGTGGTGGCACCCAACCGCGCGACCGTCGAGTAGGCCTTGGAGGCGCCCAGCAGCAGACCGGCGATCTTGGTCGCCTCGCCAAAGCACAGCGGCAGCAGGCCCGTCGCCAGCGGGTCAAGCGCGCCGGTGTGGCCGCCCTTCTCGGCGCGAACCAGATGCCTGACCCGCTGCAGGGCCTGGTTCGAGCTCATGCCGCCCGGCTTGTCGAGCAGCGCGATTCCGTCCAGCCGGCGAAACACCGTTCGAGCACGCACGGGCGTCCGCCTGGCCGCGCCCATCGGCGCAACTACTCGCTTGGCGGCAGCGCGCGCAGCAGGGCGTCGATGCGCTCGCCGCGGTCCACCGAGTCGTCATAGTGGAAGTGCAGCTCCGGCACATGGCGCATGCGCACCTGCTGGCCCAGCTGGTAGCGCAGCTCCGGCACCAGCTCCTTGAGCGCCGCCATTGCCTCAGCCGCCCGCTCACTCTCAAGCGCGGTGACGAACACCTTGGCGTGCGCCAGATCGCGCGAGACTTCGACATCCGACACGCTCACCGACGGCAAACCGTGCTCACGGACTGCGGCGTGCACGATCTGGCCGATATCGCGGCGCAGCTGAGCCGAGACACGGTCGGTGCGATGGAAGGATTTGCTGGGCATTGCGTTAGGGGCTGGGGGCTGGGGCTGGGGGCTGGGGCTGGGGGCTGGGGCTGGGGCTTTGGAGCGGAGGTCGCAACGCGCTTGTCCCGAGTCCCGAGTCCCGAGTCCCGAGTCCCGAGTCCCGAGTCCCGAGTCCCGAGTCCCGAGTCCCGAGTCCCGAGTCCCGAGTCCCGAGTCCCGAGTCCCGAGTCCCGA
>JBBRBN010000075.1:0-19129 GCA_038205755.1 Lysobacterales bacterium | reverse complement strand
AGCAGCCGAGCAAGCTCGGCTCTACGAGGGCGGTGAGGGTGCTCTGGTAGAGCGGAGCTTGCTCCGCTGCACCTCACCACGGGCCGCTCTGCACCTCAACACGACGCCGCTCGGAAAGCAGCCGAGCAAGCTCGGCTCTACGCGGGCGGTGGCGATGCTCTGGTAGAGCGGAGCTTGCTCCGCTGCACCTCACCACGGGCCGCTCTGCGCCTCCAAACGGCGCGGCTCTGCACCTCTAAACGGCGCGGCTCTGCACCTCAAAAAGGCGCCGCTCTGCACCTCACCGCGGCGCCGCTCGGAAAGCAGCCGAGCAAGCTCGGCTCTGCGGGAACCCGCTACTTACCAGACCAGATCATCCGGGACCTTGAACCGGCTGTAGAACTCATCATCAACGGCATCGGAAGCCGGCGGTGCGGTGCGGCTGTGGTCGAGAGCGATCATCGTTGCATCGCGCGCTTCGATCTTCTCGACCGCAGCGCGCGGGATGATCGCGTACCCGGCATCAACGCGCGCGATGGCGAGGATGCCCTTGGACAGCTGCCGACGCACGGTATCGGTCACGAGCACGCTGCGGATCGCGCCGTCATGGGTGAAGCGATAGTCGATCTCCCCGTCGGCCGGCAGCCGGGTCTGCTCAACGATCTGCCGCACCTGCGCGCGCTGCTCCAGTGCCCGCGCCTGAGCGTTGCGCTCGGCTGACAGCGCACGGTCGCGATCCACTTTTTCCAGCCGCAGTCGCGCTGCATCAGCATGATCAGCGGTGGGCGCGGACGCGGACTTCGCCTGGCGCTGCTTGACCTGCTCGCGGGCGATCTGGTCAATTTTCGACTTCTTCGCCAGGCCGGCTTTGAGCAGCTGTTCCTGCAGGGGATTGCGCATGGGTGACGTAATCTGACGTGAAGGCGCGTGGGCGTATGCAACCAGAGTGCCCGCGGGTGCTCACCGGGTCAACGCAGATCAACGTGACGCTCGGCGTGGCACAGAACTGGAGGCGCCGCAAACAGCAAGCGGCGCAGACTCGTGTCAGCTTCCACCAAGCAGACGCTCCGCACGCTTGCCGACCGCCCGCATTGCTGCCGGCAGCGGCGCACCGGCTTTGATCGCGCCCCTGCATTCCGGCAATAGCATGATGGCCTGCTCGAATATCGCGAGCACCTCAGGTGTCGCGGATATCCGCCGCTCGATCAACCGCACCGCCAGTCGCTCAAGACTTCCGCAGACGCCTGCAAGGCTCGGCGCGCCCGCCATCAGCCCCGAGCCCTTGAGGGTGTGGAAGACCCTGCGCAGGCTCTGCAGCATCATTGCGTCGTTCGGATTGCTGCGCAGCTGGGGCAACAAACCCGCCAAGGTCTCATTCAGCTCATCCAACTCGGCAAGGAAGACGTCACGGATGTCCGAATCGATAACCTCACGCGGTGCGCGTGTCAACGCTGCTGCGACACGTTGCCAAAGCGTGCCAGCCCATGATCCGCAGCGTTCGATCCAGCGCGCCAGCACGTCCCGAAGATCTCCCCGTCATCCCGCGTTGCTCGAAAGCACCCCGTCGCCCGACTCCCCTGCCCGGCATGAGGGCTGCTTACCCGCGAAGGGCAGCCGCGCTCCAAGATGGCAGCATTCTCGCATTGGTTGCCCGACTTGCGGCAGGGTTCTGCGGCATATTGCAAGCCTCCCATCAACCTTCCGCGCGCAGCACTCCACGTGACGGCATGCCCGTCTCACCTCGCTACCGGCGCGCGGCGCCAACCCAGGCACGCTTGCGCCAGCGCAGCAATCACGCGAATGTGCGATCGGGTTCACAAGAGGCCTGAGTGGCGATGGGCGTAAGTCCGATTGATCTGAGGATGCCGACCCTGGCTAGCAGTGGATGCCGATCCTGTTGAGCGGCGTGTTCGCCTGTTCGGCTGCATGCCTCTCCATGGGCGCTCGATTAAACAATTCCAGCAATAAAAAACCCCGCCAGTGCGGGGCTTTTCATACTCTTGGTCTCGGCTCAGCAGCGACAAAGCCAAGCCTTTCCCACCGCTTTAGCCGAGGCGACGAATAACCACAACGCTGAGAAGACCCATCGCCAGAATCAGTGCAAACAAGGCGGTTGGGTTGTTGATTGGAATCGGTAGGACCGGTGCTACCGGTGCACCCGGGATTACAACTTGGCCCGCCGTGCCGAAGCGCAGGTTGTCGATCGCAAAGCCTGCTGACTCGGCACCAACGAGGCTGAACAACAAGCCGGCGATGGTCTCGGAGTTGTCCGCTGTAGCCAAGCCCAGAAACTCGATACCGGTGATGGTGTTCGAAATCGAGCCGATAACCGTGCCGTCGCGACGGAAAGCGGTGATCGCCGTGCTGCCGACTGAATCAAAGAATCCGCCTGAAAGTCCGACCGCGGCCTGGTTTGAGCTGAACAGAATTGCTATCGGACCATTGAAGAGCGGTGATCCCGACAGGACCGGTGAAGTCGGGTTAGATCCATCGCTGACGATGGAGGTCGAAGGCGAAGCAGGGGCCAACGTCAGCGGACTCGTTGCCGTGCCGATAACGCACCCGGAGACTGCTGCGCCAGGAGGGCAAGTAGCTGGCGCGCCAAGGGACTGACCGGCAAAAAAGCCACGGAAACTAACCGAGGGCGACGCCGGACCACCGCCATAATTGGCTGGCGTATAGCTGGGGTTGCCGGTTGCGAGCGGAAACTCACTGAAGGTGATCTGGCCAGAGCCGGCAACGAAGTTCGCTGCACTCACGCGCACGATGCTCTGGATACTCTTGCTTTCCGCATTGAGCATTGACTGAATGGTAAGGACTTCATCGGGCTTCAGTTCGACGACCCGGCCGCTGGAGGTGCTGTCGCTGGCCAGCGCGGAGAAGCTCAAACCACCAACAAGCATGGCGACGCAAAACGAGGCGAACTTTTTCATGGCTAGATTTACCAGGGTATAGGGGGAACTGCGGATCAAGGCAGGCGAAGTGTGAGGATGGTGCAATACCGGTGCAGCAGCGCAGCTAGCATATTTATTCAAGTGCATTGTTGTTGAACTCAAGCATTAATCGAGCCGTCAATACTCATGCCTGGTGTTTTCCGATTCATTCACACCGCTGCACTGGTATCAGGCAGGTCATAGCGGCTCGTCTCCTGCCGAGGCTCAGGTGCCGCTGGCGGCGCAGGCAAGGGTGATGTCATCGACCAGGAAATTTGACTTGCCGCTGCCGGCGCTGTTGACGTACTCGAACTCAATCTGGTGGCTCTGGCCGTTGGCGAACGCGCTCAGGTCAACGCTGCGGGCGACATAGGCGGGCTCGGTCGCGGCCGGCTCGACGAAAGTACGCAGGATGCTGCCGTTGACCTTGACCACCAGCGTCGCGTCCAGCGGCGCGGTCACCACGCTGCGCCGCAGGAAGAAGTTCAGATGGCGCGGGTTGCCGGCTGGAATCACCAGCGTCTGGCGCAGCGTCGCCACTTCGGCATGCTGGCCATCCAGGGTGCCGCCGAACCAGGCAAACACGCTGCCATTGCGCGGCACCGCAAAGCCGTTGTCGTTGCCGCAGGTCGCCAGGTTGCACAAGGCCGAGCCGAAGCGCTCCGAGGTCGACGTCCAGACGACATTGGTAGGTGGGCCACCGGGAAAGCTGGTGGCCTCCAGCCCCGGGTCGGCCAGCAGCTGCGCCGGTGTGCAGGTCGGCGGTGGCGGTGGCGGTGGCGGTGGCGGTGGCGGCGGTGGCGGTGGCGGTGGCGTGCCGCCGCCGCCGCAGCCGGGCCACCAGCAGGGATTGGCGGCGTTGAAGTCGAGGATCGCCTGTGCTTTCGGCGGTCGCGGTGTCTGCCTGAGTCCCTCGACGATGCCCCAGCTGCCGAACCTGCTGTAGCTCCCGCTCAGGGCGAAGATCGCGAACAGCTCGCCGCCGTTGTCCTTCCAGCTCTGCAGGTAACGTAAGTAAGCGGCGCCCATCCGTGGGTCGCGGTTGGCGGCGGTGAACAGGTTGGTTATCGCCTGGTTGTTCTCGACCCCGAACACGCCGACGTAGTGCTGACCGCCCTCGTATGCGACCAGGGCCAGGCTGCGGGCGTCGCCGGCCGCCTTGTGGCTGGTTATCCACGGAATGACCTCGTCGAGCGCCGGGATCGGGCAAGGCACGACGAGGATGCGCGGATTCAAGTCGAGGCACGGCGTGTTGACGTTGCTCGGCTGGTTGAATTCGTTGAAGACCGGAACATCGAACAGCCGGCCCCCGGTGTTCATGTCGGTGAACAGGTCGTCGAGCGTCCACAGCGCAACTTCATCCTGGTTCGGCGGGGTGTTGGTGTAGTTGGCAAAATAGGGCGCGATGGCCACCGCGTCCATGTCGGTGTGGCAAGGGGTCGCGCGTTGACCCGTCTGGACCGCCAGCGGGCAGTCGGCGGCCTCGGTCTGGGTGAAGGCATTGGCGGCCTGGGCGCCGAGCGTGCAGATCACCCGGCTTGCCTGGTCAACAAACACCGCCTTGAAGCGCTGGCAGATTTCCGCCGTACGCTGGCCGTGGAAATTCATGCGGCGGATGAAGGGGTCGCCGAGATTTCCGTACCGCTGATTGCCGATCGCCTCGATCTCGCCACCCTGCGGAAAGGCGCCGTTCCAGACCTCATTGGAGTATTCGACGTAGACGTCGAGGTCGGCGTTGAGCTGCTGCCGGACGATCTGGGCGAAGCCATCGACGTAGCCATCGTTTACCCGGTTGGGCAAGGTGAACCACGGCTCGGTGCCCGTGAGATTCGCCAGCTCGATCATGATCTCCAGCGGCACGCCGTCCCGGCCGTTCCAGAAGGCGTTGCTGACGCGCGGCCGGTCGCTGAACGCTTCCTGCGGGTTGGCGCCACCGGCGAAGCCGCCGCCGTTGGTTTCCATCCAGTCCATGAAGCGAATGCTGCGATACGGCGCCAGCTCAGCGATAAAGTCCGGGTGGAAGCGCGGCACTGCGGCAATCGCCGGGTCGAAGCCGGGCGGCAGTACGCGGATATTGCGGATGTGATTGGGCGCCGGACCGGTGGCGGTGACGTCGAGCGCCCAGATGGAGTCGCCAACAATCTGCACCACATCGCGTCCGGGAACCGACTCGGCGACGACCTTCTGGGCGCCGAGGCCGTAGGCGATGTTGCCCTGGCCCTCGTAAAACACCAGATAGCGGCCGTTGGGATAGTTCGCTCCCGACGAGTTGATCACCGTGCGGGCGATGCAGAACTGCTGCGGATTGCCGGCATTGCAGGCCGGCAGCGACTGCACCCAGCCGTCGGCATCGAGGTCCAGCAGGTCACGCTGGTCGGTGTCGAACACGGTCTGGCTGGAGGTGATCCAGGGCCGCGCCTGCTTCATGAAATCGGTGAACGGATAGGCCACTGCGAAGTCGACAACCTGCTCGAGGTTGGTGCCGAGCCCGGTCTTTGCCGTCGCCGTCTCGCCGGGCTCAAAACCGCTCTTGAAAATGACCTGAGCGACCGCCGATGGGCCAAACAGCAGGCCGATCAGGATGACGACAAGACGGATGGCGGGATAGTTCATGTGGGTTCCCTGGCGGCTGGACGGGCGAAATGCTGCGTCGTTCAAGGTCACGGAAAAAGCCGTAGCTTTCTGCCATCGGCGGCCGGAGTGGCAGGAAAGCCTTGCCCGATCAGACGTTTCACGCCCACCGCTTAGCGGCTCGATGCGGGTCCGTCCTGACGCTTTGGACGGCGATCAGGGCGTGCGCCGGCGTGCGCCATCGATCCGCGCGCTCGGCCCGGCCCGTCTCGTTTGGCCTCAGGTCATACCGACCTGCGTAGCGTGGTCGGCCCCACTGCGCCGATGCGCAGTCCGAAACCATGACGCCGCCTGCGTGGGTGCGTCTCCCGAACCAATCCGCAAGGAGAAACTGATGGATAAGATTCCCACCGGCGCGTGGATCGTTGTCGCCGACGGCGCCAAGGCTCGCATTTTCACCAACGTTGGCAAAAACGGCAGCGTCGTCCTGCAGCAGGCATCCCTGGTGGAGCCGAAGGATCTCGACGACGACGGTCCGTCCGGCCATGTGCGCTCAGACGCCAACGTCTCGGATATCGACGAGGCCACCTTTGCCAAGCAACTCGCGAACCGCCTGAACGCAGCTGCGCTCAAGCAGGAGTTCGCGCATATCGTATTGATCGCCGACCCGCAGACCCTGGGTCAGATGCGACCGCAGCTGCATGTCGAGACGGTCAAGCGCATGGTCGGCGAACTCGCCAAGACGCTGACCAACTCGACGATCAATGATATCGAGAAGGCATTGCGCCCCGACGCCTGAGCGGCAGTTCGCCGGCGTAACCGAGCAGGCGCAGCTAGCAGCCTGTCGGACGTAGGTCGGCCGGGCTGCTAGTCCAACGCCTCGCTTCCCATCGCCGGGCAGTTGGCCAGGTCGGAGCGGTCGGGGCGATCGTGGACCTGCTTGCCGGCGTCGCGCAGCGCGGTGCGCAGGCCTTCTTCCAGCACCGGGTGGTAGATGGGCATGCGCAGCAGATCGAAGACGGTCAGCTGCTGGTCGACGGCCAACGCCAGCAGGTGCGCCAGGTGGTCGCCGGATGGGGCGCATAACGCCGCGCCCCGGATGCAGCCGGTGTCGCGGGCGGCGTATACGCGCAGCAGGCCGAAGTTCTTCTGCGCGGCGCGGGCGCGGCCTTGGCGGCGAAAGTCTACTTCGCCGACAACGGTGTCATCCGGCAGGTCCGACAGGTGTTGGCCGACGAAGGCTGCAGTGGGGTCGGAAAACACGATACCCAGCGGCGTGCGTCGCTGGTAGCAGATCGGCGCCTCGGCCATCGCATTGCGGCCGGCGATGAATCCTTCGTCGGCGGCCTCGTGCAGGATCGGCGCGTTTCCATTGACGTCGCCGGCGATGAACACCCCGGTGTCGCCGATTTCAAGTGATCCTGGCTGGAACGGCGGGAAGCCCTTGTCATCCAGCTCCACGCCAAGCGTTTCGAGGCCGATGTCATCAAGATTCGGCCGGCGGCCGATGGCCACCAGCACCGCGTCCACGTCCTCGCTGGTGTCGCCGGCGCGCATCCGCACGCCGTCGCCGAGTGCCTCGAGCATTACCTTGTGACCGGTGTGCAGGCGCATTTCCTGCGCCAACCCCGCACGCAGCACGGCGTTGACCTTCTCATCGCGGAGCCCGGCCAGGCGCGCGCCGCTGGCAAAGGCGGTGACGATGATCCCCAGCCGCGCCAGCGCCTGCGCCATCTCGACGCCGATCGCGCCCAGGCCGACCACGCCGACGCGCCGGGGCAGGTCCCGGCATTCGAACAGGGTGTCGGTAGTGAACACGCGCTCGCCCAGCTTGGCCCAGTCCTCGGGCAGCGTCGGACGCGAGCCGGTGGCCAGGACAATGCGGCGGGCGCTGTACCCGCGGCCATTGATGGCCACGCGGCCCGCGCCCAGCAGCCGGCCGCGACCGGCGATATTGCGTTCACCCAGGTCGGCCGTGGCCTCCAGCACGCCCGCCACGTAGAAATCGCGCAGCTTGCGCACCCGCGCAAGCACCGCCGGGATGTCCACGGACAGGCCCCCTGCCCCATCCACGCCGAACTCGCCGAGCTTACTGCGCATGTGGAAGGCATTGGCAGCTTCGATCAGCAATTTCGAAGGCATACAGCCGACGCGCGCACAGGTGCTGCCGTAGTGGCCGTCGTTAACCAGAATGAAATTCTCGGTATGTCGACGCACCTCACGCAGGGCGGCCAGGCCGGCGGTGCCGGCACCGAGGATGACGACGTCGTGGTCGAAGGGCATCGGCTTGTCCAGGTGGTGACGTGGGCCCATCCTCACCCAAGCTGGGTGGTGGGAGCAAAACATGGCGCTTGCTGCGCGCATCGACAGGCCGGATCGGCGAAACTAGCGACACCCTCCGCTCCCGTCCGCAAGCGATGGCCACCAACCGACTCAGCTTCACCCGCCCCGATGACTGGCACCTGCACCTGCGCGACGGCGACCTGCTGGCGCGCGCGTTGCCTGACACCGCGCGCCAGTTCGCTCGGGCCATCGTCATGCCCAACCTCGCGCCGCCGGTGACTACGGTGGCTTTGGCCGGTGCCTACCGCGACCGCATCCTCGCAGCGCTTCCTGCCGGGCAGCACTTCGAGCCGCTGATGACGCTGTACCTGACCGAGTGCACAACGCCGCAGGACATCGCCGCGGCCGCGGCCAGCGGTTTCGTGCACGCGGTGAAGTGGTACCCAGCGGGCGCCACCACCAATTCCGACGCCGGGGTGTCGCATATCGAACGCTGCCACGATTGCCTGCAGGCGATGCAGGAGCACGACCTGCCGCTGCTGGTGCACGGCGAGGTAACCGACGCCAACGTGGACGTCTTCGACCGCGAGGCGGTGTTCATCGAGACCTTGCTCAAGCCACTGCTGCAGCGCTACCCGCGCCTGCGCGTGGTGCTCGAGCACATCACCACCCGCCAAGCTGCCGAGTTCATCGCCGTGGCCCCGGCCAACGTGGCGGCGACCATTACCCCGCACCACCTGCTGATGAACCGCAATGCGATGTTCACCGGCGGCTTACGCCCGCACCACTACTGCCTGCCCATCCTCAAGCGCGAAGAGCACCGTCTGGCTTTGGTGGGCGCGGCCACCGGCGGCAGCCCGAAGTTCTTCCTGGGCACCGACAGCGCCCCGCACACCCGCAGCGCCAAAGAATCGGCCTGCGGATGCGCCGGCATATACAACGCACATGCCGCCATCGAGCTGTACGCCGAGGTCTTCGAGGCTGAGAACGCGCTGGACAGGCTGGAGGCCTTCGCCAGCTTCCACGGTCCGGACTTCTACCGCCTGCCGCGCAACACCGACCGCATCGTCCTGGTTCGGGAGCCTTGGACCGTGCCGGCCCAACTCGGCGAGGGCAGCACCGCGCTGCAGCCGCTGCGGGCCGGGACCGAACTGGCGTGGCGGATGGCATAGAACACTTTCTACCGGCATCCCGGATCGGTCTGAGGCAGCGCGTCAGCCTGCCCAAGGTGACCTGTTCGCGCGGCGCGGGCACGTCAACCGCGTGCTGTGCGAGCCGCTGGTCGGCGCTGCGGATGTCCGACTCAGTGGACCTGGCAGCCTGTCGGACTTAGCCCGCCGAGGCGATTGCTGGCGGCGTGAGGACAGACAACGACGATTCGCAGGCCCAGAGCAGCGCTATGGGCCAAGAATTGGCGGCGTGCGCTTTTTTTGAACACTCGGGCTGCGCAGACGGATTTGCAGCCCGCCCGACCTAACCCGCATGTTTCATGAATCTCGCGCGATGATCGCGCAGGATATTGTCCGCACGAGGGGTTTTCCGAAGAAGCATCTGATCGGGCCATAGAACCGAGTGAGGAAAATCCCTTGCGTGGACCAGCGACAAGCGAGGGCGCGCGAGACTCATCAAGCATGCTGGCTAGAATTCGCGGCGCGCCTCGATCAGCAACTGCACGCGATCAATCGACGAAGGGCCGTCAAGGGGGAACGCCAAATCGATATGGATCACATTACCGATTGATGAGCGCGTATTGCCGAGCCTCAGACCAACACCCACGTCTTTCAGCAAGCCAAGATTGGGCGTGCCGAGACCGTCATCACCCCATGTGCGACCCACGTCCACGAATACCGCCGCACCTACCCGGAACAGCCGGAACGGATACCAATCCGTAAAGTAGCGCTGTTCGAGCGTGAGCAAGGCGCGACTTTGCCCGCCCTGATACCGAAGCGGATAGCCGCGCAGTCCGTTGTCCCCGCCGAGGAGGTTGACGCCGTCAAGGTCGAGATTGTGTCCCCATGAGGTTTCAATCTTGGCAAATACCAGGTTCTTTTCCGAAAGCGGCATGTAATAGCGTGCGCTGCTGTCCCAGTGGACATCGGCATGCCTGGAACTTTCTTTCCGACCGGTCAGCTCTGAATTGAGCAGGATGAAATCCTCGGTGCCCATCGCGTAGCCCTTGCGAACGCCGAACCGGTAAAGCCAGGCGTTCCGATCACTGCCCAGGCCGGTCGAGGCTCTGCCGAGTCTGGCGTTGATATGGGTTCCCACCAGTACGTCTTCCGCGCGGCCGATCTGATTGCGGTTTTCCCAGACCTGATAGGCATCTTGCTGCAACTCGAAACCGATCCACGGATAGACCAGATCCCGATCAGCGGGGAGCAGCCCGGTTCCAAGCGACTCCGCCACCGTCTCAAACTGTCGCCGCTGCTGGGTCAAGCCAACCGTCCAGCGGCGCACCCAACCGTCCGCCAGCCCAGCAGACCAGCCGCCGTAAAGTTCAGCGTCACGTCCGCGAACGAGGTAGCGATCCAGCACGTCACCCAGCCGGTAGAAGGATTCGACCTGATTGGTGCGCTCAAGCCGCAAACCGTAGGCCCGACGCGTGTCCAGCGCATAGAACGGCTGCTCAAAGCCCAGCTGCCAGCCATTTCCATCGCTGTTGCTTGAATAGCCGACATCCAACTCGTTGCGGTCACCAAACGCCTGGTCGCTCGCCAGCTGAATCGAGTTGGTGACCCGGTCCACTGTTTTCTTGTGTTCCAGATCAAGCTCAATCCCGGTCCCAAGAAAGTTGACGTCCTGCAGCTCAATTCCGAAGTGGTTCTCCCCTCCTCGGCGACCAAATGAAATACCTGGATCCAGCGACCAGACGTCACGGGTTCGCACCTCAAGATCGACCTTGCCGTCAACAAATCGAACCGGCGTGATAGTCGCGTCGCCCAGATAGCGCTTTGCCCGCAATAGCCGCTCGGTCTCCGCAACCAATCGCGCGGAAAAAAGATCCCCCGGCCTGATCAGCAAAGCCGCCCGGATGACGTGCGGCCGAGTGACCGGATGCAGCTTCGTGGCGAATCGATAGAAGCCACTGCCCTCGCGCGGATCGTCAAGATCAAAGACATCTGCGTTGACGATGTAAATATCGCCGATGACCGCTCCGGCGTGTTCCAGCTCCGCATTGTCGAGCCGCTGGTGAGTCGCCGGAGTCGCCGGAATCGCCGGAGTGGACGGAGTCGCCGCCATGCACGCGCTGCCGGAAGCAATTGCATGCAACAGCAGGTAGGCAACACGGTGGCCGCGTTTTTGCCAAGCGCCCCGTACGCCACCGATGCTGCGGAACGCCTTGCCTTCGCCGACTGGATCGACCGTTGGTCGAATGCTGAAAGCGCTGAAATTGTCCACCGCCTTCCCATTCAATTTTGCGAGCTTCAATCATTCGTGCGTGCGTGTCGGAGCAGCGTGCTAACCGAGTTAGGCTTTGGTTAGTTGCGAGTGAAGGTCGCACCGCAGAAATAGCGGGGTGTCGACCTGCCACGCAAACGCTTGCTCGTCGCACCGGTGCACTCCGGACTGGCGTGGCCCTTGAACTTATCGGCTGTGGCCGAAGGCAGGCAGCTCACGATTCCCTGACACGCTGGTGAGTGGCGCAAGCCCTGTGCCCACCCGTTCGGCCTGCTGCTCGCTCTGACCTTGTCGAGCGGCATGTTGGTTCAGATCGAGCGGCGCGTGCTGCCTGCTGGGCCGCTCGTAACGCCCCCGAACAGGCCATTCCGGTAATGTAATCCAAGCTCCACAACAGCCACCCTTGAATGGATCCAGAAATTACCGGGCTGCTCGATAAGCTCGCTGGGGGCGACGGTGACGTCGGGCCAACCTTGGTCAGGGCCGTGGCAGACCGACTGGAGCGCATCGCTCATCGAGAGCTGGCTCAGCGCAATCGCGGGGTGATCGACGGGCTGACCATGGAACCGCGCATGTTTGCTCATGATGCGCTGCTCAAGGTGCTGGAGCAGCGCCCGAAGTTTGAGAATCGGCGGCACTTCTTCGCATACGTCACGCAGATCATGATCCGCGAGATGGTCGACTACCATCGTGCGCGGCGGGCGCAGAAGCGCGGTGGAGAGGATCTGCGGGTGAGCCTAAGCGATGCACATCTGCAGACGGTCGACGTTGAGGAGCTGCCGCCGCTGCTGTCCGAACTGGAGACCCTCGACCCGCGCAAAGCCGACGTTGTGCGCCTGCGGGTGTTTTGGGGCGCCAGCAATGACGAAGTTGCCGAACTGCTGCAGGTGTCAGCGTCGACGGTCGAGCGCGACTGGCGCTTCGCCCGTCGCTGGCTGGCCGCGCGCCTGCGCCCCGAGTCAACGGACTGAAGCCGACTGATGACTGACAAGGCACGCTTCCAACGCATCGAAGCGCTGTTTCATCGGCTGGTCGAGCTGGACCGTGAAGCGCGCGCAGCAGCGCTGGCCGAGCTGCAGCGTGACGATCCCGAGGCGCATGCCGAGCTGATCGTGCTGGTCGCCGATTCGCAAGCGCGCAGCGGGCGCGAGCAGCTGCTCGACGGCTGGGCCAACGATGCCCGAGCGATCGATTCAGCCGTGCCTGTGCCGGAAAGCATCGGCCCCTACCGAATCCAGCGACTGTTGGGCGAAGGCGGAATGGGCCGAGTTTATGAGGCCCTGCAGATCGAGCCGGTAAGACGCCGCGTTGCGCTGAAGGTGATGCGCAGCGACATGCGCTCGGCCGCCGGACTAGCGCGCTTCAGCGCTGAGCGGCAAACCCTGGCTCTTCTCGACCATCCCAACATCGCACGTATTTACGACGCTGGCACCCAGCCCGACGGCAGCCCGTGGTTTGCAATGGAGTTTGTGGAGGGCGTGCCGATCACCCGCTGGGCGGCGACACGTCAGCTCGGCCTGCGCGAACGCATCGCACTGCTGCTGCCGGTCTGCGACGCGGTTCAACACGCGCACCAGAAAGGCGTGATTCACCGCGACATCAAGCCGTCCAACCTGCTGGTCTGCGAGGTAGAGGGCGCAAGCATCCCGAAGGTGATCGATTTTGGCATCGCCAAGCTGACCGATGCTGACCCGGATCGCGCGGCGACCCGCGCCGGCGAGCTGGTCGGAACGCCTGAGTACATGAGCCCGGAGCAGGCCACGCTCGGCAGCGTTGATGTCGATACGCGCTCCGACGTCTACGCGCTGGGGCTCGTGCTTTACGAGCTTCTGGTCGGCGAGCTGCCGCTGTCGCTGGGCGAGCTGCGGCGTCTGGCTTTCGATGAAATGTGCCGGCGCATTCGCGAAGACGAAGCACCCGCTCCCAGCCTCAAGCTGGCGCTCAGCGGCAGCCAGGATCGCCGGGCAACGCCGAGCGCCGGCTGGGTCAGTCAGCTGCGCGGTGATCTCGATGCGGTGGTGCTGAAGGCGCTGGCCAAGGATCGTCGCCAGCGCTACGACAGCGCATCGTTCTTTGCCGCCGACCTGCGCCGCTATCTCGCCAACGAGCCGGTCCTGGCGACGCCGCCGAGCTGGGCCTATCGGGTGGCCAAGTTCACCCGCAGACATCGCGCTGCCAGCGTCGCCGCGGTGGTGGTCCTGATCGCACTGGCGGCCAGCGCGGTGGTAGCCAGCGCTGGCTGGATCGAGGCGCGGCGGGCGTTAGAGCGCACCGAACTTGCGCGCAAGAGCGCCCAAGCCACTAGCGACTTCCTGCGCGAGCTTTTCAAAGCCGCCGACCCGCGCAAGAACCCTGGCCGCACGCCCGATGTGCGTGAACTGCTCACCCGCGGCGTGGAGCGCGCGGCGTCGCTTGAGGCCGATCCCGCCACGCGGGCAGCCGTGCTGGAGAGCCTGGCGGACGTGGCGCTGGCGCTAGGCGACACCGACAAGACGGCACCCATTCTTGATGAAGCCATTGAACTTCGCAGCGCCGGGCCAGCCGCCGAGCCCGAGCGACTGGCCTTTCTGCTCGACCGACGCGCCGCGCTGGCGCGTGAACGCGCCGACTTCGACGCCGCCGAGCGTGACCTCAAGCGTGCCATGGCAACGCTCGCAGCGGCGGATCTGCAAGCCTCCAACGCCTACCTGCGCAGCTTGAGCAATCTCGGCATCGTGCTGCGCCGTCGCGGCGATCTGGAGGCAGCTGACGCGATCTTTCGGCGGGCGCTGGCGCTGGCGCGCGAGGCGAACAACACCGATGCCGTCGCCGCGGTGCTGACCAACCTCGCCGCGGTGCAACAGTCGCGCCGCGACTTTGCCCCCGCGCGCGCCAGTCTGCAGGAAGCGATCACGCTGTTTGCCACGCTGCTGCCGGCCAACCATCCCAACTTCGGCGTGCTCTACAGCAACCTGGCGCTGATGGCGCGCAGCGACGGCGATCTAGGCCTCGCGCTCGCCAGCACGCGGCGAGCCAAGGCCGTGGACGATGCCAACCTGCCTGCAACCCATCCTGATCGCGCCGACACCCTGCATGGCGAAGCCGCCGTGCTGGCGCGACTGGGCGACATTGCGTCAGCGGAGCAGCGTCTGCGGCTCGCGATTGAGATCCTGACCGGCGCCCTTGGCGAAACGAATCCGCGACTGGCAGTACCAGCAGATTCGCTAGCTCAGCTGATTCGACTGAAGGGCGATCCGGCCGAAGCGGCGCGGCGCCTGCAGGCCATCGATCAAACCCTGCAGGCGAGCGACAACCCGTCTGCGGGCGTGCATCGCATCAGTCTGCTGCGGCAGCTTAGCCTCGCCGAACGCGAACGTGGTCGCGTGGCAGAGGCGATTGCGGCGGCCGAACAATCTGCCAACCTCGCCGCGCCCCTCAAACGCGGTGATGACGTCGCGCTGGCCCAGCTGCTGATCGCGCTCGCCAAGCTGGATGCAGGCGACTCGAACGACGCCGGCATCGCATGGCAGAACGCATTGCAGCAGGCCCCGGCCTGCGAGAGCGGAATCTGCACGCTGGACCAGGCGACCACCGGCGTGCTTCGCGCGCACTACCTGGCGCGCATCGGCGAGTCAGAGCAGGCGCTGCTGGCGCTTGAGTTCGCCCTGCAGCACCGCAGCTGGAGCGCGCAGCTGCTCGACCATGCCGATCTGCAATCGCTGCATGCCGAACCCGCGTGGGCCATCCTCGCGGCAACGCTGCAGGCGAAGATCGACGCGGCTTGGCTTGCGGCGGGCGGCCGCCAGGGCGAGTCAAACCCGTCCAAGAACAACGCCCCGTGCGCCGCTCGAGATTGTCAAGAATCACCGGGAGATTGATCGCGGAAAGGTCGTTAATGCCGTTAACCAATGAGCCAATGCCGCGCGTGGTGGTAATGCCAAACGGTCGGCCGGCGGCGAGCACCTGGTTGTCCAGCAGGGCGTCGTCCAGCAGGGCGTCGTAGGTTCGGGTCGAAAAATCGAAGGCGAAGCGCACGCGATAGATGCGATTGGCTTGATAGCTGACGCCGGGCACGACAACGCTGCGTGCGCCAGCACCGAGTCGCACCTGACCGTTTTGCACGAGTCGCAAGGAGGGGAACGACTGCGAGGCACCGCCAGTCTCGCGAAAGCGGTAGGCATAGCCATCTAGTCCGACAGGCTGCTAGCGCGGCGGCATTGACTCTGGGCAGCGGCGGATGCAGGCGACGGCAGACCCTAGCGCCAGCTCCGGCCTGCCTCCTGCCTCGACCGGCGCCACCTGCGATCGTCGCCTGATCTCCCGCACGCCGATGCTGACGCTTCGCGGACAGCGACGCGCCGGGCGTGTCGGACGTTGGGCGTTTCTGACTGGCAAGCCGGATTCGACCGGCGTAGCCTGAAATCCTTCATTGACGGGAGGGGTGGAAATGAAGCTCAAAGTCAACGGCAGCGAACGCGTGGTCGACCTGCCGGCAGACACGCCGCTGCTGTGGGTGCTTCGAGACGGTCTCGGCATGACCGGCACCAAGTATGGCTGCGGCATGGCGCTGTGCGGCGCCTGTACGGTGCATCTCGACGGCAAGGCGATTCGCAGCTGCGTCACTCCCCTATCGGCCGTGGAGGGAAGAGACGTCCTCACCATCGAAGGACTCTCCGCCGATGCCAGCCACCCGGTGCAGCAAGCCTGGCTTGAAGCGGACGTGGCCCAGTGCGGCTACTGCCAGTCGGGTCAGATCATGGGCGCTGCCGCCCTTCTCGCCGCCACTCCTGAACCCGATGAGGCCGCGATTATTGCCGCAATGAACGGCCATCTTTGCCGCTGCGGCACGTACAGTCAGGTCCGCGATGCCATCGCACTGGCATCCAGGAAGCTGAAGGAGGCCAAGGCATGAACGTGGACAACGTCTCGCGCCGTCGCTTTATCCAGACCAGCGCGCTGGCCGGCAGCGGTCTGATTATCGCCATGCATTTGCCGGGTGTGTCGCCGCTTGCCGAGGCCATCGCAGCAGAAGCCGGTGACGGTGTGTTTCGACCCAATGCCTTCGTGCAGCTCACCACGGATGGCAAAGTCACCGTGTTCGTCGGCCAAGCCGAGATGGGTCAAGGCGTGCTGACCTCGCTACCGATGCTGCTCGCCGACGAAATGGACATCGATCTGGATCGCGTCAACGTCGAGATGATCGGAGCCGACGCTCGTTTTAACCATCCGCTGTTTGGTGCGCAGGTCACCGGCGGCTCGAACTCCGTCCGCGGATTTTTCGACCCGATGCGCCGCGCCGGCGCGGAGGCGCGCCATCAACTGCTGGAAGCGGCATCACAACGGCTGGAAGTGCCGCGCGCCACGCTGCGTACCGAGGCCGGCTTCGTCATTCATGAGGCATCCGGCCGACGCCTGGCCTACGGCGAACTGGCGAATGCCGCCGCCCGGCTGCCGGCGCCGGATCCGGGCCAGATCGTTCTGAAAACGCCAGACCAGTTCCGCTATATCGGACGTGGCCGCAAGCGCTTTGAAGGACCCGCCAAGGTCAATGGCTCTGCCAAGTTCGGCATGGACGTCAACCTGCCCGGAATGCTGACAGCGGTGGTTGCGCGAGCGCCCGTGTTCGGCGCCACGATGACCTCGTTCAAAGGCGAAGCCGCACTTGCCGTGCCGGGCGTGCGCAAGGTCAAAGCGGTGCCGGCGGGTGTCGCGGTGATTGCTGACCATTTCTGGGCAGCGAAAAAGGGCCGCGACGCGCTGGAAATCGAGTGGGATTTGGGCGCCAACGCAAGCGTAGACAGTATCAAGCAAGGCGAACAGTACGCCGAGCTGGCGACCAGGACCGGTGCGATCGCCATCAAACGTGGCGATGCCGAGGCGAGGCTGTCGGAGGCCAAAGATGCACTCAGTGTAGACATCCATGTGCCGTATCTCGCCCACGCGACGATGGAGCCTCTGAACGCCACGGTCCACCATCAAGGCGACAAGGCAGAAATCTGGACTGGCACGCAGATGCAAGGGCCGGATCGGGATCGCGCGGCGGCAATCCTTGGGCTTGCACCAGAAAGTGTTGTGTTGCACAACCTGCTGCTGGGCGGCGGCTTCGGTCGACGGGCGAATCCGGCGGCCGATTTCGTCGCGCTGGCGGCCGCGGTCGCCAAAGACGAACCGATGCCGATCAAGACCATCTGGACACGCGAAGATGATACCCGCGGTGGCTGGTATCGACCGCGCGCCTTCCATCGCATTCGCGTTGAATCCGACAAGGATGGCTTGCCGCTGGCCTGGCATCACCGCGTGGTGGCGCAGTCAATTTTTGAAGGCACCGCGTTCGAGGCATTTGGCATCAAGGACGGCGTCGACGAGAGCGTGGTCGAGGGTATTGTCGACCTGCCCTATGCGATCGAGCATCTGCAGGTCGAATGCAAGATCGCGCCGCGGGTGGTGCCCGTGTTGTGGTTCCGCGCGGTTGGTCATACGCACACCGCACTCGCGGTCGAACACACTATCGACCAGCTGGCGCGTCGGGCCAAACGCGATCCGCTGGAGTTTCGTCGCGCGCTTCTCAAAAGCAACGCGCAGTGGCTGCGAGCACTTGATCTGATCGCCGAAAAGTCGTCATGGGCAACACCGCTGCCCGATGGCCGAGCGCGCGGCCTGGCGATCCATGCCAGCTTTGGTAGCGTGGTGGCGCAAGTTGCCGAAGTGTCGATCGAGAACAACCGCCCGCGCGTGCATCGTGTCGTGGCGGTGGCCGACCTCGGCACCGTCGTCAACCCGCTTCACGCCAAGGTCCAGATTGAGGGTGGAATCGTGTTCGGCCTGTCCGCGGCCCTGCACCAGCAGATCGAGTTCAAGGAAGGTCGCGTGCAGCAAAGCAATTTCCACGACTACCCGATGCTGCGACAGAACGAGATGCCGCGAATCGAAGTCCATCTGGTCGATAGCAAAGCGGTCCCCGGCGGTGCCGGCGAACCGGGCGTACCGCCGATTGCGCCCGCCATAGCCAATGCCCTTCTCGCACTGACTGGCAACGCCACGACCACGCTGCCGTTCAAGCTGCTAGCTTGACGGGCGACCCGCTGCGCTCCAATCGAACACGGCCTCGGGATCATCCCGTCGCGCGTGATCGCCGGCTGAGGCAGTCGCGATCACCGTCTTGGGTGGCTGGCAGCGGCTGGCACATCGAGACGCAGCCGCGGGTGCATCGGACGCGAGCCTGCCGACGCCCAGGCGCAAGCCGCTTTCCAGGGTGACACCGACGTGCTGGAGTACCTGGGCGTCGCCGGCGATGCGATCAGTCCTGGACAGCGGGATCCCGATCAGGCCCTTTTTCCATCGCCCGACGATTTCCACAGAGCGCCGGGCGATTCACTCCTCGATCCCGGCCTGAACCCTGCCGCGCACCGGCCCGACCGGACGGCAGTTCTCAACCACGCGCAGCCGCTCAGCGGCGGATGATTCGGCGGCGACCGATGGCATGAACCCGCTGGTCCGCCGCGAACTACACGCGCTATCGACAAATCCTGCACGTGCTCTGCACTGGTCGAGGAGTTCACTTCACGGTGCTGCAAATGGTCCGGGGAACAAACCCGACGGTGACACCCGCCGTAAACGCGTCGAGCTGATCTGGCGACGTCTGCGGAGGGTACTTGGTCTCCGGCGGGAGGGGAGCGGCATAGCATGGAGTCTTCTGCCTCGGTCTTTGGCGCGTACAGGTGTCGTTTCCGGGCACGGATCCAGCGGTCGTCGTAGCAATCACAATCACAAGCATCAGGTAAGGGAGCAATTTCATGGAAGGTTTGACTGCAGGCCAGTTCTCGCTGGTCTACAACGCGTTTTCATTCGGCATCGCCACGTTTGCGGCGGCGACGCTGTTCTTCTGGTTCGGTCGTTCGCAAGTTTCGCATCACTACAAAACCGCGCTGACAGTTACCGGCCTGGTGACTTTTATCGCGCTCTACCACTATTGGCGGATCTTCGAT
>JBBRBN010000074.1:0-19265 GCA_038205755.1 Lysobacterales bacterium | reverse complement strand
ATCGAAGCCCGGCCATGCGCCGGGCCTCGTGTTATCGGGACTTCGCCTGCGACCGCCAGTCGATCTGAAGCGAGTTAGCGCACAGCGGCTCGCGGCGATGCGCGGCGACGCGTGACCGCTGCTTTGGCCACGCGTGAACTGACTAGAGACGGGGACAGGCATTAGAGCCTGGGACAGGCATTAACGGACATTCGATTAGAGACTGGGACAGGCATTAACGGACATTCGATAGCTGTCCCGGTTTGCGGCTATTCGATGCCTGTCCCAGTCTGGGTGCTGTCCCAGTCTGGGTGCCAGTCTGGGTGTCCATTCGATGCCTGTCCCAGTCTGCGTGTGGTCCCAGTCTGCGTGCCTCGATGGGGGCTGAAGCGGTCCGACGTGCATACCGGCCAGAGACGGTAGAGACGGGGACAGGCATTAATGGACATTCGATAGCTGTCCCGGTTTGCGGTTATTCGATGCCTGTCCCAGTCTGTGGTGGCGCGCGCAGCTGACGCCATCGGGGCGCGGCAAACGTCCTCCTACGGATCAGGCGTCGACTGGGGCCAACAGCGACCGCCGCGGCCCCGACGAAAAGCGCCGCTCGATGACCTTTCGCGCAGCGCCGCAAGTAGCGCAGCGCCGCAAGTAGCGCAGCGCCGCAAGCGCGTTTTCAACAGCGACGTGAGCACCTGCGTCCACTGCGGCGGCGCGCTGCGGATCGTGGCCAGCATCGAAGAACCCACCGCCATCCGCGCCATACCCGCAAGGGGTCATCCATGCCTCGCCCACTTCGAAAAGCACGGCGCGCTGGAGCAAGCGCACTGCCGACCCGCCCCGCGCGTACCGCCAGCTGTCGCCGCGTGACACCCGCCGGCCAGTCATCATTCCCTGCCTCAACGCGGAAACATGTATCGGCGAGGCCATAGAAAGTGCCTTGGCGCAGACTTGCGGGTGGGGGGTCAGCAGCAGGGCGCCGAACCGCTTGAGCAGACGCTTGATCGTCCCGGCACTCCCCCCGAGCGAGGCCGGCATTGTTCCGTGGAACGCGGCCGCGCACGCACCGCCCAAACGCGGGTCGCAGCACCGGCCGCGGCTGAGGCGATGACTCGGCAACCGGTCCCGCAGTGGGTATGCTGCGGCGATGGCCCGCCTTCTGATGTCCCTGCGCGATGTACCCGCCGACGAGTACGAAGACGTCTGCAGCCTGCTCGATCAGCACCGGCTCGAGCACTATCGCATCGAGCCCAGCCGCTGGGGTCTGCACGGAGGCGGTCTGTGGCTGGTTGACGGGTCTCGCTTTGAGGAAACCCGCGCGTTGCTCGAAACTTACCAGGCCGAACGCGCCAGGCGCGCCCGCGCCGAGTGGCAGGCCGAGAGGGCGGACGGTACTGCGCCTAGCCTGCTTGAACAGGTCCGCCAGCAGCCGCTGCGCATGGCAGCACTGGGACTGGCGCTGCTGATGGCGCTGGCGCTCACCGTGCTGCCGTTTGTGTGGCTGATGGGGTTCTGGACCGGCTAGCAGCAGCCTGTCGGACTTAGCCTCACGCAGCCAGCAATCGCCTCGAGAACCTAAGTCCGACAGGCTGCTAGAGCGGCGTCCGCTCGGCCGGCCGGACACATCGGACACTTCTGCAGCGCGGCGGGTTCTTCAAAAAGTCTTGGCTGGTCAACGCTTTACTGGATTGGGAACAGTGGCACGCGGCGTGCATTGACTGGCGCAGTCTTCATACGCGCTCATGCTCATGGCCATTCGCGATACCGCCGCCCAGGATCGAGTTCTCGCCGCACCTGCCTGGTGGCAGCGCCATCGCGGCCAGCTGCTGCTGGGCTCGGCACTTGGCCTCGGGTTGCTTCTCGCCGTGCCGCTGGTCGCGCGGATGCTGCAGGCGGAGAGCGCCGTCAGCGCGTCCCGGCTGCGGTTTGACACCGTGCACCGCGGTCCGCTGGTGCGCGATGTCCAGGTGCCAGGGCGGGTGGTGGCGGCGGTCAGCCCGTCGCTATACGCGCCCGCTGCCGGCAGCATCACGCTGCGGGTCAATGCCGGCGCGCAAGTCAAGCAGGGCGAGGTGCTGGCCCTGATCGAGAGCCCGGAGCTGCAGAGCCTGCTGCATCAGGCGAACTCGCTGCTGCAGACACTCGATGTCGACGTGCGGCGGCAGCGGATCGACAACCGCAAGCAGGCGCTCGGCACGCGGCGGTTGATTGACCTGGCGCAGGTGGCGTTTGCGGCCGCCCAGCGGGAGATGGCGCGGGCCGAGAAGTCGTGGGCGATCCGCGCCATCAGCGAGGTCGACTATCAGCGCGCCAAGGACGAACTCAGCCAGGCCGAGCTGACATTTCAGCACGCCAACGGCGACGCCGCGCTGGAGCGCGAAAGCCTGGCGTTCGAGCAGGAAGCCCGCGAACTGGCGCTGGAGCAGCAGCGCCTGCGCGCGGTGGAAGTGGCACGACTGGTGGCCGGCCTTGAGGTGCGCGCGCCGGTCGATGGTCTGGTCGGCAGCATTGCGGTAACTGATCGCACCGCGGTGGCGCAGAACCAGGTGCTGATGACTGTGGTCGATCTGGCTCGACTGGAGATCGACGTGCAGATTCCCGAAACCATGGCCGACGATCTCGGCCTCGGCATGCTCGCCGAGATCCGCATTGGCGCCGAGCGGCACCCCGGCAGCGTGGTCTCGATTGCGCCGGAAATCACCCAGAACCAGGTCTCTGGCCGGGTCCGGTTTGCCGGCGTCCAACCGACCAGCGTGCGGCAGAACCAGCGCGTCGAAGTGCGAATCGTGATCGAGGAGAAGTCGGACGTGCTGCAGCTGACCCGCGGACCGTTCGTCGACACCGGCGGCGGCCGCATTGCCTACGTGGTAGCCGACGGCATCGCGCAGCGCCGCAGCATCGAAGTTGGCGCCACCAGCATCGCGGCGGTTGAAGTGCTGTCCGGCCTGGTCGAGGGCGACCGGGTGGTGATTTCCAGCATCGACGAGTTCCGCGGCGCGCAGCGCGTCGCCATCGCCAACTGACCCTCCACGCACGCGCGGCGCGCAGCCGCCAGTCAACCCGAAGGAAATCCCTCATGCTGCACATGCAGAACCTATCGAAGATCTACCGGACGCACCTGATCGAAACCCACGCGCTGCGGGATTTTTCGCTGCGCGTGAAGGAGGGCGAGTTCGTCGCCGTGACTGGCCCGTCGGGCTCCGGCAAGACCACCTTCCTGAACATTGCCGGCCTGCTCGAGGAACACAGCGAGGGCAGTTACAAGATCGACGGCGTCGAGGTGCGTGGCCTCAATGATCGCGAGCGCTCCAAGCTGCGCAACGCGAAGATCGGCTTCATCTTCCAGAACTTCAATCTGATTCCCGATCTCAACCTGTTCGACAACGTCGACGTGCCGCTGCGCTATCGCGGACTGCCGGCAGCGGATCGGCGACGGCGCATCGAAAGCTCGCTGGCGCGGGTCGGCCTGAGCTCGCGCATGAAGCACTATCCGAGTGAGCTGTCCGGCGGCCAGCAGCAGCGCGTGGCCATTGCGCGCGCGCTGGCAGGCGAGCCCAAGCTGCTGCTGGCCGATGAGCCGACCGGCAATCTGGACTCGCTGATGGCGCGCGCCGTGCTGGAGCTGCTGGAGGAGATCAACGCCCAAGGCACCACGGTGATCATGGTCACCCACGACCCCGAACTCGCCGCCCGCGCGCAGCGCAACGTGCACATCATCGACGGTCAGCTGGTCGATCTGGGCAGCGAGCCGAGCGTTGCCGCGCCGCTGGCCGCGGACTCGTCCTCGCCCTCCCCCGTCGTAAGCGCCTGAGCGAGGTTGACCATGTTCCGCTATTACGCGTGGCTCGGCGCCCGCAGTCTGCGCCGCAATCCGATCCTGACCACCCTCATGGTGACCGCCATTGCGTTGGGCATCGGCGCGTTCATGACGCTCTACACCGTGTTCCATTTCATGTCGGCCGATCCGATTCCATGGAAAAGCGATCAGCTGCACGTGGTGCGCGTCGACAACTGGGATGCGTACGCCGGGTGGACCGATCCGTCGGGGGCCGACGCTCCACCCGATCAGCTGACCTGGCGCGATGGCCGCGCCTTCATGCAGGCCGGAAAGGCGCGCTACCAGACGCTGATGTTCCAGGTCGCCCTGGCCGTGCAGCCGGACAACCCAGACGTCAAGCCATTCAGCGAGGTGGGTCGCATGACCTACGCGGATTTCTTTCCGATGTTCGAGCCCCCGTTCCTGTATGGCGCGGCGTGGGACAGGCGTGCCGACGAGGCACGCGAGCGGGTCGTGGTGCTGTCCAAGGCAATGAACGAGAAGGTCTTTGGCGGTGCCGACAGCATCGGTCGGAGCCTGCGGATTGGCGAAGGCAGTTACCGCGTGGTGGGCGTGCTGGATGACTGGAACCCAGCGCCCAAGTACTACGATGTGACCCAAGGTGATTTCGGCGATCCCGAGGCGTTCTACCTGCCGCTTACCCTCAACGACGATCTTCGACTGCGCTCGTCGGGCAACAACAACTGCTTTCGCTCGCCCGACGATCCGTCGTTCGACAGCCACCTCGCATCGGAGTGCATCTGGCTGCAGTTCTGGGTGCAGCTCGACAGCCCGGACGAGCGCGCGCGCTACCTCGACTATCTCAATGCCTATGTCACCGAGCAGAAGGCGCTGGGTCGCTTTGCCCGGCCGCTGGACAATCGCGTCACGCCGGTGATGGCGTGGCTGAAGGAGAAGCGGGTGACGGGCAATGACGTGCCGATCTCGCTGGGAATTGCATCGGCCTTTCTGCTGGTCTGTCTGCTCAACAGCATTGGACTGATGCTCGCCAAGTTTCTCGGACGGGCGCCAGAGATTGGCGTGCGGCGGGCGCTGGGTGCCAGCCGGCGACAGGTGTTTGCCCAGTTCCTGTTCGAATCAGGGGCCATTGGCCTAGCCGGCGGCGTGTTGGGTTTGGCCTTTGCCTGGCTTGGATTGGCCGGCGTGCGTGCGCTCATTCCTGATGCGCAGCAGATGGCGCAGCTGGATCCGCAGCTGGTTGCGATTGCTGTCGTGCTGTCGATAACGGCCAGCCTGCTCGCCGGCCTGTTTCCCACCTGGCGCGCCTGCCAGATTGCGCCCGCCGCGCAGCTCAAATCGACCTAGGAAAAACCCGCATGGAAATCCGTCCGATCTTTTCGGCGCTGCTACGTAACAAGGTGGGCCTGGTGCTTATCGGCCTGCAGATGGCGTTGACCCTGGCGGTGGTGGTCAATGCGCTGTACATCATCCAGCAACGAACCTCGCTGATGGGCGAAACCTCTGGCATCGATGAAGCCAATATTTTCGATATTTCAAGCACCGGCTTTGTGAGTGATTTCGATCCGCCATCGGTGTTGCGCGACGACCTGCGCCGGATTCGCCAAACGCCTGGCGTCGCCTCGGCTTTCGCCAGCAACACCCTGCCGCTGACCAATGGCGGCTGGGCCTCCGGCGTCTCCAGCTCCGGGGAAGAGGATGCCATCCGCATAACCACCGCGATGTACTTCGTCGACGAGCACGCCATCGCAACCTATGGCGCCACGCTGGTGGCTGGACGCAACTTCACGGCCGCCGAAATCGGTGAGTACCTGCCCGACAGCGAGAACGCGCCGGCCCAGGTCATCCTTACCGAGGCAGCGGCGCGTGCCTTGTTTCCTGACCTGGCATCCCTCAATGAGATCGTCGGTCGGCGCGTGTCCGTCAACGACCCAAAGAAGTTCGCGTTGGCCGAAATCATCGGCATCGTCGAGCAACTGCGCTCGCCATGGCGCGGCTGGGCCAATGTCGAAGAGCGCGTGACCCTGGTGCCGTATCGCAAGGTGGACAATCCCAACGCCACCTACGTTGTCCGCGCGGAACCCGGACAGCGCGACCGCCTGATGCAGGAGGTCGAGGCCATGCTCGTGGCGAGCAACGGCGGGCGTGTCGTGCGTCGCGTCCGAGCCTTTGATGACGTCCGCAGCGAGTTCTATCGCAATGATCGCGCGGTATCGATTCTGCTTGGCGTGGTGGTTGCTGCGCTGCTGCTGGTCACGGGCCTGGGCATCGTCGGTCTGGTCAGCTTCTGGGTGACCCAACGCATCAAGCAGATCGGCACGCGCCGCGCGCTGGGTGCGACCAAGCCCAACATCCTCGGCTACTTCATGACCGAGAATCTCATCATTGCGGGCATTGGCGTGGTCGCGGGCTCACTGCTTGCGTACCTGTTGAATGCCTGGCTGATGCACGAGTTTGGGCTGTCGCGGATCACCTGGTACTGGGTGCCGGTGGGTGCGCTGGTGGTGCTGGCGCTTGGCCAGCTGGCGACGCTGGGTCCGGCCCGGCGCGCGTCACGGGTTTCACCTGCCACCGCCACCCGCACGGTATAAGGCCTGTCCAGTTCAACCCCTTGTTCGATGTCCAATCTGCCCGCCGCGTGGCCGCCATGTCCTGCATCCTGATCATTGATGACAATCCCGGCATCTGCACCGCGCTGGAGGTGCTGCTGGGCCTGCACGGGCTGGCGGTGATCAGCGCCCAGTCGCCCGAAACCGGATTGGCTGCGCTGCAAGGCGGGGCGGTCGAGCTGGTCATCCAGGACATGAACTTCAGCGCCGATACCACCTCCGGCGACGAGGGCAAGGCACTTTTTGCGGCGATCCGCGAGCGCCACCCGGCCATGCCGGTCGTGCTGCTGACCGCGTGGACCGATCTGGCCGCCGCGGTCGAGCTGGTCAAGGCAGGCGCCGCCGACTATCTCGGCAAGCCCTGGGATGACCGCAAGCTGGTCACCACGGTGCAGAACCTGCTGGCGCTGGGCGCCGCCCGCCGCGAGACTGCGCAGCTGCGTCAGGACCGTCGGCAGCACCGCGACCGGCTCAGCCAATATGACCTGCGCGGGCTGGTGTTTGCCTCCGACGCCATGGAGCGGCTGCTCGGCACGGCCTGCCAGATCGCCCGTGCCGACGTTCCCGTGCTGATCAGCGGTCCGAACGGCGCCGGCAAGGGCGAACTGGCGGCGATCATCCAGGCCAACTCGGCGGTGCGCGACGGCCCGTTTGTGGCGGTGAACTGCGGCGCCCTGCCCTCGGAGCTGATCGAGGCCGAGCTTTTCGGCGCCGAAGCCGGCGCCTACACCGGTGCCCAGCGCGCCCGCGATGGCCGCTTCGAGGCCGCCGATGGCGGCACCCTGTTTCTGGACGAGATCGGCAATCTGCCGCCCAGTGGCCAGATGAAGCTGCTGCGGGTGCTGGAGTCCGGCCAGTTCGAGCGGCTCGGCTCAACCCGCACCCGCACGGTCAAAGTGCGGGTGATCAGCGCCACCAATGCCGACCTGCCGGCGATGATCCGCGCCGGCACCTTTCGCGAGGATCTCTACTACCGGCTGCAGGTGATCGAGCTGGCGGTAGCGCCCTTGGCCGAGCGCCGCGACGATGTGCTGCCGCTGGCCGAGCACTTTGTCGCGCAGCGCGCGACGCTTACTCCAGCGGCCCGCCAGGCGCTGCTCGATCACGCCTGGCCGGGCAACGTGCGCGAGTTGCGCAATGCCATTGAACGCGCCGTGCTGCTGTGCCGGGGCGGCAGCATCGAGGCGGCCGATCTGGCGCTGCCGACCGCGCCACGCCCGGCGGCCCGCAGCGCTCCGGAAGCGCAGCTTGACCGAGCCTCGATGGAACGCCTGATCGCATCGCACAACGGCGTGCTCAGTCGCGCCGCAGCCGAGCTCGGACTGTCGCGACAGGCGCTGTACCGGCGGATGGAGAAGCTGGGCATCAGCGAGCGCGGCGCGTGAGATGCTCTGGGTGCGACTGACGACTTCCCTGGCGGGCAAGCTGGCGGCGCTGCTGGCGGCGGCAGCCCTGTTGGGTGCGACGCTGGTGGCAGGGCTGGCCCATTGGCTGGACGACCTGTACCTGGCCTGGCTGCTGGGAGTGCTGTGCGCACTGCCGCTGGCGGCCTGGGCAGGGGCGCAGACCATGCAGCCGTTTGCTGCCCTGATCCGGACGCTCGGTGGCGCCGTGGCGCGCTTTCGCGACGGCGACTTCTCGACGTCCATCCACCGCAATCGCGATGACGAGCTGGGCGACCTGATCAGCGCCTACAACGACCTCGGCAACGTGCTGCGCGACGAGCGGCAGCACCTGTTTCAGCGCGAGCTGCTGCTCGATACGGTGGTGCAGAACACGCCCACCGCGCTGCTGCTGGAAGCCCAGACCGGGCACGTGGTGTACGCCAACCTTGCCGCACGCAAGCTGTTTGGCGCTCGCGGCAAGCTCGAAGGGCGGATCTTTGCCGAGCTGCTGGACGGCGTGCCCGAAGCCATGCGCGACGCCACCGCCGGCAGCGACGACTGCATCTTCAGCGTGTCAATCGACGGCCAGGACGAAGCCTTCCATTTCTCGCGCCGGGCGTTTCGGCTCAACGGCCGCGGCCACCGCTTGCACCTGTTCCGGCGCATCACCCGCGAGCTGAGCAGGCAGGAGGTGGCAGTGTGGAAGAAGGTGATCCGGGTAATCAGCCATGAGCTCAACAACTCGCTGGCGCCAATCTCGTCGCTGGCGCACTCCGGCGCCGAGCTCGCCGCCCGCGGCCAGACGGCGGCGCTCGGCAAGGTGTTCGCCACCATCGAGGAGCGCGCCCGCCATCTGGACACCTTCATCCGCGGCTATGCGGCGGTCACCAAGCTGCCCGCGCCGCGACGGCAGCGCACCGTCTGGGCCAGCTTTCTGGAGACGCTGGCGGCGCAGCAGCCGTTTGCCTGGGAGGCGGATGCGCAAGCGTCGGCGGATATCGACTCGGCGCAGATCGGCCAGACCCTGATCAACCTGGTCAAGAACGCCCAGGAGGCCGGCTCAGCAGCTGAGGACGTGCGCGTGGTGGTCACCCGGATTGCCCGCCAGTGGCGAGTCGAGGTGCACGACCGCGGCAGCGGCATGAGCGAAACGGTCATGGCCAACGCGCTGCTGCCGTTCTATTCGACCAAGCGCAACGGCACCGGACTCGGCCTCGCGCTGGCGCGCGAGATCAGCGAGGCGCACGACGGTCGGATCACCTTGAGCAACCGCGACGGCGGTGGCTTGTCGGTCACGCTCTGGCTGCCGGCTTAGCGGCCCCTGAGCGGCAGTGTGGACGTCGATGCCAGCCTGCTACTCTTTGGCGCCGACCCGGTTCGCCGCAGGGCACAACCAATCCAATCGCGATGCCCGAAACGGCTGCCGCGTGTCGCGTCCTGCCAAGCCTGGCCGGCCGTTCCATTCATCTGCTCCGGAGTACTCGATGAAGAAGCTCATGCTGCTGCTGTCACTGGTCATGCTCGCACCAGGTGTGCTGATCGCGCAGGAGCGCGGCGATTGGGCGCTGGGTCAATGGCGCGGCGGCGACTTCTGGTTTCCCGGCGTGATCCAGAATCGCACGTCCGACTCGGTAACCATTGCCTACGACGACGGCACCAGCGAGACCCTGCCGCTACGCCGGGTGCGACCCTACACCTGGGGCGTCGGAACGCGGATCGAATGCCGCTGGCAGAATGGCACGGAGTGGTACGGCGGTCAGATCACCCGAGTCAGCAGCGACGGAACCCGCATCGATGTGCTGTACGACGACGGCGACCGCGAGAATCTGACCACCGGCGCCTGCCGCTCGAGCTGACCGCCGGACAGGTGTCGCGCTGCGCCGTTGCATCGCGCTCGCATGTCCACATCGACGCCTGAACGCGAACGTGAGCAAGGCTGAGGGGTCGGCAGCGAATGGCACCTACTTGAGGCGCACTCATCCCGGCAAAAGCCGGGATTCAGTGCGGTTGAAGTGTTGCCGCGGGCCGGAAGTGCTGGATTCCGGCCTTCGCCGGAATGACGCTTGTTTGGTGCTTTCGCTTAAGTAAGTGCCATTCGGGTCGGCAGCGATTGACGGATCCGGGTCATCTCCTGCCACGGATCAGCGGCTCGACGCGTGATCGCGCGGACCGCCGATTCGAGCGTGTAGGCGTCCGCCGACCTGAGACGAGCGAGGCTGGCCCAGGCCAGCGGCATCGCAACGCCTGCCGCTGGCCTCGCGCGCAGCGAGTACGAAGCGACCGACGTGGCACCACGACCATTGCGCAGCCAATCGATGAAGATGCGGCCCTCGCGGTTTTTCTCGCCCGCCACGCTGACAAACTCGTCGGGCTCAAGCGCGGTCATCGCTTCGGCAACCGCCTTGGCGAACTCACGCACCCGATCCCATGGCGCCGGTGGCTGCAGCGGAACCACGACGTGCAGTCCCTTCCCCCCAGACGTCCGCAGGAAAGCCTGCAGGCCAATGGACTCGAGGTGCCCGCGCAAGGTGCGCGCCGCCGCCTTGACCCGCGCCCACGCCACGGTCGGGTGCGGATCAAAATCGAACACGACGCGATCTGCGCGTTCGGGGTCGCTCGATCGCGCTCCCCACGGGTGGAATTCGAGCACATTCATCTGCACCAGCTCGAGCAGCCCGTGCTCGTCGTCGATGCACAGATGGTCGCTGCGACCGCGCTTTTCCTTGATCGACACCGCATGGACATGCGCGCCTGCCCGGTTCGTCGCATGCTTTTGGAAAAAGCATGCCGCGCCCACGCCATCCGGGCACCTGACCACTGACAGCGGCCGGCCGCCGATCTGCGCCAATAGCCACGGCGCCACCGCCCGGTAGTAGGTCGCCACATCCTGTTTGGTGGCCTTGATCTCAGCAAAAACGACGCGCTCGGGGTGGGTGATGATGACGTTGGGCGTGCGCATCGCGCGCTCCGTTCGCAAAGGCGTGGAAGGCGGTGCTGCGCGTGCTGTCGGTGCCGCTGCCGGGAGGCCTACTGCAGCCGCGACATCCGCCGGCGTCTTGTCCGCGCGCAGCGCCTTGAATGCCGGCTGTCGCAGCAGGCCGAGCGAGCCCATTCCCTGATAAAACACCTCGACCACGAGCGTCGGCTTTACCCAGATCGCAAGCGCGCGGTCTCTGCCGGCCATCAGCTCCGCATCAGCCGACGGTTTCGTCGCCACCGCTTTCTCCAGCGTGGCGCGCAGATCAAGCAGTTGCTCCGAGCCGATGCCGGTGCCGACCCGCCCGACATAGCGCAACCCACGCGGGCCCGGCTTGGCCAGCAACAGCGCCCCGAGACCGCGGCGGCTGCCTTGGGGCTCCGTGAACCCGACCACGATGAATTCATCGGACGCTCGCGCCTTGCATTTGGTCCAGGCGCCGCTGCGTCCGCCCGAGTACGCGCTGTCCCGACGCTTGCTGATGATTCCCTCCATGCCGCCGGCGGTGGCCTGGGAAAACACCGCCGCGCCGTGGCCGATCTGGTGCGGCGAATAGCGCAGCAGCGGACTCGATTGACGCTCCAGCAGATCGGCGAGATACGCCTTGCGCTTTTCCAAAGGCACGTCGACCAACGACCTCCCGTCCGCATGCAGAATGTCGAACAGCATGTAGGTGAGCGTGTCGACCGGACCGCCATCTGCCAGTGCCCTCTGCAGGGCGTTGAAGTCGTCGCGGCCATCCTTCAGCGCGATCAGCTCACCATCCAGGCGTGCGCTGCGCAGCGACAGTGCGGTGATCGCCGCAGCGAGCTCGGGCAACCTCCGTGTCCATTCGATCCCATTGCGTGACCACAGCCGGGCCTTGCCACGCACCACACTGGCAAGCATCCGATAGCCATCCCACTTCGCTTCGTGCAGCCAGCGCTCGCCCACCGGAGGGTGCTCAACGCTGCGGCACAATTCCGGCGAAAAGGGGCCAGCGCCAAGCCGCTCGGTCACGCTGCCGGGCAGCGCGGAACCCGATGCGCTTGGCTTCTGATCGGCCACCGGACTTGAGTCGGACAGATGACTGCCGGCAGCCGGATGACCGGTCTGTGGCGCCGCGTCACGCGGCGCCAGCGGCCGACCGGTCATGGAATCGACGAAGTCATCCGCCTCGCCAGCGCCGGCATGCGCATCACGATGCTTGATCAGCAACCACTGTTGCTTGCCTGCCTGCAGCCTCGTCCGCACGAGCACCCACGAGCCGCGCAGAATCCGGCCGCTCAGGCTGAACTTCAGCTCGCCCCGCGCCAGCGCTGCGCGTGGATTGTCTTCGGGCGCCCAGGTTCCACTGTCGAACACGTCGACGTGTCCCGCGCCGTAGCTGCCGTTGGGAATATCGCCCTCGAAGCCGGCGTAGGAAATGGGATGGTCCTCGACCTCGACGGCGAGCCGCTTCACCATCGGATCGAAGCTTGGCCCTTTCGGGATCGCCCAACTCTTCAGCACACCGTCGAGCTCAAGCCGGAAATCATAGTGTCGGTGCGACGCATGATGCAGCTGCACCACGAAAATCCGCCCGCCGCGTCGACCGCCACCTTCAGGCTCGCTGGTCTTCGAGAAATCCCGCTTCCTGCGGTACATGGCAAGTGGCATCGACGTCACCAGGCAGTCCGCAACCGAGTGTGCACCAAGGGACAGATAGCAACCGCTGCCTGAATCGATCACCAACCCACCGTGCTGGCAATCCTCGGCAGCCGGCGGCACTCGCTACGATGCGTGGACCTCTCGTCTGCTGGAGTGTCGCCATGGCCCGACCGATCTGGAACGGCGTACTGTCGTTTGGACTTCTCAATGTCCCGATCTCGGTCATGAGCGGCGAGCGCAAGGTGGACCTGCACTTCCGAATGCTTGATTCGCGCGACAAGAAGCCGATCCGCTACGAGCGGGTCAACGCCGATACCGGCGAGGAAGTGCCGTGGAAGAACATTGTCAAGGCGTTCGAGTACGCGAAGGGCAGCTACGTCGTCCTCGAGGCCGAGGACCTGAAGTCCGCCGCCTCCGAAAGGCGCGAATCGATCGACCTCGAAGCCTTCGTTGCAAGCGATGCGATCGCGCCGGCCTATTACGAAAAGCCCTATGTTCTGGTGCCCGGCAAGAAGGCCGAAAAGGGTTACGTGCTGCTGCGCGAAACGCTGCGCAAGACGAAACGCATCGGCATCGGGCGCGTCGTCATCCGCACCCGCGAATACCTGTGCGCGGTATTTCCGCAGGGCGATGCCCTGGCAATGAACCTGCTGCGCTATCCGCAGGAACTGGTCGACGTCGAGGACTACACGCTGCCAGCGTCCAACCCCAGCGACCTGCGGATTTCAAAGGCTGAGCTCGACATGGCCGAGAAGCTGATCGATTCAATGGCGTCGGAATGGACGCCTGGCGATTTCAAGGACGAATTCCGCTCGCGTCTGGGCAAGGTCATTGAGAAACGCATGAAGTCCAAGGGCGTCACCCGCACCATCGAGGACGAGCCCGAGATACCGGAAGACGCGACCACCAATGTGGTCGATTTCATGGCCCTGCTTCGAAAAAGCCTGGACTCGAACAAGCGCACGCCGGCCAGTGGCAAAACGCGCCCCGCGGCAAAGAAGAAACCTGCCGCCAAGGCCGCAGGCGTGATCAAGCCGGAGAAGGCAGCACCCAAACCGCGACCGTCGCGCCGCCGCGCCTGACGCGGTCGTCATGGCGGAGACAGCTCGGACGCAAGACGCGGTTGCGACCGCCGTGGATTTGGCCTGGGACCGCCCTGATGCGGTCCGCTTGTGCTGCAAACTCAGCCAAGCCCCCAGCGTTTGCAGATCCAACTGCTCGACCGCTCGACAAAAGCGGGGGTTGGCGGGCGGAGGGATATGAACGCCCCGGATACGCCTCAACCTCTCTGCGCGACTCAATAGTTGAAGCCGCCAGGCATCCCGGGGCAGTTCATGGACACGGTATTGGACCCCCACAATCTACCGGACACGGTCTTGGATGCGATGGGTCGCGATGTGGGCGGGTTCGATTTTGCGATTGGCCGGGATGCGCCGCTGCACATCCGCGACGGGCATGGCTCGGTGGCGGCGGAATCAGCGCGGGGGCAGCGCGCTGTGACCGCAGCCGACTACGCGCGGATTCCGGCCATACTCAATGCGCCGGACGCCATCGTGTCGGCGGGCGTTTCTGGCGTTGGTCACCCGATGGTAAGGATCGTCAAACAGATCGATGACGAGAAATACACCGCCGCATTCGAGCTGCGCGCAGGCCGCCGAACGCTGGCCGCGCAAAGTCTTTGGATAGGGAAGCCCTGATGCGCCCTCGCCCGAACGTCCTGGGCGTTTCCGGGTATGAGCCGGACGGTACGATGCGCGCCTCAAGGCCAAGTGCAAGGTTACCACGGTGATCAAGGTCGAACTCGAAGACGTTGCGTGGCAGCAAGCGATGCGCGAGCTCGTGGAAGCAGGCACCAACTTTCTGCCATTGATGCAGTGACAAGGTCTTGGACACCCACAATCCACGGACGCACGGTTTTGGACACCCGCACGGTCTTGGACGCCTTCGCCGGGACGACGAGCGGGAGGGCATTTCGCTACGCGACCAGTATTGGCACCTGACCCGGTTCCATGGCGTCTTTGCGCCGAACGCCAATCTGCGCGCGCAGCTCACACCATCGTGGCGCGGTACGCGTCCTCCTACGGACGAGGCATCGACTGGGGCCAACAGCGACCACCGCAGCACCGACGGCAAACGCCGCTCGATGACCCCGGATCAAGTCCGGGGCAGGCTCTGGGCGCAGCGCCTCAAGCGCGTCTTCAACATCGACGTGAGCACCTGCGGCCACGGTGGAGGCACGCTACGGATCGTGGCCAGCATCGAACAACCCACCAAAATCCGCGCCATACCCGCAAGGGGTCATCCATGCCTCGCCCACTTCGCAAAGCGTGGCGCGCGGGAGCAAGCGCGCTACCGCCCCGCCCCGCTTGCACCGCCCGCTGTGGCCTCGTGATCGCCGAATCAGCCACGGCGCCGAGTCGAAAACCACAGCTAATCCGATGCGACCACGAACCCGCAGGGCCGTGCTCAGCCCGCTGCCGGATATCGGCGAGAGTGGCCGCGGACGACGAGGCGGCACGCCCCCGCGCTGCCAAAACCCCACCCGCGAACGCCCGATCCGCGCCCAAACCGGCGCTTGCGCGACCACCGCCCACTCGCCAGACTGTTCGAAAAGGGCGTTTGAAGTTCCTGTACTTGTCCAGGAGGTTGCATGTCCATTTCGCCATCAACGTCGTGTCTTCTTACCCTGCTGCTGGTCGGCCTGGTCCATGCCAATCCTGCGGAGGATCCGGTGGTCGCCGCAGTGCAGGCCCGCGATGCCGAGATCGCCGACGCGCATGGACGCGGTGACCTGGCGACCTATCGCGCCGGACTGTCAGACCGCTACGTCTATATCGACATCGGCGGCAAGCGAGTGACGGCCGACATGCTTGCGGCCCGCCGGCAGGACGATCAGCGCCGCGTAGTGGCGTCCGAGAGTTCGGAGGAGGAAGCGGTTCGGCTGTCAGATACCGTGGTGTTGCTGCGTGGACTGGAGCGCAGCGTGGCGAGCTACTACGGCGGCCTGCCGCGAGTCGGCGCATCGCGCTGGAGCGCCGTGTGGGTGCGCGAAGACGACGGCATCTGGCGGCTGGTGGCGGACACCGCTACGCCGGTGCGAAAAGACGATTCGCTGCCCTTCGTCGTAGCAGCGCAATCAGCGGAAACCCTGGCCTCGCTGGCCGGACGCTGGTCGCTGGCGCTGACGCCACCGTTGGAGCTTGTCTTGCAGTCCGACAAAGGCAATTTGCGCGGGTCACTGTCCGGCCAGACCGTGCACTGGACGTTTCAGCCAGCGTCGGCGAGGCACTTCATCGCCAAGGAGCGTCCATTTGAACTGCGCTTTGCTGGCGATGGCAAATCGCTCGAACTGGTCACTTGGGGCACGGCCACTGCCGCAACGCGCATCGCTGAGCCTTAGCAGGCCAGCGCGCGATAGCGCGTGGAACATAGGCCGGAGCGACGCGCATGATGCTGGACGCCGCCAATGACCCGCCGCGGGTTCTTTACGACTCGGGGACCTGTTTCTTCGGCGCGACTTTCGGCGGGCGGCCGATTATTGCGCTAACTATCGTCAAACGATGTATCGGCACAGAGTCGGTTGATCTTGTATATGCCGATCGATCTGCTTGAAGAGCACTTGATCTGCAAAACTTCCAGAGGAACTGATGGAAAGTATAATTGCCGGCATCTTTGGGTTGATCATCGCGATCGTCATAATTTGGATTTCTTTTCTCCAATGGGCAAACATTTCCCGGCTGGATTCTTGGACGTCGGCTGAAGGGAAAATCATCGAGCGTGGAACGTTTCGTGTTACGCACGCCAATCGAGGACCGCCTGCCCTTCAGCATTCTCCGCTCGTCAGGTACGTTTACCAAGCTGACGGAAAGGATTTTACAGGCGATTCGATATTGCCGAAACATATTCAGCTCCCTGAGCGCAGCACCGTCGAATGGGCGCAGGCGAGAGCGAACTCGTTTCCCGAACGTTTAACCGTCTATTACAATCCCCAAAGCCCAACCGATTGTTTTCTAGTCCCGATGTCGCGAAAAACGTTTTACATAATGATGATAGCCGGACCAGTCGTGACGGTGGTTTCGCTATTTACGCTCGTAGGTGGCCTATTCGAGGTGTAAATCCTGTTGTTCAAGCAATGCTCTAATGAAAGGAACGGCCGTAAAAATTTTTAAAGGCCTTTTCGCCCGGATGACTGATCTGAAATACTAAAGACAGCGGAGAAATCGTTCTCACCTTCCTCACCTTGTGTTGGTTTCTCTCTTCTATTTTTCGACACGCAATTTTTATCTTGCTGAGGACATTAACCGTCCTACCGCCTGTTTGACGATATTCCTGGCGAGTCTGCTGACGCTCCTTTATTACCTGTTTCGATTTCAAGTTTTTTAGGGGAAACGCAAAATTGAATTTTCCATAAAATCCTTGAAAAGCCTTTTCGCACCGATTAACCGAGGCATCCTGCTCGACATTTTAGTTTTTGTCCTCAACCTCGTGGCGATGTGTTTTCTGACAGACCAATTCGTCGGCCTGATTCAAGACGCGAATTCAGGCAGTTTGGTCGCGTATTACATTTTGTTTTTCTTCTGTGTTGGAATTTTTGTTTTGCCGCCTCTCGGCACGACGCTCAAGCGTTGGCATTTTCACCTGCGGCGCGGAAGCAGTGTGGATTCCGCTAGTCCTGTTAAACCAGTTTACGGTTGTTTATTCGATCCGATCATTTATCTCTGCCTGAATATACTGATAGTTTGTTCTATCATCGCCTATGGTTTTCAGATATTCTACGGCGATAAAGAGCCGGACGGTGCGATCTTTGTTTCGGCGGTTATGTTCGGGGTCTTTCTTGCCGGCCTTCAAACCTACATCGTTTACCGCTATTTTTCGCCGCCGACGAAAGCTCCGTCATTCAATTTTCTGCGCAAACCGGTTTCGGAAACCATCGGCGACGCGCTGCTTTATTTGAACATGATCGCGTTCGAGTTGATATTGAATATGCTTCTGTCCTTTCCTTCGCGACCGGTTTCGGGCGTAACGGATTTTTTCGGCAGACTTTTCTTTATTACCTTTATCACGCTCCTGATCTACCTTCCGCCGCGGCTGTATTATCTCGCCGAAGACATCAGACGGCCGCGTGCCATACTGACTATTCTGCTTGCCAACTCGCCGATCATTTTTCGTGTCGTTTTCGGTATCGGTTAGGCATGAACAAGTTACCAAGCTTACATTTACCGCAATTGGAAATAAACGGACCTGAAATGCCGAAGATGGAACAACATGAGTTGCGAAAGAGTCTGGACGAACTCGGAGCGTTGCATCGGTGAATGTAAAAGCGAATGGAGCCACTATCGAGTAAAGCTAGTGGAATATCAAAACGAGTTAGCCGTTGGCGAACCAGCAGACAAATAGAAAGAGGAAGAAACCTATGATTCAAGCATATCTCTTAAATTTAACCTCGATTGCGGCGTTGGGAGTGATGCTGCTTTCCTCCTGTGCGGTTTCTGCACAAGACAACGAGGCATTTATTCAAGGAAAGTGGCGATTGCAGGGTGAGTCTCCACAGGATAGGAGCAGATATATAAGGGTGTGGTACATCGAGTGGACGTTTGCCAACGGAGCGTTCGTGCAGATCGGGTATCCACCGATCAGGCAGGAAGGTAAATATCGAATCGTCAAAGAAGAAGACAGTAAAATGACCCTCGAACTTTACGAACAAAAGGGAAATTTCGGCACCAAAGACCAACAGATCAAGCTTGTCGTTGACCGCGAGAACGAGAAGCTAAATATTTGGAATCAGGCCGGCTTCACCCGAGTCGCTGCGAGCAGAGAACACTAATGAACAGGAAATCCATGAAGACGGAACCTGTTTGGTCTGGGTCTCCGCCATTCCTAAACGCCCTGGGCAATTGTTGATCAAAACAGCGGTCTATCAAAACAGGTGCCTATCGAAAGAGAGGTCAGATTGCACTTTCTAAACGCTGCTTGCGCGGGCGGCCAGTTTTGGCGGGGCCACCGCAGGGTCTTGGACAGTTCACGGTCTTGGACACCCACAATCTACTGTGGCCACGCCCCCAAGCACGCACGGCGTGCGTGTCGATGATCGGCGTCGCACGCTTCTCGTACTCGGCGTCGAGTAACGCTACGTTTTCGCTTCTTTGATCTGCACCGTTCTTGGGTGTCCCTGGTAATGGCGGCTGCAGGTGTCCACTTTGGCGCCGGGCGGCTGTGGGTGTCCACGCTGGCGGGCATCGGTCAACGGCCCAGTGCGCGCGCGGGTGCGTCGCCATGTTCGCCTCATGGCCGCCGCGGCGGCCCCCGTGCTTAACCGGGACGCGAAGTGAGCAGCGTAGCTGCCCGCAGCGCCAGCCAACCCATGCTGCCGATGCCGGCGGCGATGATCGCGTACAACACAGCGCCGCCGGCTCCGCCTTGCAGTAGGCCGATCCACATGGCAATGAAGGCGATGGCGATAACGATGTGCATGGGCGGAGTGTACGGCAATGACTGACCGCGATTTTGAGGTCAAGTTAAGGCTGACCGCTGACGGCACGGCATTGGTCAGCACTGCGAAGAAGGCCAAGAAAAGGCTTGGCGGTATCGGCGACGGTGGCAAAGAGGTGGGTGGAAAGGTCAGCGCAGGGATGGGCATCGATCAGTGAACAGCTGGCGCGCGGCAAAGCGCAGATGCTTTGTAACCGTCCGCCGCACCCCATCTACCCCTTCTACGCGTCGGCTGTTGAACTATTGCGGGCGTTGATTGGCGAGGTCCAGCGGTGCGGGAGCAGGGTGTCGAGATGTTTGTCGAGGGTGGTGGGCAGGCGCCGCAGGACGTCTTCGAGGTAGGCGCGCGGGTTATGGCCCTGCGCCTTGGCGCTTTCAATCAGGGTGTAGCAGATGCTGGCGGC
>JBBRBN010000073.1:0-19507 GCA_038205755.1 Lysobacterales bacterium | reverse complement strand
GTAACCCAGTCGCGATGTCGCGACACGTCGTCCGACGGTGAGCGCCGCAACCAGCGCTCAGGCCGCCACCCTATCGCGAACCGCAGCGTAATGGGCAGCTGCAAGCTTGCGCCCGCCGTACGAAACGCCCAGCCCTGGCGCCGCGGAGTTCAATTTGCGGGAGGACGAAAGCGTCGGGCACCTCCCGGCACAATGGCAATAGATGAGCTACGCCCGAGTCGGACTGCTGCGCCAATCCGCATTGCCGAAGCTCATTGCGGCAGAATCCCTGCCCATGAGCAGCGCGCGCATCCTCACCCCCAGTCAATTCACCACCCTCGCCCGCTCGTTGCTCGAAGACAGCTTTCCGCTGGTCGAGATCGAGGGCGAGATCAGCAGCCTGTCGCGGCCGGCTTCGGGCCACCTGTATTTCAATCTGAAGGACCGCAACGCGCAGGTGCGCTGCGCGATGTTTCGTCCGAAGACCCAGTGGCTGCGCTTCAAGCCGGCTGACGGCGATCTGGTGGTCGCCCGCGGCAAGGCCACGCTGTACGAGGCGCGCGGCGATTTCCAGCTGATCATCGAGCACATCGCGCCCGCCGGTGAGGGCGCGCTGCGCGCTGCCTTCGAGGCGCTGAAGCTCAGGCTGGAAGCCGAGGGACTGTTCGACGCGGCGCGCAAGCGTCCGCTGCCGCGCTGGATCGGTCGGCTCGGCGTGATCAGCTCGCCGGGCGGCGCGGCCATCCACGATGTGCTGAGCGTGCTGCGGCGGCGCTTCCCGCTGATTGACGTTGAGCTGCTGCCGGCGCTGGTGCAGGGCGCAGGCGCCGCCGCGCAGATCAGCGGCATGCTGGCGCGGGCAGATCGCAGCGGGCGTTACGATGCGCTGCTGCTGACCCGCGGCGGCGGTTCGCTGGAGGATCTGATGGCGTTCAACGACGAGGCGCTGGCGCGTGCCGTGTTCGCCTGCCGCACGCCGGTGGTGGCGGCGATTGGCCACGAGACCGACCTCAGTATCGTCGAGCTGGTGGCCGATCTGCGCGCGCCGACGCCCTCGGCGGCGGCCGAAAGCCTGTCGCCGGATCGCTACGAACTGCAGTCAAGGCTGCTCGGCATGGCAGCGTCGCTGGATGCGTCGCTGCAGTCGCGCCTGCAGCGCGCCGCCCAGCGCATCGATCATCTGCAGCTGCGGCTGCGTCAGCAGCACCCGCAGGTGCGTCTGTTGCGCCACCGCGAACGCCTGGCCGGCGTCGCGCAACGGCTGCAGGCCCGCCAGTCGACCCGCCTGACGCTGCTTGCTGAGCGGCTGCACAGCAAACTTAACCGACTGCAGGTCCAGGCGCCGGCGAAGCGCTTGACGCAGCTGCAGCACCTCTGCGCGGACACCCGACAGCGATTGACCGTTGGGCTGCGCCGTCAACTGGAGCGACGGCAGCTGCGAATCGCGTCCATTGTTCGCACCCTGGACGCGGTGGGACCGAGCGCGACGTTGGCACGCGGCTATGCCATCGTCCAGCGTCCCGATGGTGGCATCGTCACCGGTGCGGCCGGGGTCGGCGCCCATGAGCGCCTTCGGGTCCGACTTTCCGACGGTGCGCTGGCGGTCGAAGTGCTGGAAGCGCTCGTTGGCACGCAGCTGTCTTCCACTTCGCGTTGACCTGCCTCGTCTCCGGGTCGAGAATGCGGAACGGGGAAAAATCACATCACCAAGGGGGCGGTCCAATGAAGGCATCAGATCTGTTCATGCGTGCGCTCGAAGCTGAGGGCGTCGAGTACATCTTCGGTATTCCAGGCGAGGAGAACCTCGACCTGCTGGAGTCGCTGCGGACCTCGAACATCCAGCTGATTCTCACTCGCCACGAGCAGGGCGCGGGTTTCATGGCCGCGACCTACGGCCGGCTGACCGGGCGCACCGGCGTGTGCCTGGCGACGCTTGGGCCTGGCGCCACCAATTTCGTCACCGCTGCGGCCTATGCCCAGCTGGGCGCCATGCCGATGCTGATGATTACCGGCCAGAAGCCGGTGAAGCTGAGCAAGCAGGGCCATTTCCAGATCGTCGACATCGTCGACATGATGAAGCCGCTGACCAAGTACACCAAGCAGATCGTCTCCGCTGACAACATTCCGGCGCGCGTACGCGAAGCCTTCCGTCGCGCCGAGGAGGAGCGCCCCGGCGCTACGCATCTGGAGTTGCCCGAGGATATCGCCGACGAGCACAGCGACGCGATCGTCATCCCGAAGAGCCACGCGCGGCGCCCGATTGCCGACGACAAGTCGATCGCCTATGCGGTGGACGCGATCACCAACGCCAAGCGCCCGCTGCTGATGTTGGGTGCAGGCGCGAATCGCAAAACCACCTCGAAGATGCTGCGCGAGTTCGTCGACAAGCTCGGCATTCCGTTTTTCACCACGCAGATGGGCAAGGGCGTGGTCGACGAGCATCACCCGCTGTGGCTGGGTAACGCCGCGCTGTCGGCCGGCGACTTCACGCATCGCGCGATTGAATCCGCCGACTGCATCATCAACGTCGGTCACGACGTGATCGAGAAGCCGCCGTTCTTCATGCGCCAGGGCCACCGCACGGTGATCCACGTCAACTATCTGGGTGCCGAGGTCGACACCGTCTATTTCCCGCAGGTCGAGGTCATCGGCGACATCGGCAATTCGGTGTGGCGCCTGAAACAGCGTCTGGAGCCGCAGGCGCACTGGGATTTCAGCTTCTTCGACAGGGTCCGCGAGGCGCTCACCGCGCATCTGGCCGAGGGCGCCGAGGACGACCGTTTTCCGATCTACCCGCAGCGCCTGGTCGCCGACATCCGCAAGGTGCTGGGGCCCAAAGACATCCTGTGCCTCGATAACGGCATGTACAAGATCTGGTTCGCGCGCTACTACCGCTGCAGCGAACCCAACACCATGCTGCTCGACAACGCGCTCGCCACCATGGGCGCCGGCCTGCCCTCGGGCATGGCGGCGAAGATCGTCTTTCCGGATCGAAAAGTCGTGGCGCTGGCGGGTGACGGCGGCTTCATGATGAACTCGCAGGAAATCGAGACGGCGGTCCGCCTCAACCTCAACATGACGATGATCGTGGTGCGCGACAACGCCTACGGCATGATCAAGTGGAAGCAGGCGAACATGAATTTCGCCAACTTCGGCATGGACATGGGCAACCCGGATTTCGTCAAGTACGCCGAAAGCTACGGCGCCCGCGGCCATCGCCCGGCCAGCGCCGCCGAGTTCGCGCCGCTGCTGGAGAAGACCCTGGCCGAGCCCGGCTTCGACCTGATCGAGGTGCCGATTGACTACTCGGACAATGATCGGATCTTGAACAATGAGATCAAGGAGTTGTCGGCGAAGCTCTAGCCGCGCTCGGCTGGATGGCGTTCTGGTGCTACTTGCTTCGCTGTAGCGACGGCTCGCACTACATCGGCCATGCCGATGCGCTTGATGAGCGCATCGGCCAGCACGATTGGGGCAGATGGCGGGCTACACCCGCAGCAGAAGGCCGCTGACGATGGTTTGGTCGCAGGACGTTTGGACCCGTCAAGAAGCGTTGGCTGCTGAGCGGCAGTTGCAGTATTGAGGCAGGCGCACGAAAGAAACGCTGATTGCGGGAGACTGGAAGGCCATCTCCCAGCATGGATAGGGCACCCAGAATCCGTTGCCGGCAAGGCTGAAGTGAGGGAATAGCCACCTGTCTTCATGGCTCATTGCCAGGGAATCAAAGCGTTAGCCGTGTCGCCCCGTTCATGGTTCGATACCTCACCACGAACGGGGATGGAGTGGGTCGCTTGCTGGCGGGAGCGCTTTTACTCGCCAGCAACTAACCTATTCCTGAGACGAGGAGCTGCATGCGGTTGAATGCTGCACTCAACCGGATGCGGCAACCCCATGACCCGCCGCACCCACAATCCCGTTCGTCCTGAGGTATCGAAGGACGCGCCAAAAACCAGCAGACGGAGAACAAGATGCTCCAGAAGGCCTACCCCTACTACCTCGCCAACGAAGCGGTCTTCGCCAACACCGATCTTGCCGTCACCGACAAGTACACCGGTGAGGTGGCGACCCGGGTTGCGCTGGCCGATGCCAAGGCGATCGATGCCGGCATCGCCGCGGCGGCGCATGCGCAGGAGGCGATGCAGGCGTTTCCGCCTTACGCCCGCCAGGATGTGCTGAACCACTGCGTGACGCGCTTCAAGGAGCGCTTCGAGGAGATAGCGCAGGCGCTGTGCATCGAGGCTGGCAAGCCGATCAAGGACTCGCGCGGGGAAGTCTCGCGGCTGATCGATACGTTTCGGATCGGCGCGGAGGAAGCGGTGCGGATTGGCGGCGAGGTGATGAACCTCGAAATTGCGCCGCGCGCCAAGGGCTATCGCGGCATGTGGAAGCGGGTGCCGATCGGGCCCTGCTCGCTGATCAGCCCGTTCAACTTCCCGCTCAACCTGGCGGCGCACAAGATCGCGCCGGCAATCGCCGCTGGCTGCACCTGGGTGATGAAGCCGGCCTCGCGCACCCCGATTGGCGCGCTCATCATCGGCGAGACACTGGCCGAGACCGACCTGCCCAAGGGCGCGTTCTCGATCCTGCCGTGCGCCCGCGACGGCGCCGATCTTTTCACCGTCGACGACCGCCTCAAGCTGCTCAGCTTCACTGGCTCGCCGGGCGTCGGCTGGGATCTCAAGGCCAAAGCCGGGCGCAAGAAGGTGGTGCTCGAACTGGGCGGCAACGCCGCCTGCCTGGTCGACGCCGACCAGGCAGATCGGCTCGACCACGTGGTCGAGCGCATTGTGTTTGGTGCCTATTACCAGTCCGGCCAGAGCTGCATCAGCGTGCAGCGCATCATCGTTCACGACAGCCTCTACGACAGCGTCCGCGACAAGCTGACCGCAGCGGTCAAGGCGCTGCCGATGGGCGATCCGAAGGACGAGAACACCTTCATTGGACCGATGATCGCCGAGAGCGAGGCCAAGCGGCTGGAGGGTTGGGTGAAAAACGCAGTGGCCAAGGGCGCCACCCTGCTCTGCGGCGGCGGCCGTCAGGGGTCGATGCTGGAAGCCTGCCTGCTGGAGAACGTGCCGCTGGACACCGAGATCAACTGCGAGGAAGCCTTTGGCCCGGTGGCGGCGCTGTATCGCTACAGCGATTTCGAGGCCGCTCTGAAGCAGATCAACGCCAGCCCCTTCGGCCTGCAGGCCGGTTTGTTCACCCACGACATCCGCAAGGCGATGCGCGCGTGGGACACGCTGGAAGTGGGTGGCGTGGTGATCAACGACGTGCCGAGCTGGCGGGTCGACAATATGCCTTACGGCGGCGTCAAGGACTCCGGCCTGGGTCGCGAAGGCGTGCGCTACGCCATCGAGGACATGACCGAAATCCGCATTCTGGTGGTGCGCGACTGACCGGACCGTTCAAGGCGTTTGACGCGGGACTGGCACCGTCGTGTCAAGCGTGCGGCCGGGAATCAACGGGTCAGAACGTGGCCGACAGGGATTGCCGATTCGTGCTCAGGGCACGGATCGCGGATTTCGTGCGGCTCGCCCCCAACGCATGGCTGACAAGAGCATCATCAACGCGGTGATCGCCAGCGTTAAAGGCGCCGGGCCGGGAATCGGCCGAGGTAGCTCGCCCGGCGCGAAGTCGATCTGCAGCCGACGATATTCCGTTGTCGCGGCGGTTCCGCCAGCGAAGAAGAACTCATGTCGGAACGCGGAGGGTGCCGAAGCGGCGATGGTCAGCAACAGCGAGCAACGCCTGGTTGCGCCCGGCGGTATCGGCCAGGGCAGCAGATTCGAGCTTACATAGAGCGTGCGAATGCCGGTCTCAGGATTGGTGGTCGACTGCACAAACCTCGGGCAGTTGCTGTTGCTGTTGCCGGTCCCGGGCGAGATGGAAATCCGGTGCGCGGGCCCGGATTCGACGTAGCTGGTTGTCGCGAAGGCGGAGCCCAGCGCCTCGTCACCCGCGTTGACGAGAACGTAACTCATCCGGGTCGACTGGCCATAGCCGACCTCGGCAGCAGGCGGATCGAACTCAACCGCAGCGACGTAGCTCACCGTTGCATCGGCGCGCCCGGCAGCGACCGCGAGAGCGCCTGCCAGCAGGACGGAAAGCGGCTGCCAGTCGTGCCTGCGGCGACCGGCGCTCGACTGTTTCAAGGGCGCTGCACCCGCGTTGTCATCCACACACCGACCAGTGCAATCAGTGCCGGCAAGCCTTGCGTGAACAGGATGCTGGTCTTGGCGGTCACGCCGCCAAACACGCCGGCCACCACCACGCAGCCGAGGAAGAACAGCTTGAGGTCACGGCGGTCGGCCCACAGCGCCCATCCAAGTCCTACGGCCAGGAACCCGTTGTAGAGCCCCTGATTGGCGGCGAGCACGGCCGAGACTGCAGCGGTTTCTGGCGTGGTGCCGAAGATGCGATGGCCGACCGGGTGGTTCCAGAAAAACATCTCGAGCACCAGCACCGCCACGTGGAACAGCATCACCAGCACGATCAGGGCATCAACGGCGCGTTTCATACGGGTGCTCCCAGGGCTCTGGCACGGCGGTCGTCAAACACTACTCTTGGCGCGGACGGAGCGCCACCGGCAGCCGACGACAACGTGATCATTGCGCGGACGCGGCGCGCTCTGGCAGCGGCTGTCCGGCGTTCCAGCCCGTCTCCTGCAGACGACCCAACAACGTTGCCAGCCTGGCACGCGCGCCGAGCGAATGCACCGGCAGCACCAGCACATCGCCGGGTTCGGCCCAGATGAGTGCGGTGCGGGCCGCGTCCAGTTCGCGGATTGCAACCGGCAGAGCAGCGTCGTCAAAGCCGTGAGCCAGCAGGGCCGTTCGCAGCATTTTCGGAATCTCTCCCGGTGCCCGGCCGCGCTCATAGCCGTCCACGCCCTTGAGCACGATCAGGTCGGGACGATAGGCGGCGGCAGTGTCGGCGAGCCGCAGGATGTCCTCATCCTTGCGGTTGCCGGCTTGGCCCAGCAGCAGGGCCAACCGGCCTTGGCCACGAAGACCGGCCGCGACCTTCAGCAGACCGTCCAGACCCTCCGGATTGTGCGCATAGTCCACCAGCAGCTGCAGGCCACCGATGGTATAGCGCTCAAGGCGTCCGGGGTTGTCGCTGGGGTGCTGACCGAAGCGCTGCAGGACGCCAGCAATGATGTCGGGCGCGATGCCCAGCGCATTGGCTGCAAGCGCCGCCGCCGCGCAGTTGCCGACGTTGTAGAGCGCTAGCCCATCCGCGCACAGCGGCAGTTCTGAAACGCGGCCCAGTGAATGCCCACGTGCTGCAATCAGCAGCAGCAGCTCGCCGTCGCGGACGCCGCAGGTGGCTCCGCCAAGCCGCCGGTGGCTGCTCAAAACGGGGTGATCCAGATCCATGGCAAACCAGGCCAGCGCCGGTCCCAGCGCCGGCGCGCGCGCTACCAGATAGCTATCGTCGGCGTTGACCACCAGCGTCCCGTCAGGTCCGAGCGCCCGCGCCACGGTCAGCTTGACCTCGGCCAGCCCAGCCAGATCGTGCACGCCATATTCGCCGAAGTGATCGGCGCTGACGTTGGTGACAATGGCGACGTCGGCGTGCTCCACCGCCAGCCCGCGGCGCAGAATGCCGCCGCGGGCGGTTTCCAGCACCGCTGCTGCGACCCGCTCGTCTCGAAGTACGCTGCGTGCGCCGGCCGGGCCGGAGTAGTCGCCCGACGCCGCCGGCTCACCATTGATCACGACGCCGTCCGAGCAGCTGTGCCCGCAGCGCATGCCGTGAGCCGTGAGCATTGCCGCCACCAGCCGCACCGTGGTGGTCTTGCCGTTGGAGCCGGTAACCAGCGCGGTAGGCACGCCGCGCAGCGCGGTCCAATCGATAGCTCCCGCCGCAGGACAGCCGTTGCGCGGCCACGTGGCCGCAAATCTGCCGCTGCCCAAGGTCAGCGTGTCGTCATCGAGCAGGGTCGGAACGGAGTGCTCTGCAGCGGCCTCCAGCAGACCGATCAATGCCGGCTGGACTTCGGCCCGCTGCATTGCCAGCAGGGTCTCGCGGGCCGAGTCCTCGTCCCAGCTGGCCGGATAGCCAGGCGCATGCAGCAGCGCCGATCGAAGACTTGCCAGCAGCGCCCACTCATTGACCTCGGTGGCGGCAAACAGCGCGTCAACTGGGGCCGGAAAGGCCAGCGAAACGCCTGAAGCGTGGCGTCGGACGACCAGCTTGGACGCCGTCCAGCCGAGCGCCGCCTGCATCCTCGTCACCCGCGACCGCCAGCCCGCTTCGCCATCGGCAGGCAGCTCGGCCAACACTTCCAACACGACGCCCGGTCGGGCAAAGAACACGTTGGGACCGGTCAGTCGACGCGAGTCCTCAAATGGAAGCTCGTCCGGCGCGATCAATCGTCGGTCTCGCGCGACAGATGGATACCACGCTCGTCCCGGACCACACCCTCCCATTCGACGGTTTCCGCCTCAGGGCTGACAGCGGTCACCAGCGTCTCAGGCAGCGCCATGCCGACCGCCGGCCGCGCCGCCGCGCCGACACCCTCGGGCTTGAACTTGATGACCTGCTTCCAGGAGCGCACCAGGGCGTCGGCGAATATCAGAAGGAGATCGCCAAACTGGCCCATGCGCAGCGCCGCGTCGATCGCCTCCTGCTCGTCGGGAATCACCGAGATCGCTGCCTCTGGCACGCCAAGCGCGAGCAGCCGACGACTTTGGATCAGCGGCACCTCGTCACCATCACGGCCACGCAGGGAGTCGTCGCGACGGCAGATGTAGTGATCGAAGCGCCCCGCCACTGCCTCGGCGATTGCCTCCAGATCCTCGTTGCGGCGATCTCCAGGACCCGCAAGCACCACGATGCGCCGGCCAGCCACGTCCAGCCGCTGGGCCAGATCCGCCATCACGCCCACCGCGTGAGCGTTGTGACCGTAGTCGAACAGCACCTTGAATGGATGCTCATTGAACACGTTCATCCGGCCCGGCGCCTGGAAGAAGGTGCTGTCGAACGTCCGCAGGCCCTGGCGGATGGCGTCAATCTTGATGCCCATGGAAAATGCCATCGACGCCGCCACCATCGCGTTCTGCACGTTGTGCAGCGCTCTGCCTTCCATCGTGGAGGGGATCAGGTGGGTCCAGAGCAGCGGAATGTGGCTGCCCTTGTCATACAGCGTAATCATCTGGCCGTTGACGCCGGCCTCCAGCGCGCAGGCCCGTCCGCCGGCGCGGATATGCTCGCGCACCAGCCGATGCTGCGGATTGATGGTGACGTAGCAGATCACCTTGGCATCGGTGTAGCCGGACATCTTCAGCACGTTGGGATCGTCGGCGTTGAGCACCGCGCACTCTTCGGCCACCTCGACCACGATGCGCTTGATTTCGGCCAACTGCTCAAGGGTGTCGATGCCCTTTACGCCCAGATGATCGGACTGCACGTTGATCACCGCGCCGACGTCGACCCTGGGTACGCCCATGCCGGCCCGCAGCAGTCCGCCGCGAGCCGTCTCCAGCACCGCGAAGTCGATCTGCGGATCGGCCAGCACCATGCGTGCCGACACCGGACCCGTCATGTCGCCCTCCACCGTGCGCTGACCGTCGATATAGACGCCGTCAGTGGTGGTCAGGCCGGGCGTGAAGTTGGCCATCTTGGCAATGTGGGCCAGCATCCTCGCCGTGGTCGTCTTGCCATTGGTGCCGGTGACCGCCGCAATCGGCACCCGCGAAGGCGTGCCGGGCGGGAACAGCATGTCGATCACCGGGCCTGCGGCATCGCGCGCGCGACCCTCGGAGGGTGCGACGTGCATCCGGAATCCGGGCGCCGCGTTGACCTCGCAAATGCCACCGCCAATCGATTTGTAGCTTTCGCCGATATTGGTGCTCAGAAAATCGACGCCGCCCACATCAAGCCCGATGGCGCGGATCGCGCGTTCGGCCATGTCCCGATTGTCGGGATGGATGATGTCGGTGACGTCGGTGGCGGTGCCGCCGGTCGACAGGTTGGCGGTGGAGCGCAGCATGACGACCTGGTCGGCGGCTGGCACCGACTCCGGGGTCATCTCGACCCGCGCCAGCATCATGCTGGCCTGGGCGTCCAGCACCAGCCGGGTCAGTACCTTTTCGTGGCCGATGCCACGCCGCGGATCCTGATTGACGATGTCCACCAGCTCGGCGATGGTTTTCAGCCCGTCGCCCACCACGTGACCGGGCGTGCGTCGGGTCGCTGCGATCAGCTCGCCGTTGACCACCAGCAGTCGATGGTCGTCGCCTTCGAGAAAGGTCTCGACGATCACCGAGCGCGAGTGCTCGGCAGCCATTCTGAAGCCTTCTGCGACCTCTTCGTCGGTGCGCAGGCAGATCGAAATGCCGCGACCGTGATTGCCGTTGTAGGGTTTGGTCACCACCGGGAAGCCGACCCGCCGGGCGGCACGGATCGCCGCGGACTCGCTTTGCACCAGCTCCTGCTGCGGCACCGGCAATCCCAGCGAGCCGAGAATCTTGTTGGTCTCCTCTTTGTCGCTGGCCAGCTCGACCGAGATGTGCGGCGTCTTGCCGGTGATGGTCGCCTGGATGCGCTGCTGGTACTTGCCGTGACCCAGCTGCACCAGCGACTGCTCGTTCAGGCGCAGCCAGGGGATCTTGCGATCCTCGGCCGCCTTGACCAGCGACGCCGTGGACGGCCCCAGCGCCCGCCGCTGGGCATAGCGGATGAAGCTGTCGCGCGCGCTTGGCCAATCCCAGCCGCGCGGCACCGAGCCTTCTGGACGCAGCTGCTCGGGCAGCAGCGAGCACAGCAGCTTGAGCGCGAGCTCACCGGCTTCGACACCTTCGTCGCGCTGCGCATACTCGTAGATGACCGAGTAGACGCCGGGCCGGTCATCGACACTGCGCGTCTTGCCAAACGTCACATCCTCGCCGGCCACGTTCTGCAGCTCGATCGCGACGTGCTCGAACACATGCGCCAGCCAAGTGCCCTGGTCCTCGCGCATGCGCCGGATCAGCCCGCCCGGCTCGCGATAGCTGCAGCCGTGCTCTTCCAGCGTCGGCAACGCTGCCACCAGGGCGTCAACAAACGCTGCCCCGAGCCGTCCGGTTGGCCATTCCTCCAGCTCGCCCAGATCAAGCAGCAGACGGATGACCGGGAAATGGGCGTAGAGCGAAGGCCCGACGTAGACCGAACGTTCCTGTATGCGCATGGTTCCTCCGCAGTAGAAGCCTGAACGCAAGCCTAAGCGTTGGCGCCCAAAGCCGCCAGCGCCGGCCACCGGCCGGCCGCGGCGCTCGAACGGGAATGCCGCGCTGCACAGGGTCGGCACGCCATCAATGGGCACCGACACGGGCCAAACTTTCATGCAGCGGTGAAGCTGCATCCCGCAGCATGAAGGTCAGGCAAGCGTGCTTCCTGGCCCCTCCCCGACCCTCCCAGACCATCGGGGAGGGAGCAAGGCAGCAGCAAAGTCTCAACGACTTTCGCGTTAACCGGCGCTAACCCGCATGTTTCATGAATCTCGCGCGCCCTCGCTTGTCTCTTGTCCGCACAGGAAACTACCTCAGTCGGTCGTATGGCCCGCTACGCCGCTCCTTCGGTAGTCTCCTCTGCGAACAACATCCTGCGCGATCATCGCGCGAATTCATGAAACATGCGGGCTACCCATTGTGAGGTGAGGGCGGCTGACATAATGCGAAACGGAGGTCGCCAGCCCCATGGACCGGCGGCCAGTCGCAACGCCGAATGGCTCAAGAGGGCGGCAGAGAATGTTCGGATCAACCCTTCCACAGCGGCATCGTGTGCACCACAGTCCCTTACGCAAGCGCTCCGGATTGTTGGCGTGGGCATGCCTGTTGATCGTCAGCAGCGACCCGGCACAGGCCGATCTGAGCGCCCAGGGCTTTATCGCCGGACGGCTCTCGGCGACCGATGCACCCGTTGGTTGGCTGCAAGGGGGTCACGGCCGCCTGCTTGGCGGCGGCAGTGAAGGCCTGACGATGGGCACTGGCCTGGAAGCGCGGCTTCAGGTCACCTACGAAGTGGACGAGCGCTGGTCCGGTCGGCTGCACCTGGGGGCGCGCGCGGAGCGCGACGCTGGCGGTCGCAGGCTCGGCGTGATTGAGGCATTTGTAGATCGCCGCTGGGCCGGCGCGGAGCAGCACCTGCAGCTGCGCGTCGGGCAGTTCTTCCTGCCGACGTCGCTGGAGAACGTCGAGGCGCTGTGGGTGAGTCCCTACAGCCTCACCCACTCTGCCCTAAACAGCTGGATCGGCGAGGAGTTCCGGCCGCTCGGCGCTGACCTGCGGTGGCGCCGCGCGCTCGACTCCGGACAGCAGATCGAACTGGGACTAACCGCTTTCGGCGGCAACGATTCGAGCGGAGCCCTGCTGGCCTGGCGCGGCTTCGCCTGGCATGACCGACTCAGCCTGTATGGCGAGACCTTGCCCTTGCCCGCCCTGTTCTCGCTCGCGGATCCAACACTTTTCGGCCCGCAGAACGACTCTGGCACCAAGCCGTTCGGACCCGACCTGGACGGACGACCTGGCTACGCCGGCCGGCTGCGGGTCGGCACCGCGCTGAGCGGCTGGCAACTGGCGGGCGTGGACAGTCGCGGAGATACCGAATTGCATCGGGGCGAGTACGCCTGGCGCAGCCGCTTTCTCCTCGCCGGCTGGGAGTACAACCCGGGTGGCGAAGGGTGGGGATTGGCCGCAGAACTGCTCAGCGGCAGCTCCCGGATGGGTCCGGCCGGTGCGCCACAGGCCAGCATCCGCATGCACACCGCCTACCTGCTGGCCAGCCATGGCGCCGATCCATGGCGCTATACGCTGCGCGTGGAGGGCTTCGACATCGACGATGTTGATCGCAGCCTCGCCGAGAACAATGATGAGTCGGGCTACGCCCTGACCCTTGCCGCGCTTCGCAGGTTCGGCAACTGGCGAGTTGGAGCGGAACTCCTGCATGTCGACGGGCCGCGGCCCGCGGCAGCCTTTGAAGGCGAAGCGCTGCAGACCGGCGGTCGACAGCTGCGGCTGGAGGTGCGCTACCTGTTCTGAGCGCCGTCCTGCCTGGGCCAACCGCTGCCGGCGCCCAGAGTGCGACCGAAGCAACGCCGAGCGACGGCCCACCGCGCTCGCATGGCTGCAAGCTGTCATATGCTTCGGGCGCGGCATGCTGCGGATTTCCTGATCAGCGCGACGGCTCACCTCGGGCGCCCAGCTCGACAGTCGGCCCCGATGGTCCGCCGACGGCAAGCCGCTGGCCTTCGTCTGCGCCTGGAGACGCTGTGGTCGGCGCACGCGGCGGGCCTAACGGCCATTTGCACACACCTCGCCGCTGTGGATCGGGATCGAGGGCAGCACCGAGCCGGCGGCCCAGGCCCAAGCCGCCGCCGATCTGCTGCGCGCTGTCGATGTGGCCGAACAACGGGCACGGCAAGCCTACGCTGCGCCGCGGACCTCGACCCCGCCGGCGCGTTTCGACGACGCCCGCGCGCGGCTCGCGGCCCTGCTTCCACCTGCGAACGGAGGTTGACCGGGGACAGCGGCATTGAGCCCGTCAACAACGCTTGCAATCACCCTCGATAGGGTCGCGCCAGCGCCCCTGCCGCTGCCTCGCGGGTGTGCAGGTTGAAGGTGGCGCCGGCCACGAGGACGTGCACCCGCAGCCCGAGCAGGCAGATCGGCTCGCCCTCTTCGACCTGGTCCATCGACGAGAACTTGAGGTCCGCCGCATCGATGACGGTAACTGCGCCGCTGCCCACCACCCCCAGCGTGCTGTCTGGGCCAATGAAGGCGGCGGTGTCCTCGTCCAGACCGATACCCACGGCGAATGGGTTATAGGCGAGCGCGGTGGCCAGCCGGCCGAGCCGGTCGCGTTGACGGAAATGCTGGTCGATGATGAAGCGGTTGGTCAGACCCAGACCCGGTGCCAGCCGCACGCTGCCGGCCATCGGCGAGCCGCCCTCTTCGCCGGACGCAATCATGTGCTCGGACAATACGGCGGCTCCCGCGCTGGTGCCGGCCACATGGACGCCGGCCGCGTTGCGCAGACGGATGAGTTTGGCGACCGAGGTACCGCCTATCAGGGTGGTGATTCGAAGCTGGTTGCCGCCGGTGAAGAACACACCGGTGGCGTGCTCGATCCGCTGCAGCCGGTTGCGCTCCTCGCAGTCGCGCCGGGTGTCGAAGTCGACCGACTCCACTCGTCCCGCGCCCAGCTCCCCGAAGATGCGCTCGTAGCGGGCGCCGGTGTCGGCCATTCGGCTGGCGGTGGGAATCACCACGATGTCGGCCTGGTCACCGCCGCACAGCTCGACGAAGCGCGCCAGGATGGCGGGCTGGTTGTCCTTTTCTTCGGCGCCGCCGATAGGAATGATCCAGCCGCGTTGGCTGCCGTCAATGGGATGACTCGGCATCGTTACAGAATCCTTGGAGTTGACATGTATTTAGCCCGCCTATTTCATGAATCTCACACGCCCTCGCTTGTCTCTTGTCCGCGCAAGGGATTTTCCTCAGTCGGTCGTGTGGCCCGATACGTCGCTCCTTCGGTAGTCCCTTGTGCGAACAATATCCTGCGCGATCATCGCGCGAATTCATGAAACATGCGGGCTAATTCGGTCTCGGCTGCTGATCTTTAACCCGATGCTCGGGGTGGCGCCGGGACATTCAGTATCCGGGGCGACGTGGCGACGAGCCCCTCAACGCGGGTGGCTGACGCTGGCCGCGGGTTCAAAGTATCCACGGCGCAGGGTGCGGCCGTCACGCAGATGCCAGCGACCGCCAGCAATCACGTCACGCAGCCGATGCTGGCTGTCGAGCACGATCAGGTCGGCATCCGCCCCCGCCGCGATGCGCCCCTTGCCGGCCAATCGCAGGAGCTGGGCCGGATTGCTGGTGAACGCGGGCAGGATCTCGGCCAGCTGACGGCCACGCTTGAGCAGCTCGCGGACGCTGTCCAGCAGCGCGCCCGGTGCACCGATGTCCATGTGGTAGATCCGGCCCTCGTGATCAAAGCATGGCAGGCAGCCGCCGGCATCCGAGCTGACCGTAACCCGCTCTGGCGGCGCGCCGCTCAGCAGGTAGCGATCAAGCGCATCGGCGGCACTCCATGCGTCCTCGCCCTCTTCCACCGGAAAGGCCGTGATGTCGACAAAACAACCCTGCCGGGCTAGCAGCAGCGCTTCTTCGAACAGCCGGCGGCGGCGGTTGACATGCGTCGGGTTGAACACTCGCGGCGGCAGCTCACTGACCTCAAGCGCCTGCCGGACCAGCTCAAGACCGCGAGCGCCGTTGCCCAGATGCAGATGGACGATACCGGCCTTGCCGGACATCAGTCCGGCGACGTGCGCATCGGCCGCAATGCGCAGCAGCTCGTCGAGGGTCGGCTGGCTTGATCGGTGATCGCTGATCGCCAGTTCGCCAACGCCGATCAGGCAATCCACCAGCGCGATGTCGCTGCGCACGCTGCCGGTCAAGGTCACCGGCGGCAGGTGATAACCGCCGCAGTAGCCCCAGGCACTCAACCCCTCCTCACGCAAACCGCGTAGATGCGCTATCAAGTCGCGCGGGCCGCGGGCCACGTCGTCGGTCCCGAGCAGCCCGATGACCGTGGTGACACCGCCCTCGGTGTAGCGCGACAGCGGCAGCGCCGGCACCCGACTGGCAAACCCGTCCTCGCCGCCACCGCCGGTGACATGCACGTGACCGTCGACCAGTCCCGGCAGCAGCCGCTGACCGTCCAGATCCACTGCATCCATCGACAGGCCGGAGGGCGCCTCGGCCGCAGCATCGGCCATCCACAGGATGCGCCCGCCGCCAAGCAGCAGCTGCTTGCGGCCCAGGGCCTCAGGCGCGTGGACATCCGCATTGCGCAGCAGGATCAGCGGCGCCGGGGAAAGTTCGTTCATGGTGGAAATGTAGCAGTTCGGTCACCTCCGGTTGTCCCACGGCGGTGTGGGAGTGCCGCCAGCGCGCTGGGTTCGCGTCAGTCGACGCTGCAACCCCGTTCGCCTCGGTTGGCCGTTCAAGCCAACACGCGACGCTTCGCGCGCCTTGAAACGAATTCTCATGCCAACCTGCCCGTTCAAGCGCCAGCGGGCTTACACCCGACCGCGCGGTGCCCTACGCTTGCCGGCATGGATGCCGAGCGCAGCGATGAGGCCCTGATGATGGACTATGCCGGCGGCAGCACGGCGGCCTTCGACGCGCTCTACGCGCGTCATCGGGCGCCGCTGTTCCGCTTTCTCCTGCGCGGGCTGAGCCAGCGGGCACTGGCCGAGGAGTGCTTTCAGGAGACCTGGTCGCGGGTGATTGTCGCGCGTGCGCGCTATCGCCCGGAGGCGGCCTTCTCGACCTGGCTCTACCAGATCGCGCATCGCCTGCTTATCGACCAGTACCGCCGAGCCGGCGTACGGCCTGGCCAGAGCAGCGATCAGGAAGGCGTGCTGGCGATGGTGCCAGCGGACGAAGCGCAGCAGCCCGAGCACCTGCTGTCGGAATTCGAGCTGCGCCGACGCCTGCAGCTTGCGCTGGGCGAACTGCCCGACGAGCAGCGAATCGCGCTGCAGCTGAGGCTGGAGCAGGAGCTGTCGCTTGAGGCGATCGGCGCGATCACCGGGGTTGGCCGCGAAACGGTGAAGTCGCGCCTGCGCTATGCAATGGATCGTCTGAAGTCGAGGCTGTCGCCATGATTCGCGATTCGACAGAGCCGCTGACTGCCGGCGAGGCTGCGCTGGCCAAACAGCTCTTGTCCTTTGACAGCGCCACGCCCGACGCCACGCTGGACGCCCGAATCCGAGCCCAGGCGCACGCTGCGGTGCGGCGTCGCCCGCTGCGCGCCTGGGGCGGCGCCCTGGCCGCGGCACTTGCGCTGGGGATCGGACTGCGGGTCGCCATCAGCCCGGTGGAGCTGCCACCAGACGTGCCACCGACAGCACCGCAGGCGACCGTGCAGAGCTCATCAACCGCTAACGAGCCCGCGGCAGCGTCAGCGTCAGCGTCAGCGCCGGCAGATGGTGACTCCGAGGCGCCGGCGGCGGAGCGGCAAGCGGCGGAGTCGACTCGACCGCAACCGGCGGTCGAGGATGCTGCATCGACGGCGCCTGCGGCGGCGCGCGCGCCGGCGCCCGCGACAGCGCAGCGGGCGGCCGAACTGCATCGGGTAGCGCCAACAGCTGCGCCGCAAGCGTTCCCTGCTCCGCCACCGACCACCGATGCCGCCGCACCGAAGCGCTTCGAATCGCCGGCGGAAGCGCAGGACGGCCCGCCCACCGTGCAACGCGAACGCCAATCAGCGCTCGCGAACGAACAGGCAGCAGCGTCGGCCGGAATGGCAGCCGGGCAGTCAGCTGAGACGAAAGCCGAGGCCAAGGACAGCGCCCTCGCAGAGCCCGTCATTGACGCCCCCCGCCTGCGCCGGGCTGACGTGCGAAGTCAGCCGGCGATGCCGTCGGCGCCGTCGGCCAACTCGTTCGCCGGACCCGATCACGAGACGCCGCAGCAGACCGAGCGACTGCCGCTTGCACAGCTGATCGAGCAGGCGCGCAGACGGCATGTGGTCGCCGATGCGGTGGGTCTGCGCCGAGTGCTGCTTGAGATTGCCAGCGACTATCCTGATGCGGCCCTGCCTGAGGACATCCAGCGCTGGCTGGACGCAGAGCGCCGGCACCCGTAATCGCACAGACCCCGCCCGCACGCCTCGACGCGAACATGTTCATCCTGACCGGACGCTGGCAGCACGAGGCCGAGATCAGCCGCAGCCGGTTCCGCGCGCACGCGCTGCCGCTGGCCGCCGTTGACGACTGGCAGCAGGCGCTGGCAAGCGTCTCGGAGTCCGGTGCCAGCCACTGCTGCTGGGCATGGCGATTTGGCAGCGAGTATCGAAGCTCCGATGCCGGTGAGCCGGCGGGCACGGCGGGTCGGCCAATCCTCAACGCCATCGACAGTCAGGGCATCGACCACGCGCTGGTGGCCGTGCTGCGCTGGTTCGGCGGCATCAAGCTTGGCGTCGGCGGATTGGTCCGGGCGTACGGTGGAACCGCGGCGGAATGCGTGCGCCGGGCGCCGCGCCAACCGCTGGTGGAGCGGGTGCTGGGCGATCTCCACTGTGGCTTCGAGCATGCCGATGCGGTGTACCGGATGCTCGCCGCGCAGCGCGCCAGCATCGACGGCAGCCACTTTGCCAGCGACGGGCTGCGCCTGCGGATTGCGTTGCCGCGCAGGTCGGTTGAAGCGCTGCGGACCGAGTTGGCCAACGCAACTCGCGGGCGCGGCACGCTCGCTTTGATCGAGGCTGATCCCAGCCCGCCTGGGCTTGTCAGGCCCGGCCTGATCGACTGAACCGGGCGGCTGTCAGCCCTGTTGGGTACGCAAGGCCAACAGCCAGGCCAGCGCGCAAACGACTGCCGCGGCCAGAAACGCCCCTGCTCCTCCGCTGGCCTGCCAGAGACCGCCGGCCATCAGGGCGCCAAGCACGCCGCCAACGCCGGAGCTGAAGCCGAACATGATGCCCTGACCGTGCTGACCAAGCCGTCCCGGGAAGAACTCGGTTACCCGCTGCATGCAGGCCGCATGAAAGGCGCCAAAGCTCAGCGCGTGGACGCACTGCGCGAGCAGCATGACCGCCAGCGACTCGGGCCAGCCTGCGACCAGCAGCCAGCGCAGCGCAGTTGCCACCAGACAGATGGACAAAATGGCGTCGGTACGCCAACGCGCGAAGATCCGATTCATGAACAGGAACACCAGAATCTCGGCAACCACGCCCAGCCCCCAGAGCAGGCCGATCACCAAACCACTGTGACCGTTTGCGGCCAAATGCAGGGTGTAGATGACGTAGAACGGTCCGAACCCGATCTGCATCAGCAGTGCGATCAAAAAAAACGCCCGCACCTGCGGTCGGCGCAGGACCTCGCGCAGTGACGGCACCGGCCCGACATGCACGGTTGCAGCCAGCCGCCCGTTGACCAGCGCGGCCAGACAGGTCGCAACCAGAAACGGCAGGGTCAACAGCGGCAGGGCGCCGACGCCGGTCACGTCGAGCAACGGGCCATAGCCCACCGCTACAACCAGAAAGCCCAGCGACCCCCACAGCCGAACGCGGCCATAGCGGTCGCGGCGGTCACCCAGCCGGTCGAGCGTGATCGCTTCAAACTGCGGGAGCACCGCATTGGCAAAGCTGCCGAACGCCAGCATCACCAGCAGAAGCGACCAAAACCCCCGCGCCAGCAGAAAGCAGGCAAATGACAGCGTCATCGCCAGACAGCCCAGCTGCAGCCAGCGCAGCGGTGACGCCGAGCGGGCGCACAGCGCACCCCAGGCCGGCGGCGCGACGATACGGCTGAGGTACCACATCGCCATCACGGTGCCGATGGCCAGCCCTTCCAGGCCAAGTTCGTGCAGCCAGCGAGCAAAGAATGGCTTGAATGCGCCAAGCGCCGCGCAGTACCAGAAGTAGAAACTGGAGATCTTCCAGTACGGAAAGGCGTTCGGCATGCGCGAAGTATGCCGAGAGCGCCTGCTGTGACGCATCCGATCCAATCACGTCGGCCTATGGCGTCGCA
>JBBRBN010000072.1:0-20170 GCA_038205755.1 Lysobacterales bacterium | reverse complement strand
GCCCGCCGCGCGGCCGGGGCGCCGGGGCGCCGCCCGCGGGGGCCGCCGGGGGCCGGGCGGCTGGGGGCGGCTGCGGGCTGGCTGCTGGGGGCTGGCGTCCGTCGTCCTGCGCAAGAACCATCTGTTGGTAAGGGTTGACGGGAGATCGCCGCACCGGTCGCAGCTGCTGTTGCCGACTACCGGTCACCGAGCCCTGGGGCCTGAGCCCTGAGCTCTCTGCTCTGAGCCCCGAGCCCTGCGCCCCGGCCCGAATCAGCTCATCCGGTAATTCGGTGGTTCCTTGGTGATCTGCACGTCATGCACATGGCTTTCGCGCACCCCGGCGTTGGTGACACGGACGAATCTCGGGCGCTCGCGCATCTCGTCGATGTTGGCGCAGCCGACGTAGCCCATGGAGGCGCGGATGCCGCCAACCAGCTGGTGCACGATGCTACCCAGCGCGCCCCGATAGGGGACACGGCCTTCGATGCCCTCCGGCACCAGCTTGTCGGCGTCCGAGGCGTCCTGGAAATAGCGGTCTTTACTGCCCTTTTCCATCGCTCCAAGACTGCCCATGCCGCGGTAGCTCTTGTAGCTGCGGCCCTGGAACAGCTCGATCTCGCCGGGCGCCTCTTCGGTGCCGGCAAACAGACCGCCAATCATGATGCTCGACGCGCCTGCCGCCAGCGCCTTGGCGACATCGCCCGAATAGCGGATGCCGCCATCGGCAATCAGCGGGATCTGCCCCTGCAGCGCTTCGGCCACCATCCCGACCGCGGAAATCTGCGGCACGCCAACGCCGGCAACGACGCGGGTAGTGCATATGGAGCCGGGGCCCACGCCGACCTTGACCGCGTCTGCACCTGCGTCCAGCAGCGCCAGCGCAGCATCGCCGGTAACGATGTTGCCGCCAATCACTTCCACTTTCGGGAACTGGCGCTTGACCCAGCGCACGCGGTCCAGAACGCCCTGCGCGTGCCCGTGCGCGGTGTCGACCACGATCACGTCGACACCGGCGTTGATCAACGCCTCAACCCGTGCCTCGGTGTCGCCTCCCACCCCTACCGCTGCACCGACCAGCAGCTGTTCATCGGCGTCCTTGGCTGCATTCGGATTGTCGCGCGCCTTCTGGATGTCCTTGACCGTGATCAGCCCCCGCAGGCTGAAGCCGTTGTCGACCACCAGCACCTTTTCGATCCGGTGCCGGTGCATCAGCTCAAGGACTTCGTCGTCGCTGGCGCCCTCGCCGACCGTGATCAGTCGATCCTGCTTGGTCATGATGTGACGGACCGGATCATCCAGCTTCTTCTCAAAGCGCATGTCGCGGCTGGTGACGATACCCACCAGCTGCCCGCCCTCCACCACCGGCACGCCGGAAATATTGCGCGCCCGGGTCAGCCGCAGCACTTCGCCGACCGTGGTGTCGGGGCCGACAGTGAACGGCTCGCGAATCACCCCGGCCTCGAAGTTCTTGACCTGCATGACCTCGGCAGCCTGGCGCTCGGCGCTCATGTTCTTGTGCAGGATGCCGATTCCGCCCAATTGCGCCATCGCGATGGCCAGCCGCGCCTCGGTAACGGTGTCCATGGCGGCTGAAACGATCGGGATGTTGAGGCTGATGCGGCGGGTCAAGCGGGTGGTCAGCAAGACATCCTTCGGCAGCACGATGGAGTGCGCCGGAACCAGCGAGACGTCGTCAAAGGTCAGTGCCTCGGCGTGAATACGCAGCATGGACGACTCCGGCGGGTAAAGCCCGCCATTATACGCCAGGGTTGGAGTGTGCCCTCGCGGCGTTGTGCCGGTTTTGGCATACCCAGCAGCCTGTTGGACTTAGGTCGGCCGGGCTGCAAATCCGTCCGCGCGGCCCGAGTGTTCAAAAAAAGTGCGCGCCGCCAATTCTTGGCTCATAGCGCTGCTATGGGCCTGTGAATCTTCGTTGTCTGTCCTTACGCAGCCAGCAATCGCCTCGACGACCCAAGTCCGACAGGCTGCTAGGCTGCTTCGCTGGCGCCACTGCCCGTGCCATGTGGCTGCCCCAGCGCCGGACAATCAGCGCTCCGCCCACGACTGCGGCTGGCGATCTCACTCCACCAGCAGCAGCGAAAGCCCTGGCCACAGCGCAATCAGCAGCGCTGCGCCCAGCAGCAGCACAAAGAATGGCACGCAGGCGCGGATCAGCTCATGCAGTGGCGCCTTGAAGCGGTAGCTGGCGATGAACAGATTCAGACCTACCGGCGGCGTGAAGTAGCCCAACTGAAGGTTGGCCAGCATGAGGACGCCGAGGTGCACGGGATGAATCCCGAATCCTGCTGCCACCGGCAGCAGCAGTGGCACCAGGATGACTATCGCCGAGAACACGTCCAGCAACATGCCGACCAGCAGCAGGAACACGCTCAGCAGCAGCAGGAACAGCAGCGGGCTGGTGACGCGCTGCTGGATCACTTCAAAGAGTCGGGTCGGCACTTCCTGATCGATCATCCAGTTCGACAGCGCCAGCGCGACGCCCAGAATGAGCAGGATCACGCCGACCATGCGCATGGCATCGGCCATTACGCCCGGCAGCTTGGCCAGCGATATTTCACGCTTGACCAGAACGGTCACGAACAGCACATAGGCAGCGGTGATCGCTGCGGCTTCAGACGCAGCGAAGAAGCCGCCGTAGATGCCGCCCAGCACCAGCACCGGCAGCGGCAGCTCCCACCCGGCGGCGCGGACCGAATCCCACGCCACGCGCCAGTCGAAGGTCCGCGGGGTTCGCTCAATGCCACGACCTGTCCAGATTGCGTGCGCCACCAGCAGCAGCACCATCAGCAGTCCTGGCAAAAGGCCGGCGAGAAACAGGTCCTGGACGCTGACCGGCGGATCCGTGCCCAGCTGTCCGGCGACAAATCCGAACAGGATCAAAGGCAGCGACGGCGCAAACAGCAGTCCGAGGCTGCCCGCCGAGGTCAGCAGGCCCAGCACATAGCGTCGCGGGTAGCCGGCCGCCAGCAAGGCCGGGTAGAGCAAGGCGCCGAGTGCGACGATGGTGGCGCCGGTGGCACCGGTAAAAGCAGTAAACAGTGAGCAGGTGATGATTGCCACGATTGCCAGGCCACCGGGCAGCCAGCCAAGCCAGGCGTCCGACAGACGGACCAGCCGGGTCGGCGCACCGCTGGCGCCCAGCAGATAGCCGGCCAGCGTAAACAGCGGAATCGCCGACAGCCCGGGCATGTCGGCTAGGCGATTGAACTCCACGGCAACCAGCGCCAGGTCGTAGCCGATGGCATGGAAACCGAGAATCGCGGCACCACCGATCAACGCAAACAGCGGCGCGCCAAGCAAGGCAAGCGCGATCAGAAGCAAGCCCAACCAAAGCTCAGGCGACATCCGAATCCACCGGCGGTGCCGAGAAGGCGGCGAGCAGCATTCGCAGGGCCATCAGCGAAAACCCCAGCGGCAGTATCAGCAGCGAAACCCAGATCGGCAGATTCGCCACCGCCATGCCTGCGGACTCGTATTCAAGCAGGACCAGATCGACACTACCCCAGGCCAGCAGCGCGCAAATGACTGCCGCAAAGAGCTGGCCAGCGCCCCAGGCGAAGCGCCGCCAGAATGGCGGCAGCAGTCGCGGCAGCAGATCTATCGCAATATGGCGATTATCGCGCGTGGCGGCCAGCGCGCCGAGCATCGCCAGCCAGAGGATCAACAGGCGCTCGGTCGGCCCTGCCCATTGCCAGCCGGTGTTAAACAGCAGCCGCGCAATGATCTGGCCGAACGCGATCAGCACCAGCAGCGCCAGGGTGCTGGCCAGCAGTCCGTCTTCGATCCTGTGGACGGCGCGCAGCAGACGCGCCGGAAGGCGTTGAGCCATTGTGACTAGCCCGCATGTTTCATGAATTCGCGCGATGATCGCGCAGGATGGTGTTCGCGCAAGGGACTACCGAAGGTCGCGTCGTATCGGTCCATACGACCGACTGAGGTAATTCCTTGTGCGGACAACAGACAAGCGAGGGCGTGTGAGATTCATGAAACGTGCGGGCTAAGTCCGACAGGCTGCTAGTGACCGGCCCCGCCCACGTCCGAACGCTGCTGCGCCAGAACCGCCTGCAGCGCCGCCAGCACCGTCGGCGTCAACTCCCCAGACTGACCCATCTGCTCCATCACGTTGCGACCAACCTGCTCCCAACGTTCGACCTCGGCCGGCTCGGCGGCGACCAGCGTCACGCCCAACCCCTGCAGGGCCTTCATCGCATCGGCGTCCGACCGTCGGTTGTCGGCGTCAATCCGCGCCCCGCTGGCCCGGAAGGCCTCCGCCACCGCCGCTCGATCCGCTTCCTGCAGCTTTGCCCAAGGCTTGCCCTCGACCACTACGTAGCCGGTGATATAGCTCAGCGGAAGATCCAGCACCTGACGCAGCTTGCCGTGCCACTGCAGGGCGATTGCACCGGCCGGCGTATTGCCAACGGTGTCGAGCAGGCCGGTCTGCAGTGCGGTAAAGACATCCGGCAGCGGCAGCGGGATCGGCGCGACCCCCCCGGCGCGGAACACCCGCTCGGCGATTACGTCGTTCTGCGGCACCCACACCTTGCGCGACACCAGCGCCGCGTGGTCGGCGATCGACCCACTCGACATGAGATACGCGAAGCCCACGCCACTCAAGCTGAGCACTTTCCAACCTGCATTCTCAAACCCCTCGAACAGCAACGGATCGACCGCCGCCCGCGCCGCCGCGACTTCGGCGCCGTTGCGGAACAGGAATGGCAGGCTGTAGAGCTGGGCATCGCGCGAAATCGGGGTCAGCTCGCTGCCGGTGAACGCGCCGCCCTGCAGCTGACCAAGCCGGATCTTGCGCAGCACCGTTGCGTCATTGCCCATCACCCCACCGGGATAGAAACGGATCTTCACCCGACCTTCGGTGGCGGCCTCGGCGGCGCTGGCAGCAGCGCGCATTTCGCGCATCCAGGCCGAGCCCTCCGGAGCAACGGTGGCGATCTTGAGCGTTTGCGCCAGGGTCACGGGCGCGACACAGGCAAGCACGAAAACCAGCAGAAGTCGGCGATACATGGGGTGGCTCCGGTCAGAAGTAGTCATCGGCGGCATCGCGCAGCGCCGCAGCGCGCGCTTGAGCCAGCGTGTTGGCAAGCGTGAAGCCCGGCTGCCGAGGATCGGCAGCCAGCACCTCATTGACCAGCCGATCATGCAGCTCGCGATCAAACAGAAGTCGGGCATAGTGCTCCGCATAAAGCACCTTTGCCATCAGATTGGCGCCCTTCGAGCGCGTGATCGCTTGCTCGAAAGCCGCCTTGCCTCGTTCCGGCTGCCCACCCACCGCCGCCGGGCGAAGGCTGTGCAGCACGCCAAGATAGGCCCATGGCAGGCCTTGCTGGAAGTCCGGATCGATCTCGGCCACCCGCTCCAGAACCGCTTGCGCCTTTGGCAACGCCGCAATCGCCGCCCAGTCGTCGCTGTGCGCCTGGATGTAGCCGGCCCAGGTGGTTCCAAGAACGTACAGCGCCGACGCCGCGGACGGCGGCAACGCTTCAACCGCTTTCGCGAACGCGTCAACCTGACCGTCGAGCTGGCCGCAGAGTGTCGGCAAATCAACACACGTCGCGCGGCGGGCATAGTCGAAGCTTCGCGCGCTCAGGCGTGCGGCACGCGGCGCGTCGTGCACAAAGTTTCCGGCATACGCCGAGTAGAGGCTGGCCGCGGCACCAAGCAGTGGCGCGTTGTCGGGGCGACTGGAGATCAGGCCATCGAGCAGGAGCAGGTAGGCCGGCAGACCTGCAGCTACCGTCAGCGGGTCGTCATGGTTGAAAATGCCGCGTTCCAGATCGCTAGCCAGGTCATCAGCGGCACGCTGCGCGATTGAGGCACAGCCGGCCAGCAGCAGCGCGGCGACAATAAGTACAGTTCGAGGCAGCGGCTCGGCCAGCAGCGCCAGTCGCCGCCGCAGCCTTGCAAAGCCCAGCACGGCAACGGAATGCGAGGGTGTCTTCCGCTCCCGGAAGTCCTCATTGCTCCGGGTGCCCGACGGCTGCGCACGAGCGCCGGGGAACTCTCCAGGGGAAACTGGATTGGGTGACCGTTGGCGCGGCATGTTCTCGGCTCAGTGCACGTCAGAAAGAGGCGTTGAGGGTGGGAGCTTGTTCGAGCGCAGCTGCCGCATCAACCGTGTTCTGGATCAGGGTAGCCACGGTCATTGGCCCCACGCCGCCGGGCACCGGGGTGATCCACGAGGCCCGCTGGCAGGCTGCCGCATAGCCTACGTCGCCGCTCAGGCTGCCATCTGCCAACCGGGTGATCCCCACATCGATCACCACCGCGCCAGGCTTGATCCACTCGCCGGCGATCAGTCCGGGTCGCCCCACCGCGACGATCACAATGTCCGCATGCTCCACCTGCCGCTGCAGCTCCGAGGCGGGAGTGAACTTGTGGCAGGCACTGGTGGTGGTCCCGGCGATCAGCAGCTCCATCAGCATCGGTCGACCAACATGATTGCTGACGCCGATGACGACCGCGTTGCGACCGCGCACCGGCTGGTCAGTGTGACCCAGCAGAGTGATGATGCCGCGTGGCGTGCATGGCCGCAGCCCGGGCAGTCGCAGCGCCAGCCGGCCGACGTTCTCGGCATGGAATCCATCGACATCCTTGCGCGGATCGATCCGGTCAATCAGCGCCGTCGCATCCATATGCGGCGGCAGCGGCAGCTGGACCAGAATGCCGTGCACCTGCGGGTCCGCGTTGAGGCGCTCAATCAAGGCATGCAGGGCGGACTCCGGGGTGTCCGCAGGCAGGTCGAAATCGAACGGCACTACGCCAGCCCGCTCGCAGGCGCGGCGCTTGTTGCGCACGTAGACGGCGGACGCGGGATCATTACCGACCAGAACAACGGCCAAGCCTGGTGCGCCGAGACCAGACTGCAGCCGACTCTGAACGCGAGCACCCAGTCCCTCGATCAACTGGTCGGCAATACGCTTTCCGTCCAACAGGCGCGCCGCCATCCGGACTCCGATTCCGCTAAAGTGAGGCGCGCATTATCGCCCATGCCGACGTCCGTCATGAATCGAACCGAGATTGAAGCTGCGGCCTTCCGCCAGCTGGTCCTGCATCTGCAGCAGCGCGCGGACGTGCAGGACGACGAGCTCATGGCGCTCGCCGGGTTCTCGCGCGACAGTCTGGTCCGGTGGTATCAGGCCGCGTCTGCAGAACAGACCACTCCGGTGTCGCGCGATGAGGCGCGTGCAGCGGTGTTCGGGATGACCCGCGCGAGCAACCCGTGACTCGGCAGGTCAGGACTTGCGCTGCTTCACGTGCCGCATGAGTCGCTGACGCTTGCGCTGCTGGCCCTCGGTGAGAACGTTTTTCTTGCCCTCGTAGGGATTCGCAGCGGCCTTGAACTCCAGCCGTAGCGGCGTCCCGACCAGCTTGAAGCGCTTGCGGAAGAAGTTTTCCAGGTAACGTTTGTAGGTGGGAGTGAGCGAACTGACTCGCGTGCCGTGGATGACGATGGTGGGCGGATTGGTGCCCGCCGGATGGGCAAACCGCAGTTTGGCCGCATGACCCCGCACCATCGGCGGAGGGAACGCGTCGTAGGCGATTTCCAGCGCCTTGGTCAGGTCCGACGTGCCCAGCTCGCGGGTTGCCGACGCATGCACCTTGTGTATAGCGCGAAACAGCTCACGCAGGCCGGAGCCGTGCTTGGCCGAAATATTCACGATGGGTGCGTAGGCGACAAAGCTCAGCTTGCGCTCAAGGTCGCGCTCGCACTGCTCACGCTGGTCACGACTCAAGCCATCCCACTTGTTCACAGCAACGAGCAAACCACGCCCGGATTCCACCACGTGGCCGAGCACGGTGGCGTCCTGGTCGGTGACCCCTTCGCTGCCGTCGATCATGACGACCACTACCTGGCTGGATTCGATTGCCTGCAGCGTCTTCAGGATCGAGAACTTCTCAACCGCCTCTTCGACCCGTGCACGGCGCCGGATACCGGCCGTGTCGATCAGACGATAGCGCCGCTGGTCGCGCTCGAGGTCCACGGAAATGGCGTCGCGGGTAGTGCCCGCCACCTCGGAAGCGATGACGCGCTCCTCGCCAAGCAGCCGGTTGACCAGCGTCGACTTGCCCACATTGGGTCGCCCGACGATCGCCAGGCGCAGCCGCTCCGGATCGTAATCATCCGCAAACTCATCCTTGCCAACGTCTGGCAAGTTGGCCAGCACTTCGGCCAGCAGCAGCGAAATGCCGCGATTCTGCACCGCGGCAATCGCCATTGCAGGCTGCAGCCCGCTGCGCGCGAATTCGGCCAACGACTGGACCGGATCGGTGCCGTCGGTCTTGTTGACGATCAGCATGGCTGGCTTTCCGCCGCGCCGCAGGCTGCGCAGGATATCGTCGTCACCGGCCGTGAAACCATCACGCGCGTCGACCACAAACAGCAGCAGGTCGGCCTCGGCCATCGCAATTTCAGCCTGCACCGCGGCGGCGCCGGCAATCCCTTCCACCTGCCCGGTCAATCCACCGGTGTCCACCACCATGAACGGCCGCTCGGTCAGCCGGCAGACGCCGTATTGACGGTCACGGGTCACGCCGGGCTGATCCGCCACCAGGGCGTCGCGGCTGTGCGTCAGGGCATTGAAAAGGGTGGACTTGCCGACGTTCGGCCGGCCCACCAGGGCAACCAGCGGAAGCATGGAATCGACTCCTGGCGCGCAGCCGCCTCAGGGCGCCGCACGGTAAGCGGCGAGATCGCCGTCTATGCTTACCGCATAGACCACGTCACCAAGCACCTGCGGAGTCGCACGCAGCGGATCTCGCGCCACGCGCTCGCGGGCGGCCAGGCTGCCGGTATCCAACGTCAGCCAGTGCAGATAGCCCTCAAGATCGCCGACGACGACATGATCGCCGACCACGCCTGGCGTCGTCAGCCAACGGTGCGCGAGTCCATCCTGGCGCCATACCGAGGCACCCGACCGTCTGTCCAGTGCCCAGACGGTGCCGTCTGCGTCGCTCACCAGCAGCTTGTCGCCAGCCAGCGCGACGCCGCCGTAAACAGACATGTCCCGCGTCCACAGGGGGCGACCGCTGCCGGTATCGAGAGCCAGAACGCGACTGTTGTAAGCAGCAACGTAGACCTCTGATCCAGCCACCACGATTTCGCCATCCACGTCCACCATCCGCTCGAGCTCGGTGCGACCTTCGCCTTCGCCGACGCTCTGCTCCCAGATCAGGCTGCCGTCCTCAATTTTGAGTGCCACGATGTCGCCGCCGTCGTAGCCCACATACACCGTGTTGGCGCCGATCACCGGTCGCGCGTTGCCGCGCAGCGTCAGCGAAGGCAGGCCGCGGTCATAGACCCAGCGGCGCTCACCGCTGGTGATCGAAAATGCGAACACTCGACCATCGTTGGAGCGCACCACCGCCAAACCGCGACCGATTGCCGGGGTGCTGATCACCTCGGACGTGGCCTGTGCACGCCAGCGCTCGGTGCCGCTGTCAGGATTGAAGGCAACGACCTGGCCATCAAGCGTTCCGGCCACCAGGGTGCCTTCGCCGACTCCTGGCCCACCGGACCAGCGCAGGTCGCTCTTGTCTTCCCACAGCGTCTTCCCCGTGGTCGCATCGAACGCGGTCAGGCGGCCGTTGGGTGACCCCGTGAACACGCGATCATTGGCAACGGCGGGCGGCTGACGGATACCCAGCTTGCGTTCACCCTTGCCGATTCCGGAGCTGAAGATGCGTGACACCGAGAGTGTCGAATCGAACTTGACCAGCTCTGCCGGCGGCTCGATGTTGTCCTTGTTGGTGCGACCCTTGAAAAGCTTGCAGCCGCTGACCAGCGTCAGCGCCGCCAGCAGCATCAGCACCAGACGCCAGTTCATGCTCAGGACTCCTGCGCGTTCGGGGTTGGAACCGTGCCGCCGAGATCCACCAGCTTGAGCTCAACGATACGCCGGGACGGCGCGACCGCTTCATCAAGGGCTGTCAGTGATGCCGCATATGCATCGCGCGCCTCATCGGCCTTGCCGAGCGCCAACAGCGCGTCGCCGCGCAGCTCAAGGACAATCCCCTGGTAGGCGTCTGCGGTCACAACCGCAAGCGTATCCAGTGCTGCCTGATGCTGCCCCCCGCCGAGCTGAGCACGGGCCAAGCGGATCTGTGCCAGCCCCTTGAGAGCAGCGTCGGGCGCCAGCTCAACCGCGCTGCGCAGGCTGACGGTGGCACTCTCGGTCTCACCTGCCGCCAGCTGTTGATCGGCCAAGGTGAACGCCGCAATCGCCGCGTAGGGCGTGTCGGCGTACCCGCTGCGCAGTGACTCGGCCAAACCGTCCACCGCATCCCGATCTTTGCGGTCTACCGCCTCAACCAACGCCTGATACTGGGTGGCGGCATCGATGCGATGCTCGACCTTCGAATCGCCCCACCATTGCCAGCCGAAAATGCCGGCGACGCCCAGCGCGATACCGCCGATGATTGCTCCACCGTTGTCGCGCAGCCAGGCGCGAACCTGTTCGCCCTGTTCGTGTTCGTCCATCAGATCAATAGCCATAACAATCTCGCTGCGGGCGCCCGCCTGCTGGCTGCGCCGAAGAAGGGAAGGATGGGGAGGCGAGGTGAGCCTCGCCTGAACCGGCTCGAATCAGCCGCCGGCCGGGGTCAGTTCGCCGCTGGAGGATACCGCAAAGCGCGCCACGTTGGCCCGCTGGAAAGGCGCGATCAGCAACGGCTCGCCATCGCGAATGACGTCCACCACGCCCGCATTACCAAGCGCAACGCTGGCGACGCTGCCGGCCGGATAGCGACGCTCGCTGCCACCCCGGATCACTCCAAAGTCGAGCCGCTGGCCATTGCGATCAAGAATCTCGACCCAGCTGTCGCCGCGGAAGACCAACCGCCAGCCGCCGCTGCTGGTCTCGACATCCGCAGCCGCCTGACGCGCACCAAGGAAGGGCGCGAATGACGCTACCACCGGGACGTCATGCTGTGGGTCCATTCTTGTCGATGGCTCCGCCGCACCGGCGAGCCCGGCCGGCGGGCCCACCATCTCTGCGGACTGGCTGCCTGGCAATGCCTGCGCAGCCGTCGTATCCGGCGTCGAAGCGGCGCTGTCCAGCGAACGCAACGCCAGCGGCTGAACCGGCAGGCGCTCCTCCGTGGCCAGCCAGACGACTGGAACCACGATTGAAGCGGTCAGCACGATGGACGCTGCACGCCGCGTGTAGCGATCAAGAAGAAAGCGGCCGTGCGAGACATGCGTGGTGCTTCGCAGCACCGGCAGCGGTTCGACAATCCGCCGCAGTGCGCTGTCGACCACCGTGATCGGAAGATCGACCAAGCGCGCATAGCTGGCCAGATAGCCGCGGGCGTAGACGACCGCCCCCAATCGCTCCAGATCATTGCCCTCGATGGACTCGACAATCGCGAGGGAAATGCGCAGTTTTGCCGCGGCGTCTGCGGCCGTCAGCCCGCGCGCCTCGCGGCCCGCGCGCAGGCGCGCGCCCAGCGTGGCCGCAGCAGCGCCTGGTGTCGCTTGATCAGTCATGGCGAAGGTGTTCCATCGACGCTCGCAGGCGGCCTGTATTGGGGGAATTCAGCGGCAATGCGCGAGCGATACTCGGCAGCCCCCTTGGCGTTGCCGATTGATTCTTCAATGCGGGCGCCCAGCTCGAGTGCGGTGACATCTGCCGTCTTGGTCTGCGCCTCGAAGCGCTGCAGAAACGCTCTGGCGCGCAGGGCATCGCCCTTCAAAAGATGAATGCGCGCCAGCTCGAACAGGGCCGGCTTGTTCCTGGCGTCGAGTTCGATGGCCTTGCGAAGAAAAACCTCGGCCGCGTCGGGCCGACCTGACTTGAGCGCGCAGGAGCCAGCGTTGGTGTAGGCAACGGCGGGAGTACGGTAGAACGGGTCGTCAAGGGCACGCTGAAAATAGCTCTCGGCTTCTTCGAAGCGGCCACTGCCGCACAGGAAGGTGCCGTAGTTGTTGTTGACCGATCCATCCTCGGGCTTCAGTTCGGCCGCACGACGGTAGAACTGCTCGGCGGCCTTGGGACGATTGATGCGCTCGCTGAGCACGGCCATGAGGGTGTGCGCATCAGCCGAGTTGGGATCCAGTTCAAGTGCCCGCTTCAGCTTGTCGCGGGCGATTTCGAGCTCGCCCTCGGAAAGGTAGCCCTGGCCAAGCTTGACCTGCAGCGCCGCCGAATCGATAGCCGCCTGATCCACCTTGCGCGACTTGGGCAGACTACCGCTTTCGCCGGTAGTGGCGCAGCCGGCCAGCACGCACGCAAGTAGACTGACCAGCGCCACCCGCCTGACATGGCGAGAGCTAGGCGGCATCGGATACGCCTGTCTCGGCCAGTGCCGCGGCCTCTAGTTTGCGTCGAAAATCCGCCTGGCGCCGCGTTCGGTCAACCACCTGGCCTTTAAGCTGACCGCAGGCTGCATCGATGTCATCGCCGCGCGTCCGACGCACGGTGGTCATGACGCCAGCGTCCAGCAGAACAGTCTGGAAGGCTCTGATATCGACTTCGGTCGAACGCTCGTAGCGCGTACCCGGGAACGGGTTGAACGGAATGAGATTGACCTTGCTCGGCAGCCGGCGCATCAGCTTTACCAACTGGCGGGCCAAATCGGGCGTGTCATTGACGCCCTTCATCATGGTGTATTCGAACGTGACCGACTCGCGCTTCTTGCGTTCGGTGTAGCGGGTGCAGGCCGCCATGAGCTCGGCGATCGGATACTTCCTGTTGAGCGGCACCAGCTCGGTGCGCAGCTCATCGTTGGGCGCGTGCAGCGAAACCGCCAGCGACACGTCGCTTTCAAGCGAGAGTCGATCAATCATCGGGACCAGTCCGGCGGTCGACAGGGTCACCCGCTTGTTGGCCAAGCCCAGTCCCAGATCGTCACGCATGACGCTCATCGCCGTGACCACGTTGTCAAAGTTCAGCAGCGGCTCGCCCATTCCCATCATCACCACGTTGGTGAGCTTGCGCTGACGATGCGGCACGTTACCCAGATGCCGGGCGGCGATCCACACTTGGCCGATGATCTCCGCTGCGCCAAGGTTGCGATTGAAGCCCTGCGTCGCGGTTGAGCAGAACTGACAGTTGAGCCCGCAGCCGACCTGACTCGACACACACAGCGTGCCGCGACCCTTGTCGGGAATAAACACGGCTTCAATGGCGTTGCCGCCATCCATGCCGAGCAGCCACTTGTGCGTACCGTCGACCGAAGGTTTCTCAAACAGGATCTTCGGCGGCAGCACTTCGGCGCTCGACTCGAGCTTCTCCCGCAGCGACTTGCCGAGATCGGTCATGGCAGCGAAATCAGTGACGTGCCGGTGATAGATCCACTTCATCACCTGGTGGGCTCGGAAACGCTGCTCCCCAAGCTGCTCGGCAAAGAATCGCTCCAGCCCACCGCGATCCAGCTCAAGCAGGTTCAGGCGCCCGCTGGGCACCCGAACCGCAGGCAGATCGAACGCCGCCAGATCGCGCTTGATCACGATTCCCTCGGCGCTGGCGTCGGTGTTCTGCATCGTGTGAATCAGCGCGGACAGAGTTCAGTCGCAGCGAAGAAGTAGGCTGCCTCAATGGCGGCGTTCTCCTGCGAGTCGGACCCGTGCACGGCATTGGCATCGATCGAACTCGCGAAATCGGCGCGGATCGTGCCCGGCGCTGCGTCCTTGGGGTTGGTGGCCCCCATCAATTCGCGGTTGAGCGCCACCGCGCCCTCGCCTTCCAGAACCTGGATCATCACCGGCCCGGAAATCATGAACTCAACCAGTGCCGCGAAGAACGGGCGTTCCCGGTGCACCGCATAGAAGCCTTCCGCTTCCCGGCGCGAGAGGTGCTTCATCTTGGCAGCGACGACCGTCAGGCCGGCCTTCTCGAAGCGGGAATAGATCTCGCCGATGACGTTCTTGGCGACCGCGTCGGGCTTGATGATGGAAATGGTGCGCTCCAGCGCCATGCAAAACTCCGGAAAATCAATGGGCAAATGTAAAATTTCAGGACACCCAGCAGCTGGCGCAGGACAGGCTGAAACGCGAGAAACCCGCAAAGAGTATCAGTCAAGCACCCGAAAATACAGGGAAAAGCGTCTCAACTCGGTGACTCTGGTTCGTTATTTGACGGGCAACCGGCTGCGCTGGGCGACTCCCTCATGCCTGCCGAGCATTCCAGCAGCACGTTTGACGAACCTGTCTCCGGCGGCGTATCGTCGCCCTTTCAAACGAGCGTTTGAACGGTCTTGAGCTCACCACACTTCTCCACCAAGGAACGGATCCTGAGTGCGGCTGAACGGCTGTTTGCGGAGCACGGCTTTGCCGAGACTTCGCTACGGGAAGTCACCAGCCGTGCCGACGTCAACCTGGCAGCGGTGAACTACCACTTCGGGTCCAAGAGCAACCTCGTCAACGAAGTTTTCCGCCGACGGCTCGACGATCTCAGCGCTCGCCGTCTGGCAGCGCTGCGCATTGCTGAATCAGAGAGCGCCGGATCGCTTGAGCACGTATTGGCATCCTTCATCGAGCCCGCCCTGGCGCTGACCATTGATCGGCAGGGGGGCTCGGTGTTCGTGCGGGTGATCGCCCGCGCCTACGCTGAGAAGGACGACAGTCTGCGCAAGTTCCTATCCGAGAACTACGGCCACGTCATGCGCGAGTTCGCCCGCGCCACTGCGCTGTGCCTGCCAACACTTTCCCGCGAGCAGCTTTACTGGCGCCTGGACTTTTTGTCTGGAGCGCTGACCTACGCCATGGCCGACTTCGGCCAGATCAAGCGGCCGGACAACGTCAGTGAGAAAGTCCACTGCGAGCGCGCTGCCGCCGAGTTGATCCGCTTTGCCGCCGGCGGACTCCGCACCAGCTGATCATTGTGATCCTGCTCCGCACCCTGCATCCCCACTCATTTCCAGCCATCGGACGAAATCCATGTCAGACACTCTTCGCATCCGCAAAGTAGCCGTGCTCGGCGCCGGCGTCATGGGCGCCCAGATCGCCGCCCACCTGGTCAACGCCAGCGTCGACACCGTGCTGTTTGACCTCGCCGCCAAGGACGGTGACCCGAACGGCATCGTGAATCGAGCCATCGCCGGACTCGGCAAGCTGTCGCCCGCGCCATTTGCTTCGAAGACGCTGGCCGAGTCGATCGTGCCCGCCAACTACGATCAGCACCTTGCGCTGTTGGCCGAGTGCGACCTGATCATCGAAGCCATCGCCGAACGGATGGACTGGAAGCTAGACCTGTACAAGAAAATTGCTGCGCACATCGCGCCGCACGCGGTAGTGGCATCCAACACGTCGGGACTCTCGATCAATGCGATGGCCGACGCGCTGCCGGAAGCCGTCAAGCCGCGCTTCTGCGGCGTGCACTTCTTCAACCCCCCGCGCTACATGCACCTGGCCGAACTGATTCCCTGCCGCGGCACCGATCCCGCCGTGCTGCAAGGGCTGGAAACGTTTCTGACCTCCACGCTGGGCAAGGGCGTGGTGTATGCCAAGGACACGCCCAACTTCATCGGCAATCGCATCGGCGTGTTCTCGATCCTCTCGACCATGCATCACACCCAAGCCTTCGGGCTGGGATTTGACGAAGTCGACGCCCTGACCGGCCCGCTGCTGGGCCGTCCCAAGTCGGCCACCTACCGCACCGCCGACGTGGTCGGCCTGGACACCATGGCGCACGTCATCAAGACCATGGCTGATACGCTGCCCGATGATCCATGGCACAGCTACTTCCAGGCGCCGGCCTGGCACCAGGCGCTGATTGCCAAGGGCGCTCTGGGTCAGAAGACCGGCGCCGGCATCTTCATGAAGCGCGGCAAGGACATTGTCGTGCTGGATCTGGCGAAGCAGGACTACCGCCTGGCCACCGGCGCGGCGGCACCCGAGGTGCTGGAGATCCTCAAGGTCAAGAATCCGGCCGAGAAGTTCGCCCGCCTGCGCGCCAGCGAGCATGTCCAGGCGCAGTTTCTGTGGGCCATGTTCCGCGACCTGTTCCACTACAGCGCGTTCCACCTGGAGAGCATCGCGGACACCGCGCGCGACGTCGACCTGGCGATCCGCTGGGGCTACGGTTGGGCGCTGGGGCCGTTCGAGACCTGGCAAGCGGCCGGCTGGAAGGAGGTCATCGACTGGATCAACGATGACATTGCCGCTGGCAAAAGCATGGGCAAGGCGCCTTTGCCGGCTTGGGTCAGCGATGGACGAAGCGGCGTGCACTCGGCGGAAGGAAGCTACAGCCCGGCCAGCGGCAAGCAGACGCCGCGTTCGGGGCTGGCGGTTTACGCGCGGCAACGTTTTCCCGACCCCGTGCTTGGCGAGCGCGCCGACCTCGGCACCAGCGTGTTCGAAACTGACGCCGTTCGCTGCTGGACCGACGGTGATGGCGTCGCGGTGCTCGGCTTCAAGACCAAGATGAACACCGTCTCGGACGGCGTGCTGGCCGGCATCCAGCAGGCGGTTGATGTGGCTGAGCGGGAGTTCACGGGCCTGGTGTTGTGGCAGGCGCGCGAGCCGTTCTCGGCCGGTGCCGACCTGTCAGGCGCCATGGCATCGCTGCAGGCCGGCAAGCTGGCGGAGTTCGAGGCGATGGTGGCGACCTTCCAGGCCACCAGCCAGCGCATCAAGTACTCCACTGTGCCGGTGGTCGCCGCGGTTCGAGGGCTGGCACTCGGCGGCGGCTGCGAGTTCCAGATGCACTCGGCACGAACTGTGGCCTCGCTCGAGAGCTACATCGGACTGGTTGAAGCCGGCGTCGGGCTGCTGCCGGCCGGCGGCGGCCTCAAGGAAATTGCCACCCGCGTGGGACTCGCGGCGGGCGCTGGCGGTGACGTCTTCGCGGGCCTCAAGGTTTACTTCGAAACCATCGCGATGGGCAAGGTCAGCAGCTCCGCGCTGGAAGCCAAGGAGATGAAGCTGCTGCGCCCGGACGACATCGTGGTGTTCCACGCCCACGAGCTGCTGCATGTCGCGCGCAGCCAGGTGCTGGCGCTGGCCGATGCCGGCTATCGCCCGCCGCTGCCCGCGCGTCGCATACCGGTCGCTGGCGACGTTGGCATCGCCACCTTCAAGATGATGCTGGTGAACATGCGCGAAGGCGGCTTCATCTCGGAACATGACATGGAAGTCGCTACCCGGATCGCCACCGTACTCAGCGGTGGCGAGGTAGATCGCGGCGCGCTGGTCGACGAGGAGTGGCTGCTGCGACTGGAGCGAGAGCATTTCGTGGCGCTCGCGCAGATGCCCAAGACGCAGGCGCGCATCGTCCACACCCTCACCACGGGCAAGCCCCTGCGGAACTGATGGAGCAGTTCCAGAAGCCAAGTTCCCGTTCCAGGTGGGCGTGCAGACTGCGCTCCCCAGGCATACGGAACGGCTGCTGGACCTGACACCTGAGCGATTCCAACGACTCCCTCGCGACTTTCCAGGATCTCAACAATGAACAAGCAAATTCAGGACGCCTACATCGTCGCCGCTACCCGCACCCCGGTGGGCAAGGCGCCCAAGGGTCAGTTCCGCAACACCCGCCCCGATGAGATGCTGGCGCACGTGCTGCGGGCGGTGGTTGCGCAAGCGCCCGGCATTGATCTTGGACGCATTGACGACGCCATCATCGGCTGCGCCATGCCCGAGGGCGAGCAAGGCATGAACGTGGCGCGCATCGGCGTGCTGCTGGCTGGCTTGCCGAGTACGCTGGCCGCCCAGACAATCAATCGCTTCTGCTCGTCGGGTCTCCAGGCGGTCGCCCTGGCCGCCGACCGCATTCGCCTCGGCGAGGCCGACCTGGTGCTGGCCGGAGGCACCGAATCGATGTCGATGGTGCCGATGATGGGCAACAAGGTCGCAATGAGTCCGCAGGTGTTTGCCAACGACAATGTCGCGATCGCCTACGGCATGGGCATCACCGCCGAGAAGGTGGCCGACGAATGGAAGATCACCCGCGAGGCGCAGGACGCCTTTGCCTACGCCTCGCACCAGAAGGCGCTGGCGGCACAGGCGGCCGGCGAGTTCCGCAGCGAAATCACGCCCTATCAGGTGACCTCGCGTCAGCCCGATCTGGGCGGAAATGTGGTGCGTCTGCGCGAAGTCCTGATCGAGAATGATGAAGGCCCGCGCGCCGACACTTCGGTGGACGGTCTGGCCAAGCTGCGCCCGGTGTTTCGCGCCGGTGGCAGCGTCACCGCCGGCAACAGCTCACAGATGTCCGACGGCGCTGCTGGCGTGCTGCTGGCCTCCGCGCAGGCGATCAAGGACTACGGCCTCACCCCGCTGGCGCGCTTTGTCGGCTTTGCCGTAGCCGGCGTGCGACCCGAGGTCATGGGTATCGGTCCGATCGCGGCAATTCCGAAAGTTCTGAAGCAGGCTGGGCTGACCAGCGATCAGCTTGACTGGATCGAACTCAACGAGGCGTTTGCCGCACAGGCACTGGCGGTCATCAACACCTGCGAGCTGGATGCCAGCCGGATCAACCCGCTGGGCGGAGCGATTGCGCTGGGTCACCCGTTGGGCGCCACCGGCGCGATCCGCATCGCGACCATCGTTCACGGCCTGCGTCGCCGGCAGCAGAAATACGGCATGGTCACCATGTGCATTGGCACCGGCATGGGAGCGGCGGGAATCATCGAGGCGCTCTGACTGGCTCGCGCCGCACCCCGCACCGGGGTGCGTCGAAGGGGCGGCCAGTTCCCCTGCTTGGTCGGACGTGACCGGGCGGTCCAGTTGGGGAGGTGGCGGCCGTCGGCCCGAACTGCGGCGGCCGCGCCAGCCTTCGCGCAGCCTGATCAGCAGTTGCCTGCTCACCGACAGCCGCCGGCCGCGGGCTCTTGCCCAACTGCCCCCAGCCCCCCACATATGAGCGCTGCCGCCCCTGTGATCGAGACACCCCGATGCTGCTGCAACTGCTGATCTTTGCCGTGGGCATGGCTGTTCTGACCTTTGGCGCCGAGCTTCTGGTGAAGGGCTCGTCGCGGCTCGCCGCCGCCTTCGGTGTCTCTCCGCTGCTGGTGGGACTGACGGTGGTTGCGTTTGGTACCAGCGCTCCCGAGATGGCCGTTTCGGTCGGCGCCGTGCTGCAGGATCAGCCCGACCTTGCAATCGGCAACGTGGTCGGCAGCAATGTGTTCAATGTGCTGGTGATACTCGGACTCTCGGCGCTGGTGGCGCCATTGGCGGTTGATCGGCAGTTGATCCGCTGGGACGTGCCCGTGATGGTCGGCGCCTCGCTGCTGGTCTGGCTGGTTTGCGCTGACCAATCGATCAGTCGGATGGAAGGGGGCGTGTTGTTCGGATTGCTTCTGGCCTACATCGGCTGGTCGATATGGCGAGCCCGCAGCGACTCAACCAGCGTGGATGCGGCCGCCGAGGCGGTACCTCGACGACCCCTGCGCGACGGCCTGCTGATTCTCGCCGGCCTGGCCTTGCTGGTGGCCGGCTCGGAGGCGCTCCTGGGTGCGGCGGTTGCCATTGCCCGTGGCTTCGGAATCAGCGAGCTGGTTATTGGCCTGACCATTGTTGCTGCCGGCACCTCGCTGCCAGAGCTCGCCACCTCGGTGTTGGCGACGCTGCGCGGTCAGCGGGAAATTGCCGTGGGTAACGTGATCGGTAGCAACATCTTCAACATGTTCGGCGTGCTCGGGCTCAGCGCGCTGGTCGCCGACTACGGGTTACCGGTGGCCAAGGCCGCTCTGGCTGTGGATATCCCGGTGATGGTCGCGGTCGCCATCGCCTGCCTGCCAATCTTCTTCACCCGGCTGATCTCGCGCCATGAAGGGGCGACCCTGCTGGCACTGTATGTTGTCTATGCAACCTACCTGGTGCTGGACGCCCGCCATCACCGCCTGGAGGACGAGCTCACCACGGTGGTGGTCTATGGCGTGCTTCCGGCCACCGTACTGGTGCTCGCCATTGCGTTCCGCGATGGGCTGCAGCGACGCCGGCACAGCCGTCCATCCAACCCGGATGGTTCGTGACGCCCACCCGCCCTCGCCTGACTCTATGTTCCCGCGATCATCGCGCGAACGCATGAAACATGCGGGCCATCTGAGGCTCTGCTGACGTCAGGTCTCAGCCAGCGCGGCACGCATGTAGGCTCGCGCGTCATCGGCCAGGTCATCGTGATCCAGCGCGAACCGGATCGTCGCTTCCACCAGTCCGATCCGGCTGCCGCAGTCAAACCGCCGCCCCGCAAACCGGTAGGCAAGCAGC